>JAFQEB010000102.1 GCA_017399225.1 Clostridia bacterium | reverse complement strand
CCACGGCGCTGCTCTTCAGCACCTCGGCAGCGGGGGCTTCTTCCACGGCCTCCTCAGCCGGGAACAGCTTGTTCAGCGCGGCGATCACGCCGTCAGAGGTGAAGGTCGCGCCGGTCACACCGTCCACATTTTCGCCCTTCACGAACGGGCCCTTCTTGCCGACAAACTGGTTGACGAAGCTATCCGCCAGCACCAGGTCGCAGGCCGGGGGCACCTGATCGCTCACGTCGATATCCAGCGTCGCGATCGCACCCTCAGCGTCGAGGGTCACGTTCACGCGCACATCCTCGCCCACAAAGCCCACGGCGCTGCTCTTCAGCACCTCGGCAGCAGGGGCTTCCTCCACGGCTTCCTCAGCCGGGAACAGCTTGTTCAGCGCAGCAATGACGCCGTCAGAAGTGAAGGTCGCGCCGGTCACGCCGTCCACATTTTCGCCCTTCACAAACGGGCCCTTCTTGCCGACAAACTGGTTGACGAACTCTTCCGCCAGCACCAGGTCGCAGGCCGGGGGAACCTGATCGCTCACGTCAATCTCCAGCGTCGCAATCGCGCCCTCAGCGTCGAGGGTCACGTTCACGCGCACGTCCTCGCCCACAAAGCCCACAGCGCTGCTCTTCAGCACCTCGGCATCAGAAGCCTCAGCGGCAGGGGCCTCCAGCGCAGCGTTGACCGCATTGATCACGCCGTCGGAGGTGAAGGTCGCGCCGCTCACGATATCCACATTTTCACCCTTGACGAAGGGGCCGGTCTTGCCGATAAACTGGTTCACGAAGCTATCCGCCAGCACCAGGTCACAGGCCGGGGGTACCTGGTCGCTCACGTCGATGTCGAGGGTCGCGATCGCGCCGGACTCATCCAGGGTCAGGGTCACACGGACGTCCTCGCCCACGAAGCCGGGGGCCGCGGCAGTCCGCGCACCGGCGGGAACGGGCTTGGCAGAGGTCTCCACGGAGGGCTCCTCTTCCTTGCCGCCCAGATCAAAGGGCACAGCATCGGGGTTGGCGGGGGCGGCGCAGGCCGCGTTGACCGCTTCCACCACAGCCTGGGAGGTAATGGTCGCACCGGACAGGCCGTCGATATTCTTGCCCAGCTCGAAGGGCGCGCTCTGGCCCTCGAACTGCTTGGCGAACTCGGGCTCCTCCATCGCGCGGGTACCGAAGCCGGGGGTCTGGCTGGTGGAGTCGATCGCCAGGCCGGTCACCACGTTCGCGTCATCCATCGTCAGCTGGACGCGCACCTCCGCGCCCAGATAGCCGGGCGCGCTGCCCTCGTGGATATCGCCGGTCAGGGTCACGGTCTCGATGGGCTTGGCCGCAGGGGCACCCTTGGCGACCACATCACGGGCGGAAACGCCCCTGACCTCGTTGACGCAGTTGACGCCCGCATTGGTGGCATTCAGCACGGCATTGGAGGTCACCGTCGCGCCGGAGATGGCCTCGATGCTGCCGCCGTTGGCCGTATCGATAGACTTGAACTGCTCCCAGCGGTTCGTCTCCTCCTTCCAACGCATACCAAAGCCGGCGGTCTCAGCAAAGCTGGTATCGCCGATGACAGCGCCGGTCACCATGCCCTGCGGATCCACGCCCAGGGTCACGGCCACGGGGCCCGCATAGCCGGACGCAGAGGCCACGACGGTGTAGCCCACATCCGCGCCGGATTCATCCTTAGCCTTGAACAGCGCAGACACGCTGTCGTGGCCCGCGGGGATCTCCGCCTCCTCGTAGGACGCGGCGGGCAGCACGGCGTTGAAGGCCTCCGTGCGCGCACGGTTGGCGTGCTCCGCGATGGGGCCCTTGGTCACTTCGTTGGTCAGGGCCAGCACGACGGCCGCCACCAGCGCAATGATCGTCAGCACCAGGAATGCCGGAAATTCCTTCTTCTTGGCAACGTTGGTCATTTTGATTGCCTCCTTGTTGTTGGGGATATGTCAATGGATTCTCCAATGGTTTCGCTTACCGGTTCACAAAATCCTCGTAGGCCATGTAATCGTACTTTTCCACAAAGCCCTGGGTGTACACCAGCTGCCCGTCCTCTCTGATGAGCAGGGCGTCCAGCCCGTTTGCCTCCAGCATCTGGATGGCCTTTTCGCTGCCCATGACGATGCAGGCCGTCGCCAGGGCGTCCGCCGTCATGGAGGAGGGGGTCAGGATCGTCGCGCTGACCAGATCGCTCCGGGCGGGCAAGCCGGTCTCCGGCACGAGGATGTGGTGGTACCACACGCCGTCGTCCCCCGTGAAGCCGCGCTCGTAGGTGCCGGAGGTGACGACGCTGATGTTCTTGGTGGAGAGCACGCCCTCCAGTGCGCCGTTCTCCCCCCAGGGATCCTGCACGCCGATGGTATTCCGGCTGCCGTCGGGCTTGTCCCCGATGACGTAGGTGTTGCCCCCCAGGGAGATGATCGCGCCAAAGACGCGGCCCCTGAGCAGCGCTGCCACCTGATCGGCAATGTAGCCCTTGGCAATGCCGCCCAGATCGACCTGCATCCCCTTGGGCAGGGTCACGGTATAGCCCTCGCCGAGCTGGATGGCGCTGTCGTCCACCAGGGGCAGCGCGGCGATGCGCTCCTCCTCGGTGGGCATCCGCCGGGTACCGCCGGTGAAATCCCACATGGCGGACAGGGGCGCGATGGTCACGGAGAAGGCTCCCTCCGACAGGGCGCTGAGCTCCTTGGCCCGGCGGAGGATCTCCCAGGTTTCCGGGTCCACAGTGACGGGCTCGCTCCCGGCGTGGTTGATGCGCCACACGTCGCTGCCCTCGATGGTCTTGCTCAGCAGCTGTTCATACCGCTGGCAGGCCGCCCACATCTCCTCCTGGATGCCCTCCGGCGCGCCGTAGAAGGTGACGGTCACCAGGGTATCGAAGTACCAGCCGTAGCCGGTGCTTTTCTCCATATCCGGCACGGCCGTGGCCGCCGCGATATCCTCCGTGCCGGTCTGGCCGAAGTTGACCAGCCCCTCCCGGTGCGCGTCGTCTCCGGCGGCTTCGGGCCCGGGGGCCTCCTGCGCCGTGCAGGCCGTCAGCAGCAGCGCGCACAGCGCCAGCGCCGCCAGCCGTTTGCATTTTTTCATCATATATTCCGTATCCCTCCATGGGTACGCGGTTTATTCTTTCTTGGCCTCCACCAGCTCCAGCATCACCTGGTTGGGCGCGCAGTAGACGAACGCGCCGCCCTTGAGCTCCCAGTTTTCCAGCGTGACCTCGCCCTTGTGGACGCACACCTGGTTATCGCAGGTTGAGGACAGCATCATCATACCCCGGGAGGTGACCTCCAGCACGTTGACCGCGCCGTTTTCCTGCTCGATGGTCATCTGCTGCGGCTGGGAAAGGGGGATGCGGGCATACTCCTCCTGCCCGACACGGACGATGACCGTATCCTCGTCCACCGCCGGGGCCGGCATGAGCGGCATGAGCAGCATCAGCAGCAGCGCCATCACTGCCACGCCGCCGATGATCAGCAGGTTCTTCTTATCCATACAGCTCCTTCATTGCATCGAATAGGACGCAATCATTCAGGTTATATTATAGCACGCAGTAAAAATTCAGTCAACCAATCCCCATATTTTCGCAGGAATTCGTTTCGCTTCGTCGAATCTGTGGTATAATGGGATCATCCAACTACATCCCACATAAAGGAGGATTTTCATATGCTGAACCTGAAGGGCACCAAGACCGAACAGAACCTGCTGGAGGCCTTTGCCGGCGAATCCATGGCCCGCAACAAGTACACCTACTTTGCCTCCAAGGCCAAGAAGGACGGCTATGTGCAGATCGCCGAGCTGTTTGAAGCCACCGCCAACAACGAGAAGGAGCACGCCAAGATGTGGTTCAAGCTCCTGGAGGGCGGCAAGATCCAGGATACCGCCGTGAACCTCAAGCACGCTGCCGAGGGCGAGAACTTCGAGTGGACCGACATGTACGCCCGTATGGCGGACGAGGCGGACGCAGAGGGCTTCACCGAGATCGCGGCCAAGTTCCGCATGGTGGGCGCCATCGAGAAGTCTCACGAGGAGCGCTACCGCAAGCTGCTTCACAATGTCGAGGGCGGCATCGTCTTCTCCCGCGACGGCGACACCATCTGGGAGTGCGGCAACTGTGGCCACATCCACATCGGCCCCAAGGCCCCCGAGGTCTGCCCCGTGTGCGACCATCCCCAGAGCTACTTTGCCATCAAGGCGGAGAACTACTGATCGTCCCGCCCTGATCCGCGCCACATAACCTGCGCCCTCCGCATGTTTTCCTCATGCGGAGGGCTTTTGTGTCGGGAGCGGCAATCTGCCGCCAATGCCGTCGGACGAGGGACCTCATCCGACCTCCCTTCGGGGACTTCGCCCCACTTCGTTCGGCCACCTTCCCCAGAGGGGAAGGCTATTTTGCTGAACGACATACTTACCCTTCCCCAGTGGGGAGTTGCCCGGAACAGGCAAAGGTTCCGGAGCGAAGCGGAGGCGTATGGCGCCGCCGTCAGCCGCTCACACCATCGCTCCTCCCGCTACCGGACGCGGCAATCCTGTCAAGCCCGGTTGGTGGACAGGCCGGCCATGCTCTGCTATACTGCCTGCAGGAGGTGTTTTGATGGACTTTTCTGAACGGCTGACGCAGCTGCGTACCCAGCGCGGACTTTCGCAGGAGGAGCTGGCCGCCCGCCTGGGCGTATCCCGCCAGACCATCGGCAAATGGGAGACGGGTCAGGCCCTGCCCGAATTGCCCGGCCTTCTGGCCCTGAGTGACTTCTTCTCCACGCCCATCGACCGGCTCGTCCGGGACGATCCCTGCGCCACACCCATCGAGGCCCCCAGGCATACCGAACCCTTCCTGGATTTTTTGCTGCAGGCCAAACGCTCCACCTATGCCGCCCACGCCCCCGAAGCGACGCCCTGCTGCCCCGGCGCCCACGACTATTCCTATGCAGCCGGCCCCCTTGCCTACCGGGACAGCTACTTCGGCGGCTCCTGCTTCCACGGCCGGGAGACGGTCTGGTCGGACGGGACGCCCCTGTGGTGCATGAACTACTCCGGCCGGGTGCTGGGCGAACCCTTCAGCGGCGATTTTCTCAAGGAAGCCCTGCTGCACGGCACCCCCGATATGCCCTGCCGGGGGCCGGAGCTCTACCGCAGCGGAGATTACACCTATACCTGCTTCATGCAGGGCCCGCTGGATTGGTTTTCCGGCAGCGAAGCCATCTACCTCGGCGGGCGGATGATCTACGAATGCCGGTTCCACGGCGGCACGACGCGCTGATCTCCCCATATACGCAAAGCCCTCCGCATGAGAAAAACATGCGGAGGGCTCAACATTTACTCCTTGGGCCGCTGGTACTCCAGAATATCGCCCGGCTGGCAGTCCAGCACGTCACAGATGGCCTCCAGGGTAGAAAAGCGGATCGCGCTGACGTGCCCGTTCTTGAGCTTGGACAGGTTGACGTTCGCCACGCCGACCCGCTCGCTCAGCTCGTTCAGGGACATTTTCCGGTCGGCCATCATCCGGTCAAGCCGCAGGATTATCGGCATATCGGTACCTCCTTATTCGGCCAGCGCCCCCACAAGGCTGGCTCTGGCTACACTTCGGTGATTGCAGGCAATCACACTCATTCGTCGGGCAATCGCCCGGCCTTTCACAGCGTCTCGTCGGAGAGGGTCTGCAGCTGCTCGCCGTACTTGAATACATAGCTCAGCAGGAAGAACACCGCCGGAACGATCAGAAAGCTGGGGTCAAAGGAGAGGTTCACATCCACATGGCTGATCTTCTCGCTGATGAGCAGCTCCTCCACGTGCTGCATGGCGAACACCGTGAACAGGCTGACGGCCTCCATCACCTGCACCGCCACGCCGAGGATCAGGCTCAGCCAGCCGAGCCTGCGCAGATTCCCGCTGGTCTCGCTGGCAAAGGGCTTGCCTTCCTTCATCGGGGCGAGGATGGCGCGGATTGTCTTCACGCACAGGATACCGATGAAGCTGGCCACAGCACCCAGCGCCAGCATCATCACCGCCTGGAGCAGCATACCGTCAAAGCCGGGCATATAATCCTCAGCCACATGGAGGGTCAGCGGGCCGAACTCCAGCAGCTGCTCAACGCTGCCGATCATCTCATCCGGCAGATTGAACACCTTGCCGACAGCGGCGATCCCGATGCAAACCAGGCAGGCAACAAAGGCGATCTTGAGCATGATCTCAGCGATCTTAAAAACAATGTCGATCGTGCGGGCGGTAGAAGTAAGCTTATCCATCAGGAGTTCCTCCTTTTCTTTGATGGATACATCTTAGCACAGCTATTTACGTTTGTCAACCTTTTTTTAATTTTTATCGTTAATTTCTTTACGTTCATTTCTTCCCCGCATACGGCAGCCTTCTCTGCCGCAGGGCGGCTATCAGCCGCCGCGACGCGCTGTGACGCAGCGGTTGGGGTCTACCCGCCGTTCCGGAAGCAGAAACCAAAGGCTCGCCCTCCGACCTGAGCCCGACTGTCAGGGGGGCGTCGCCCCATTTTGGCGCTACCGCGCGGCGTTGGCCCCGGTGAAGGAGTCACGGCGCATGACAGATGCGCCGCGACGCAGCGGCTGCGGCTTATTTGGGCATACCATTGGGGAATGAAAAAGAAAAAAGCACCTCTGAGCGAGATGCTTTAAGGGGAACCGGCAGCGACCTATCCTCCCGGGCCGTGTCCAGCCAAGTACTT
>JAFQEB010000101.1 GCA_017399225.1 Clostridia bacterium | reverse complement strand
CTTGCCGGCCACATCGTCGATCACCTGGGTGTAGATGTGGTTCAGGCTGCGATACACGCACAGACGCGGCATCTCGGGCGTGCCGCTGATCTTCTTACGCACACGCTCATGACGGATCACTCGGATCTCATTACGATCACGCTTGGTGAACATTAGCGCTCACTCCCTTTCTTACTTCTTACCGGTCTTGCCTTCCTTGCGGCGGACGACCTCGGTATCATACTTGATGCCCTTGCCGTGATACGGCTCCGGCTTGCGAACCGCACGGATCTCCGCGGCGACGTTGCCGACGCGCTGCTTGTCGATGCCGGTGACGGTGATGGTGGTCTGGTTCGGGGTCGCGAAGGAGATGTTCTCCTCGGCCTCGAAGATGACCGGATGGCTGTAGCCGATGGTGATGTTCAGCGTGGTGCCCTTGGCCTCGGCGCGGTAACCGGTACCGACCAGGTTCAGGGTCTTGGTGAAGCCGGTGCTGACGCCAGTGACCATGTTCGCAATCAGGGAGCGATACAGGCCATGGAACGCACGGTTCTGCTTCTCATCGTTCGGGCGGGTGACGACAACGGTGTTGCCCTCAACCTGCACGGTGATATTCTTGTTGACCTCCTGGGTCAGCGTGCCCTTCGGGCCCTTCACGGTGACGAGATTGTCATCGGAGACGGTAACCGTGACGCCGGCCGGGATGGCGATCGGAGCTCTTCCGATTCGAGACATTGTTTTTACCTCCGTTTCAGCGTCGTCGATTACCAGATGTAGGCGAGCACTTCGCCGCCGACCTTGGCCGCACGGGCCTGCTTATCGGTCATCACACCCTTGGAGGTGGAGACGATCGCAATGCCCAGGCCGCCCAGCACCTTCGGCAGCTCCTCGCACTGCGCATAAACGCGCAGGCCCGGCTTGCTGATGCGCTTGAGGCCAACGATGACGCTCTGCTTCTTGTCGGTGTACTTCAGGCCGATCTTGATCTGGCCGGACAGGCCGTCGTCGATCAGATCGACGCTCTTGATATAGCCTTCGTCGAGCAGGATCTTGGCGATGGACTTCTTCATGTTGGAAGCCGGAATCACCACAGAGTCATGCTTGGCGATTTGAGCATTGCGGATGCGGGTGAGCATATCTGCAATGGGATCGTTAACGAGCATTTCAGTCCCTCCTTACCAGCTGGCCTTGCGGACACCGGGAATCTGTCCCTTGTACGCCAGTTCGCGGAAACAAATGCGGCAGACGCCGTACTTGCGAAGCACGGAGTGCGGACGGCCGCACAGGCGGCAGCGGGTGTAAGCACGAGTAGAGAACTTCGGCTCCTTCTGCTGCTTGTTGATCATACTGGTCTTAGCCATGTGATTTGTCCTCCTCCTTACTTCGCGAACGGCATGCCCATCAGACGAAGGAGTTCCTTGCACTCCTCATCGCTCTGAGCGGTGGTCACGAAGATCATTTCCATGCCGCGGACAGTCTCAACCTTATCGTACTCGATTTCCGGGAAGAGGAGCTGCTCGCGGATGCCCAGCGCGTAGTTGCCGCGGCCGTCGAAGGCCTTCGCGGAAACGCCGTGGAAGTCACGGACGCGCGGGAGAGCGATGTTCATGAGCTTATCCATGAACTCGTACATACGCTCGCCACGGAGGGTCACCTTAGCGCCGACGTTCATGCCCTCGCGCAGCTTGAAGTTCGCGATGGACTTCTTGGCCTTGGTCACCAGGGCCTTCTGGCCGGCGATCGCCTCGAGCTCCTTCACGGCAGCTTCCAGCGCCTTCGGGTTGTCCTTGCAGTTGCCCAGGCCCATGTTGATGACGACCTTGTCAACCTTCGGGATCTGGTTCACATTCTTGTAACCGAACTTCTGCTGCAGGGCAGGAACGACTTCGGTCACGTACTTATCATAAAGACGCGCTTCCATTACTTAATTCCTCCTGCATTACGCTTCGATGGTCGCGCCGCACTTCTTGCAGACACGGACCTTGGTGCCGTTCTCGAGCACGCTCATGCCAACGCGGACGCCCTTCTTGCACTTCGGGCAGACGAGCATGACGTTGGAGGCGTCGATGGCGGCTTCCTGCTTGATGATGCCGCCCGGCACACCGGCCTGGCGCGGCTTCTGATGCTTGGTAGCAATGGCGACGCCTTCGACGACGACCTTGCCGGTCTTCGGGAAAGCGGTGAGAACCTTGCCTTCCTTGCCCTTGTCCTTACCGGTGATCACAACCACCGTATCCTTGGAACGGATATGCATATTCTTCGCCACCTCCTTACAGAACTTCCGGAGCGAGAGACACGATCTTCATGAAGTCGTGCTCGCGCAGCTCGCGGGCGACCGGTCCAAAGATACGGGTGCCCTTGGGCTGCTTGTCGTTGTTGATGATAACGGCAGCGTTGTCATCAAAACGGATGTAGGAACCGTCCGGACGACGGTAGGTCTTGTGCACACGGACGATAACGGCCTTCACGACGTCGCCCTTCTTCACAACGCCGCCGGGCGTTGCGCTCTTGACAGAAGCCATGATGATATCGCCGACCGAAGCGCTCTGGCGGAAGGAACCGCCCAGAACGCGGAAGCACATAATTTCCTTGGCGCCGGTGTTGTCGGCAACCTTAAGACGCGTTTGCGGCTGAATCATTGAGTTTTTTCCTCCTTATCCGACAGGGCTTACTTCGCCTTCTCGATGATCTCGACCAGGCGCCAGCGCTTGTCGCGGCTAAGCGGACGGGTCTCCATGACGCGCACGGTGTCGCCGATGCCACACTCGTTCTTCTCGTCATGGGCCTTGATCTTCGTGGTACGGTTCATGATCTTGCCATACAGCGGATGGCGAACGCGATACTTGACCGCGATGGTGATGGTCTTGTCCATCTTGTCGCTGACGACAACGCCAACGCGGGTCTTGCGCATTCCTCTAACTTCAGACATGTCTGTGTCTCCTTTCAAGGTTACGCCTGAGCCTTCAGCTCGAGGGCGCGCAGCGCGGTCTTGGCACGGGCGATCTCACGCTTGGTGTTCATGATCGCGGTCGTGTCCTGCAGCTGGCCGGTCGCCAGCTGGAAGCGCAGGTTGAAGAGCTCCTTCTTCAGCTCCACAACCTTTTCGTTGAGCTCGGCAGCGGACATCTCGCTGAACTGATTCTTCTTCAT
>JAFQEB010000100.1 GCA_017399225.1 Clostridia bacterium | reverse complement strand
GCAGGCGAAAGGTGCAAGCGATGTTAGGGGAAATCCCTTGCGGGGTCCAGGGGCATTCCGTGGGAGCGCGTCCCCAGTGGGGACTTCGCCGTAGGCGAAAGCGACGAGGAATGTTAAGGTGCCCCTGGCCGTCGGAGACCTTCGGTTCCCGAACTGCCACGAAGGCTCGCTTATTCATCCGGAAACAACTTCCCCTTCACCCGAACCGCAGCTGTCCCGGGTTGTAGACCTGCTGCTCCCAGAACCAGCGGATACGGTCGTGCCAGATGGTCGGGTTCTGACCGTTTTCCTCCGTGAAGAGCGCCATCAGCGCCTCCGCCTCGTCCCATTGGGGCGGCTCTTTCCGCTGAAGGATCAGCATATCGAATTCGCCGAAGGGCACCCGGCCGATCTCCTCGAAGCGGTCGGCGGCGTCCTCCAGGACGAAGCGGGTCAGCTTCTCCACCGTGCCGCCGGGCTGGTTGGTCTGCACCCGGGTCGGCACGATCAGGTACTTCGCCGCGAACCAGGCCCGGGGAAAGCCGTCCGAGGGCAGGGCGATGCGATCCAGGGCCACCTGATGGCGGATCGTCAGGTCGGGGTAGCGAATGTTGACGAAGGTCAGCCGGTCGTACTGATCGCTGTTGCACAGGAAGAGCGCCGGGCTGTCCGGCCCGCAGGTATCGCTGACCAGGTCGCTGACCTCCCGGATGGCGTCCAGATCCTCCCGCACGGGCGGTTTGAGGGACAGGTGGGGCAGCAGGGGCGCGGCCTTCTCCGGCTCGTCATGGGTGACGCACACGCCCCATTGCAGCAGCAGCGCCGCGCCCAGCAGCACTGCGCCGCCCCTCCGCAGCCAGCTCCGCCCCAGGGACGCAAGCATCCCGAAGAGCAGCATCAGCCCCATCACATAGGCGGGCATCAGGATCGTCGCCTGATGGTCGTTCATGATCTGGATGCTGGAAAAGAGGATCAGCGTCACAGCCGCCCCCGCCAGCATCACCCCCGCCAGGCGGCGGAGCTCCGGGCTCCTGCGCTGGAGGAGGCCCCAGGCGTATCCGGCGAGGATCAGCAGGCATGTGCCGCCGCCAGCCAGCCAGGTCTGGTTGCGCAGCTCATAGGGCAGCCCGCCGTTGTTCCAGTAGGCATAGGCGACGGTATAGTTGCCCCGGATGGCATGGTCGAACAGCGGCCAGAGGAGCGTGAGCCCCAGCGCCGCACAGACCGCGCCGTACACAAGCAGATTGCGCAGCGCCCGCCAGTCCCGCGCAAGGCAGCTGCGCAGGGCTGAAGCAAGCCCCCAGCACAGCAGATACCCCGCCAGGAAGAGGATGAACCAGCGCCGCAGCATGACCAGCAGCAGCACCGACAGGAACAGCGCCAGCAGCCGCAGGGGCCTGGGGCGCGCAAAGTCCGCATTCCAGCTCAGGTGTACCGCCGTCAGCAGCACCGGCATACCCAGCAGGTTAATCTGACCCCAAGCGGCGGCCTTGTGCAGGACGGGCAGCGCAAAGACGCTCAGGCAGACCCCTGCGCACAGCAGCAGGGCGCGCCCCTCCGTCAGGTGCAGGCGATCCGCCATGCGCAGGGTGATGCGCCGCAGCTGGTAGAGGATCAGTGGCCAGGTCATCACGACCCCTGCCAGCCCGAAGCCCTGGATGCTCCTGTCCGTCAGAGAGAACAGGGGGGCCATGAGCAGGTTCGGGACGTAGGTGTAGTCCGTGCGGAAGCTCTGCCCCACAAAGGCCAGCGTTTCCGCCAGCCCGGCGCTGAGCTTTTCCGCCAGTTCCAGCTGCTGGTAGTAATACAGCGAGTAATCGAAGATATACACATACCGGGCCGTCAGGTAGTGCCAGGCATAGAAGGCGAAAAGCATCAGCCCGGTCAGGCCGAACATCAGGGCCGACCCCGTGCGCACCCGGGTGCTCTGCCCGTGGGGGAGGAACACGTCCGCCAGGTACACCGTTCCTGCAAGATACAGCCCTGCCGCCGCGATGGTCAGCCCATGAGCGGCCGTCCTGCCGGTCAGGAAGCAGACAGCTCCGCCCAGCACGACGCCGGCCAGCACTGCCAGCCACAGAACCTGATGCCGCCTGCGCACGGCGCGTCCCCCCCCTTCCGTTCCGATTGTTTTCTTCATGATAGTACAATTCCCCGCAGATTGCAAGCTCACTGCCGGTCGCCTTTTGGGTGCCCGCACTTTCCCCTACCCTTTCCGGCGGATTTCTGCTACAATGGTATCAAACCACAGTCCACAGGAGGGATCCCCATGAAGCAGCTCTGCAGCCGTTTTCAGATCGAAGGCAGCCCCATTCTCGTCAGCCCCTTTGGCAGCGGACATATCAACCGCACCTATCTGGCCGTCACCAACGCCGGGCGGCTGTACATCCTGCAGGGCATCAACCGGGAGATCTTCCGGGACGTTGCCGGCCTGATGGCCAACCTGAAGGCCGTTTGCGCCCACCTGCACCGCAAGGACGCAGACCCCCGGCACGCACTGACCCTCGTGCCTCCCGCAGAGGGCGGCGACTATCTCACCGACGGCAACGGCTGCTGGCGGATGTTTGAATATGTGCTGGGCGGCGTATGCCTCGATGCGCCGGAAAACGATCGTGACCTGTACCATGCCGGCGCGGCCTTCGGCATGTTCCAGAACCTGCTGGCGGACTTCCCGGCGGAGACCCTGCGGGAAACCATCCCCCACTTTCACGATACCCCCGACCGTTACCGCCAGCTGCACGAGGCCATCGTCGCTGACCGGGCCGGGCGGCTGAAGGACGTGCAGCCGGAGATCGCCGCCCTGCTGCGGCATGAGCCGGAGGCCGGGTTCCTCACCGGGCTGTGCCGGGAGGGGAAGCTGCCCCTGCGGGTCACCCACAACGACACCAAGCTCAACAACGTCATGCTGGACGAAGCCACCCGCGAGCCTCTGTGCGTGATGGATCTGGATACGGTGATGCCCGGCCTGGTCGCCAGCGACTTCGGCGATGCGATCCGCTTCGGGGCCTCCACCGCCGCCGAGGACGAGCAGGATCTGCGGAAGGTCGCCCTTTCCCTGCCCCGGTTCAGGGCCTTTGCGGAGGGCTTCATCACCGCCTGCGGCAGCCGCCTGACGCCCCTGGAGCTGGACACCCTGCCCATGGGCGCCAAGCTGATGACGCTGGAATGCGCCGTCCGATTCATGGCCGATCACCTGAACGGGGACGTGTATTTCCGCATCGCCCGGCCCGGGCATAACCTGGATCGCTGCCGCACCCAGCTTCGCCTGGCAGAAGACATGGAGGCCAAGTGGGACGACATGAACCGGATCATCCGCGAAATTGCAACCCGGTAACTTAAAAGGCGGCGTCTGCTCATGGACGCCGCCTTGTTCTGTTCCCTTACAGCTCGCTCAGCACACCGGAGACCTTCTTCAGCAGCTCGCGTACCTGCAGGTGCTGGGGGCACTTGCGCTCGCAGTAGCCGCAGTTCACGCACTCGTCCGGGTGCACGCCGGGGTTCTTCTCGTTGGTCAGGTAGCCATTCCAGGTGTTCTTCGCCAGATCGGTCAGGCCGTAGACGTTCTTGTAGGTGTAGGCCTGGAAGATCTTGGGGATGTTGATGCCCTTGGGGCAGGGCTGGCAGTAGCCGCAGCCGGTGCAGTACAGCTCGGAGAACTTCTTGAGGTTCTCCAGGCTCTCGCCCACGCGCCGCCACTCGTCCTCGCTCATGGGGTTTTCCAGCGACGCGACCGCCGCGTTCTGCTCCACCATGTCGATGGTCTGCATACCGGAGAGCGCGCAGCACACGCCGGGGTTGCCCAGCACGAACTTGAACGCCAGCTCATAGGTGTTGACCGCCTCGGTGCCCAGCTTCGCCGCAAGCTCCGTCGGGGCCGCCAGACGGCCGCCGCCCACCGGGCCCATGACCACCACGCCCAGGCCCTTCTTGGCCGCGTACTGGATCATCTCCTCGTTCGCGCGGTCGAGCAGGTTGTACTGGAGGAGGACGGATTCGAGGCCTTCGCCGCCGTGGAGGTCGGGCAGTTGCCCGACTAGCGCGAGCGATTCCTCGGAATCGCCGCGCGTAGCTGCAGCCTGGGCTTCGCCCTGGATGCAGCCGAAATCAATGATATGCTTGAGCGCTTCGGGGCTGTCATGGAAGGAGAAAGAAATGTGGCGGATGAGGCCCTCCTCCTTCAGCTTCTGCGCCTCGGCGATCAGGCCCATGGGGACGATCTTCTCATCGAAGGTCTTCTGGTTGATACCCCAGAAGTGGTAGAAGTCCACATAGGGGGTATCCAGCTTTTTGAGGCTGGTTTCCAGGGTCTTGCGGAAGTCACCGGGCTCCTTCACCAGCTCCAGGGGGCACTTGGTGGAGATATACACCTTGTCGCGGATGGGCTTGAGGGCCTTGCCGATGGCGATCTCGGAGTTGGAGTGGCAGTAGTACAGGGCGGTGTCGAAGTAATTCACGCCCAGCTCATAGGCACGCATGAGCATGGCGTCGGTCTTTTCCTGATCCACCACCCAGGAGCCGTCCTCCTGCTGGATCTCGGGCAGGCGCATACAGCCAAAGCCCAGGGTGGAGATATTCACGCCGGTGTTGCCAAAGGGACGGTATTGCATCGCGGGGTTCCTCCTGCATCATCATTTGTCCGGCGCATCCGTTTCACGCCGTCGCATTGGTTGTATCATATCATATTTTGCGCCCGATTTCAACCACGCTTGGCCCTTTTCTACCCGGGTTGACAATCGCCGTCCGGGCCGGTATAATGATGGTATCCGTCAGGAACATATCGTGTACGCACAGCGTTCTGCTGGGCGTGTTAATGTTGTGCCTGCGGTAAGAACTGTCTCATGGAGTGATCGGTATGGAACGGGTTCTCATTTTCGGCAGCACCCCCGAAAGCCGCGAAGCCGCCAGAATGCTGCGCCAGCGCGGCCGGCAGGTGGTCATCAGCGTCACGTCGGAGTATGCGCGCTCCCTGCTGCCTGCAGGCACCCTGTGCCATGTCGGCAAGCTGGACGCCGCCGGTATGCTTGACTACATCCGCCAGGTCAACCCCCACCGCATCATCGATGCGACCCACCCCTACGCTGTCATCGCCAGCCAGAACATCCGGCAGGCCGCCGCCGAGCTGGGCATCCCCTGCGAGCAGGCCCATTTCGACAACATCGAGGAGGCCTGGCGCGAGGGCGTGGAATGGGTCTATACCCCGGAGGAAATGATCCGCGCCGTTCAGCGTGAAAGCTGCAACATCCTGCTGGGCATCGGCCGGGACGCCATCCGTGATTTCGGTATGCCGGTGGATATGACCCGCCTGTTCCCCCGCATCGCCCCCATCCCCCAGTCCGTGGCGGACTGCCTCAAGCTGGGCTTCCCCGAAGAGAACATCATCGCCATGCAGGCCCCCTTCTCCAAGGCGCTGACAATGGCCCTCTTCGATGAAAAGAACATCGGCGCCGTCGTTGTCCGCGACGCCACCGGCTCCGATTACCTGCATGATATGGTCATCCCCGCCCTGGAGCGCGGCGCCCATGTGATCATGTTTGGGAAGAAGTAAATGTGCAAATAGCAGAGGCTGCGGAGTAAGAACGCTTCAATCACTATTTATCCAGCAACGAATAAGCGAGCATCCGGCGAACATGTCGGATGCTCGCTTGCTTATGTGGGCGAACAAGCGCGCTATGCGGTTGCCGCGCATTTGGTTATATTCCTCTGAAATGGCGTGAGAGCACTATTTCAGTTGCTCGATAAATTGGGGTTTGTGAGATTTCTTTTACTGCAAGGCAGGCCTATTCTGCCGCAGGTGGCCGCTTTCGCGCGTCGAAAGCGGCGCAAAGCCGCCGGGGGGAAAGCAAAATGGTGCTTTCCCCCCGGTCCCCCCTCTCTTCCCTATGAGTTGTCCGCTTTGCGGCTGCGGTGCAGGGCGGCTCGGGTTGCAGAGGGTTTCTCTGAATTTCCGCTTTCAGCGGAAGAAACCCTCTGCAAAT
>JAFQEB010000099.1 GCA_017399225.1 Clostridia bacterium | reverse complement strand
TGGATGTGTACAAGGACATCGACGCCGCGCTCCTGCGCAAGCGGGTGGGCATGGTGTTCCAGAAGCCGAATCCCTTCCCCATGAGCATCTACGACAACATCGCCTTCGGCCCCCGCACCCACGGCATCCGCTCGAAGGCCAAGCTGGACGATATCATCGAGCGCAGCCTTCGCAACGCTGCCATCTGGGACGAACTGAAGGACAGGCTGAAGAAGGACGCGCTGGGGCTTTCCGGCGGTCAGCAGCAGCGGCTGTGCATCGCCCGTGCGCTGGCGGTGGAGCCGGAGATCCTGCTGATGGACGAACCCACCTCCGCCCTTGACCCCATCTCCACCAGCAAGATCGAAGACCTGGCCTTGCAGCTTAAGCAGGACTACACCATCGTCATGGTGACCCACAACATGCAGCAGGCTGCCCGCATCTCCGACAGGACGGCGTTCTTCCTGCTGGGCGAGGTGGTCGAATATGACGAGACCGCGAAGATCTTCTCTATGCCCCAGGACAAGCGCACGGAGGACTATATCACAGGAAGGTTTGGGTGATCAATGTGAGAAACCGTTTTGACGAGCAGTTGCACACGCTCAACCACGAGCTGCTGGAAATGGGCGCGCTGATCGAGCGTGCCATCCGCAGCGCCACGGATGCGCTGGTGAAGCAGGACGTGGAGGCTGCTTTGCAGGCCATCGCCGCCGACAAGGAGGTCGATCAGGCCGAGCGGGATATCGAATCCCTGTGCCTGAAGCTGCTTTTGCAGCAGCAACCCGTCGCAAGGGACTTGCGTTTGATCTCCTCCGCGCTTAAAATGATAACGGACATGGAGCGCATCGGCGACCAGGCCAGCGACATTGCCGAGCTGGTGATCTACCTGTCCAAGGAGCCCTACATCAAGGAGCTGACGCACCTGCCCCAGATGGCGGAGAACGCCATCCGCATGGTGACCGGCGCGCTGGACGCCTACGTCCGCAAGGATGTGGTGCTGGCGCAGGAGGTCATGGCCATGGATGACACCATCGACGCGCTGTTCGTGACCGTGAAGGACGAGCTGATCAGCCTCATCCGCCATGACGTATCCGCCGGCTCCCAGGCCATCGACCTGCTGATGATCGCCAAGTATTACGAGCGCATCGGCGACCACGCGCAGAACATTGCCGAATGGGTCGAGTATGCGCTGACTGGAAGACACAAGGGAGTGTTCCTCACATGATCTATTACGTTGAAGACGATGACAACATCCGCGAGCTGGTGGTCTACACCCTCACGCAGATGAGCCTGCCCTGCCGCGGCTTTGCGGACGGGGCTGCTTTCCGTGCTGCGGTGGCAGAGGCTGCGCCTGATCTGGTTCTCCTTGACATCATGCTGCCCGGCGAGGACGGTCTGTCCCTGCTGCGCTTCCTGCGGGAGAACCATTCCACGGCGGAGACGCCGGTCATCATGCTCACCGCCAAGGGCACCGAGATGGACAAGGTGCAGGGCCTTGACTACGGCGCGGACGATTACATGACCAAACCCTTCGGCATGGCGGAATTGGTAGCGCGCATCCGCGCCCGCCTGCGCCGCACAGGGGCCAAGTCCGAGGCGGACACCCTCAAATGCGGCGGGCTGACCATTGACCGCCGCGCCCACAAGGCCTTTGTGGACGGCGTGGAAATGCCCCTGACTCTGAAGGAATACGACCTGCTGCTCCTGCTGATGGAGAACAGCGGTGCGGCCTTCACCCGGGAGCAGCTGCTGGAACGCATCTGGGACATGGCCTATGACGGCGGCACCCGTACCGTGGACGTGCATGTGCAGACGCTGCGTACCAAGATGGGCCGCTGCGGCCACATGATCGAAACCGTGCGCGGCGTGGGGTATCGGTTTGGAGGGGATGGCCGAGTATGACGAAACGCATCTTCCGCAACATCCTGCTGACGGCGGTGCTGGCGCTGCTGCTGTCCTCCGCACTGCTGGTGGGGACGCTGTACAACGTGTACGAGGGCCGCATTTCTGCCGAGCTGCGGACGGAGGCGGAGTACATCGTCCGTGCGCTGGACATGCTGCCGGATGACCGCACCTACTTCAACGATTTCGCACCTGACAACCGCGTGACTCTCATTGCCCCGGACGGCGCTGTACTCTATGACAGCGACGCCGACGAGGCCCGCATGGACAGCCACGCCCAGCGCCCGGAGGTGCTTGCCGCCCTTGCCGATGGCACCGGCGAAAGCACCCGCTATTCCGATACGCTGTCCGAGGTGACCATCTATTACGCCCGCCGCACGGCTGACGGCAATGTGCTGCGCATCGCCAGCACCCGCTCCTCCGCGCTGGGCGTGTTCCTGAGCGTCGCTCCGCAGATCATCATCAGCCTGCTGCTGGTGGCCGCGCTGTCGCTGCTGATCGCCCGGTTTGCCTCCCGGCAGATTGTGCAGCCCATCAACGACCTGAACCTGGACGACCCCCTTGAAAACGACGTGTACGATGAGCTGGCGCCGCTGCTGACCCGCATGGACAGGCAGCACGGGCAGATCCGCCAGCAGATGCAGGACCTTGCCCGCGCCCACGCCGACCTGAACGCTATCATGGCGAACATGCGCGAGGGCCTGATCCTGCTGAGCAAGGAGAGCCGCATCATCTCCATCAACCACAGCGCGCAGAGCATCTTCGGCGTAAAGGGCGTGATCGCGCCCGACGCCGACCTGCTGACCATCTGCCGGGACGCCTCCGTGCTGGAGATCGTCAAGGCCGCGCTGACAGGCAGCTCCGGCGATGTGGTGCTGCCCCGCGACAGCCGTACCTACCGCATCTTTGCCAGCCCCGTTCTGCGGGAGGACAAGGTGCGCGGCGTGGTGCTGCTGGCGCTGGATATCTCCGCCCGCTACGCCGCCGAGGCCAGCCGCCGGGAGTTCACGGCCAATGTGTCCCACGAGCTGAAAACGCCGCTCACGTCCATCTCCGGCTATGCGGAGATCATCGAGAGCGGCATCGCGAAACAGGAGGATGTGCCCGCCTTCGCCGGGAAGATCCGCGCGGAAGCCAAGCGTCTGGTGGCGCTGGTGAACGACATCCTTGAATTGTCCCAGCTGGATGAAAAGCAGGGATTGGGTGCGAAGGAGCATGTTGCCCTGCTGCCCATGCTGAATGGACTGGCAGATAGCTTTTTGCCCATCGCATCGGAGAAGGGCGTTGTCCTGTCTGTCGAAGGCTGCGACGCCACGGTGGAGGGCTACCCGGTGCTGCTGCGGGAGCTGTTCCACAACCTGATCGACAACGCCATCAAGTACACCACCACAGCCGGCAGCGTAACGGTTCAGCTGTCCCAGAAGGAAGGACACATCCGCTGCACGGTGAAGGACACCGGCATCGGCATCCCCAAGGAGCATCAGCCCCATGTGTTTGAGCGCTTCTACCGGGTGGACAAGAGCCACTCCCGTCAGACCGGCGGCACAGGGCTTGGACTGGCCATCGTCAAGCATGTGGCGGAGGTGCACCAGGCACAGGTGAAGCTGGAAAGCAAGCCGCAGGAAGGCACAAAGGTGACGGTCGAGTTTTAACACAACATTTTGCGCGTCAGCCGGAGCGACTGGCCGGTGATGACCTACAACTACAAGGACGGCACCGAGACGATCTCGCTCGATGCCGTCCATCAGTCCTTTGGTTTGGATTTGGCCAGTGACGCTCCACACAAAGGTTGTTACGGAAGTGACAACCTTTTTTCGTGCAGAAGAAAGCAGCGTCCGGTTTGGAAAAAGCCCGGCTCCCTATGTAGGAAGCCGGGACTTTGGTGCTGCCGGAAGGGGTGGATCACTCGTCCTCCTCGATCTCGGGGAAGATGGGCTTGTGGCACTCGGGGCAGAGGTAATCCTCGTCAAAGTCCACGTCGGAGGCGCGGAATTCGATCTCGTGGCCGCAGTGGGGACAGGCGTAGCTGATCAGCTCGTCATCGTCAAGCTCTTCCTCGTCTTCTTCGTCGAAGCCGATCTCGTCCTCGTCCTCCATTTCCTCGCCGGGGAACTCCTCCTCGCCAAAGAGGGTCTCCTCCAGGTCGGCCAGGTCGTCGTCGATGGATTCCACATACTCGTTCAGGTCGTTGTGCTTCTCTGCCATGGCGGCCATTTCCTCGGCCATCTCGCCCATGACGGTCAGCATTTCCAGCATCAGCTTGTTGCTGTCCTTGTCCATGTTCAGCTTCATGCCGGCAGCCATGCCCTTGAGGTAGCTGATACGGTCGGTGAGCTTGCTCATTTTGGTTTCCCCTCCTTGTGGGGCAAGGTTTCGCGCCTGCGGGCACGACCAAAGGGCTTTCCGATCGCCCTTTGGAAACCTTCGGCCCCCATTGCTTAGTTTGTTGGGTGGTGGTGCTTAGTTTTTATTGTACGCAAACACCCTGCATATATTCATACTGCCCGACAGACACATGTCCGCCGGGCAGAAATCGCCTATTTGTCTATCAAATTCGCCGTCGGCAGAGGGTCTTCGACCCATTTTCCATTCGTATCGCGGGCTTTGCCGCGCGGGCGGGGCGTTTTCGGCTCTGCCGAAAACATTCCTTACGCTTTTATGCGGCCGGGAGGGACGTTTTCGT
>JAFQEB010000098.1 GCA_017399225.1 Clostridia bacterium | reverse complement strand
CTAAAACGAAACCTGGCGTTGATCAACGCCAGGCCTCGTAAGGTGCTCAATTTCCAGTCACCTCAATTCCTTTGGGATCTTGAACTTTATAATGTGTTGCACTTGGTTTGACAAATCACTCTTTGTTGATTCCACCGAAGCTCCTGTAGAGGCAACGGCCTTATCCACCGCTGCCGGCGCAGGCTCCCACCGTCATCGCGCGAGCGCGATGACACCTCCCTCAAGGAGGGAGGCTTTTGGCTTCGTTGAGCCCGCCGAAGCTCCTGTAGAGGCGACGGCCTCATCCACCACCGCTGGCGCGGCGGTCCCCCTTTCCCCAGGGGGGAAGGTTGCAAATGGCGTATCCCGTAGGGGCGAGCATTGCTCGCCCGCTTTGCCGCAGTCCCATTCTGCCGCAAGAGGCGCGTCTGCGGACGCGCAGGGCCCTCTCACCCGCTGCGCGGGAGCTCCCCCGAAGGGGGAGCCTTTGGGGTGCGGTGTTCTTCACGCCCCCGTCCGGAATCCTGACCTGGAAGGTTGCACCTCGCCGGCTGATCAGCCTTCCCCTTGGGAGAAGGTGGGTTCCGGCGCAGGCCAAAGCCGGACGAGCCTCCCGCCCACGGGCATCCTTGAGCTTGCGCTCCACCGCTTGCCAAGGAAGCGCCTCCTGTGCTATGATGATGCAAACGCCTCACGGGGAGGGAAGCCTGTGTCCATCCGTTTTGCCGTGCCCGCCGACGCACCTGCCGTGGCGGATATCTACGCCCATTATGTGCAGGAAACCGCCATCACCTTCGCCACCGAGACGCCCGCCCCCGGGGATTACGCCGCCCGTATGGCGGATGAGCGTTACCCCTTCCTCGTTGCGGAGGAGGACGGCCGTGTGCAGGGGTTCATCTACGCCGGAGCATTCCGCACAAAGGAGGCCTACCGCTGGAATGTGGAGCTGACCCTTTATCTTGCCCCCGGCAGCACAGGCCGCGGCCTTGGGCGGCTGCTGATGGACGCCTGCCTGCGCCTCCTGCAGGCCCAGGGCTACCTGAACTCCTATTCCTGCATCACCCTGCCCAACGAGCGCAGCATCGGGCTGCACCGCCGGTTCGGTTTTACGGAGCTGGGCGTCTTCCCGCACACGGGGTATAAATTGGGCAAGTGGCACGACGTCATCTGGCTGGGGAAGGAATTAGGAGTTTTCTCCCAGCCTCCGAAGGAACCACTGCCCGTCGCTGCCGTTCAGAACCGACTTTGACCGGATCTGCCGAATATCATTCATAAGGAGATGCCTGATGCGCAAATTCCTGATTCTTCTGATCCTGCTCTGCCTGCCCGCCTGCGCCCTGGCGGAGATCCACCTGAACGCCGAGCCCCCTGCCGACTGGGCTGAGCGCGCAACGCTGCGGGTGACCTTCCTGCAGACGGGCCGGTCGGACGCGATCCTCCTGGAGTGCGGCGGGGAGGCCATGCTCATCGACGGCGGCGACGCCTCCTGGGGCAGAGCCCTCCAGCACGACCTGGAAAAGCGGGGCCTGACGGACTTCCGCTACTTCCTCAACACGCACCCCCACAACGATCATATTGAGGGGCTGCTCCACCTGATGCAGCAGGGCTACACGCCCGGCCGCTTCATGTCGCCCTTCACCGCCGACTGGAACGATGACAGCTTCCACCAGCAGGCCGTGAAGCTGGCCTGGGAAAAGGGGATCCCCTTCCGCCTGGTGCGGGACGGCGACGTTTTCCCCCTGGGCGACGCCAGCATCCACATCTACCGCAACACCGAATACCCCGGCATGAACGAGCGCAGCGCCATCCAGCTGATCACCTTCGGAGAGAGCCGGATGCTGCTGCTGGCCGACCTGACCGGCACAGCCCAGAAGGCACACCTGAAGGCCCTGCCGGAGGGTACGCTCGGGGCGGAGATCGTCAAGGCCCCGCACCACGGGGAGAACGCCATGGTGCCGGAGCTGCTGGACGCAGTGGCTCCCGCCCTGATCCTATGCAACTCGGAAAGCGCCGACGCCCCCACCCTCCAGCTCCAGGCCGACAGCCGGAATCTGCCGGTAATATACTCCGGCGATGGGGAGATCACCCTGGTGACCGACGGCACGGACTGGTATGTGACCCAGGGGGAGAAGACGACCCGGGCGCGATGACCCACTATCCACTATCCACTATCCACTATCCATTATTCATTATTCACTATTCATTATTCACTCATGGTGGAAAACCCCGCACTGCACGGGAAGCGGCGACATGCAGAAAGCGCACCCTCCTTCCGGCTGCGAGTGCCGACTTGGAATGAATAATGAAGAATGAATAATGAATAGTGAATAATATAATGGCACGGCCTCCGCGTGGGTGCCGTGCCTTTTGCTGTGTCAGTCGATCCAGTTGGGGTCCTGCCAGACGTACCAGTCCGTGCCGTCGGTTTCGATATAGACGCTGCCGTCGCCGGAGTAGAGTGCGCCCATCTTTTCCAGGTTGATATCGTGGTCGTAGATGGTGTTGTTGGTGCAGATGATCGCACCCGGGTCGGCGGCAGCCATGAAGTCTGCCGGAATGCCGTCGATGCCGTGGTGGTTGGCCTTCATCACATCACACTTGAATTCCGCCGGGTCACGGGTCTCCATCCAGTAGTTGAGCACACGGGTGCTCACATCCGCCAGCAGGAGGATGGAGCCGCCGGCAAAGTCCACGCGGCAGGCTGCGCTGCGGGCATTCTGGCCCCACTTCTGGTCGCAGCGCATCACGGTGAGGGTCGCGCTGCCCAGAGTGAACACATCGCCGTCGTCAATGACCTGATAGGGGACATTGTGCCGCTTGGAGGCCCGCACCATCTTCTCGTGATGGTCATCCGGGTCGTCGTAGCTTTCCTTGTTGGGGGAAAGCAGCAGACCGGGGCTGTACAGGTCGCTATTCATGATGGTGGTCAGGCCCTCGGAATGATCGCCGTCGCAGTGGGTGCTGTAGAGATACTTCAGCTCCGTGATGCCATAGCTGTCCAGCGTAGCAAAGACGCGCTTGTAGTGGCTGTTAAAACCGCCGTCCACCATCATTGCCTCGCCGCCACACTGCAGGATGATCGCGTCGGAGCGGTTTGTATCCACCACGGTCATCCGCAAGATCTCCTTGTCCGCCCAGCCTTCCGGCAGACCGGTCTTATCCTCGATAAAATGCACCTCGGCCGCCGCCATCACAGGCAGCAGCAGCACGCTCAGCAGGGTGAGCAGCAGCTTCTTCATCTTTCTTCTCCTTTATTCGGTCGCTTCCGGTTCGATCCAGCCGCGCATCAGGGCCAGCTGATAAACGCCCTCCGCCATGCCCTCGGCCAGCATCTGCTGGTATTCGGGCGTGGCCAGCTTGATATCCTCGCCCACATTGCTCATGTAGCCCATCTCCACCAGGAAGCAGGCCATCTGCGCCCAGTTGTTGCCCACATAGTTATCGTTGAGGCGCACTACGCCGGTGGCGTCCTTCTGCTCATAGCCCACGGCGTCCTTCATGGCGGCCAGCAGGGTCTCGCCCATCGCCCGGTATTCCTCCGGGGCGGCCACCGCCCTTGCATAATCGGAATTCAGCGGGCTGTAGATCTGGATGCCGGTCTTGTTGGCATTGGAGGAATTGTTGCAGTGCAGTCGCAGCATCACATGCGCGCCCGCCGCGGCTGCAATCTCGCACCGCTCGATGTTGGTATGGAATACGTCCTGTACGTCGCGGGTCAGCACCACCGTTGCGCCCTGGGAGACCAGGATATCCCGCAGGCGCATGGCCGTCTCCAGCACCACGATATCCTCCTTGCGCAACGTCACCTTGCCCTGGGCCATGCCGCCCTTGCCGCTGGTCTTGCCGCTCAGGCCGGGGCCGATGGGCTCGGTGACGAAGCGGCCGTTCTCCTGGTGCCCGGGGTCGATGCACACCACTACGCCGGAAAGGCGGCCCTCCTGTGCCTGGGCTGCCTCGGGGATGGCCCAGGCTTTGCGGCAGGTGGCTTCCTTCTTCACGGAGCCCTTGGCGTTGCGCACCTGCACGGTGAACTGGGTGCGGCAATAGGTCAGGGGAGAGACGACCTCGCCCTCATAAAGCCCCTCGTCATTGACCGGGTACACGGGGAAGGTGGCCGTCTGCTGCTTGGAGCGGAAGTAAAGCAGCATATAATCCGTATCCTTGGCGGTGAAGGAGTAGCGGAAGCCTGTGGGGGTCTCCTCCAGCGTCAGGGTCTTGACGGCAGCATTCGCCCTGCCCGCAGGGGCAGCATAGCCCGCAGCCTCCGGGATCATCACAGTCTCCCGGGCAATGCGGTTCTGCTTGAGGTTCTGCACGGTGACCGTGAACTTACCGCCCATGGGGGAGTAATCCAGCGCCACACGGCCGGTAAAATGCCCGTCCCCGCTGTAGAGGGTCTGGCGGCCGGTTTCGTTCTTTCCCTCCCAGATCAGCACCACAAACTCATTGCCCTCCGCCGTCAGGTCGTAGGCAAAGCCCATTTCCTCCGCCGTCAGGGTCAGCTCCGCACCGGCGGCCAGGGCCGTGAGCGGCAGGCACAAAAGCAGCAGCAGCAGGGGGATCAGCTTGCGCATGGTCTTCATCCTTTCACGAAGGCACATATACCTTCATAATACATTATACCGTTTTGGCCCTCGCGTTGTCAATCTGCCGCGCCGGAGGTACCCGGCAATTGCGGCAGTTCGCGCCCGGAGAGCGTCAGCATTTCGCCCACGGTGACCACCTGAAACCCGCGTTCCTCCCGGTAGATGGGGATCGCCTCGTCCAGCACCTGCGCAGTGTTGTAGCCATTGAGGTGGAACTGGATGACGGCGCCGGAAACAGCCTCCTTGCCCGTGACCCGCTGGAGGATCTGCCGGGGTTTGCCTCTGTATTTGTCCGCCCAGTCCTGGGAGTCGATGCTCCACTGGATCTCCTCCATGCCCTCCGCCCGCACCAGGGCGGTCACCTTCTGGTTGGTGTCGCTGTAAGGCGCCCGGAAGAGCCGCGGGCGAACCCCCAGCAGCGCTTCGCAGCGGTCGTTCAGCTTCGTGATGACGCTGCGCATACTGCGGTAATCCTCCATCTCCGTCATGCGGACATGCCGGTAGCCGTGGCTGCCGATCTCGTGTCCGGCCGCCAGGATGCGCCGGGCGTCCTCTGCATGGCCCTCCAGCCAGCCGCCGCCCAGGAAGAAGGTGCATTTCACCTGATGCCGCTCCAGCACGGCGAGGATCTCCTCCACCTCCCTGCTGCCCCCGCCGCCGCAGACGATGGTCAGGGCGATGGCCGGCGTTTCCGGCGTGAGGCAGGCAACGCGCGGATCCTTCAGGTCGGAATAGGCGGCATAAGCGTGTTCCGCCGTCACGTCGGTGCCGTTTAACCACACGGACAGTTCATTGCCGCCCAGGGCGCTTTCCGGCACCGTGAAGCGGAAGGTCAGGCGCGAGGCGGGGTTATTCCATTCCTTCGCCGCCAGCACCTCGCCCCGCTGATTGCGCAGTTCAAACACATTGTTGTCCGCAGGCATCAGCCGGGGCGTTCTGCAGCTGACGACAACGCTGCTTTCCCGGCCAACATGGCCGATGTAGTGGGTGATGTAAAACTCGATTCTGGGTGTATCTGCAGCCTCCGCGCCCGCAGGGAGCAGCAGTAGAATTATCAGCACGCAAATTAGAAGATGTCTGCCTTTCATGAACAAAGCCCTCTTTCAGCAAAATCGGCAAAATTCATTTTCGCAGGACTTGCGTCCGCGGAAAGGTAGATGCATCCACATCAGCTAATACGCACGCCATTTGGGAAGCGTTTCAGAAAAGTTGTAACAAAAAACGCCCCGAAGGGCGTAAATATCCGGTTCACTTTCTCCGCAGCTTTTTCAGCATCTGCTGCACGCGTCCCAGCGGCGTCCGGGCCTTTTTCATGGCCACGGCTGCCTCCAGCGCACCGGCGCGGTAGACATTGTTATCCGGCTCCCGGCGCACAGCCTCGCGGTAGGACTGGTGGGCCGTTTCGTATTGATCCATCGCCATGAGGATCCGGCCCTGCATGGCAAACCAGGCGCCGTCGCGGGTCTGGGCCCTGAGCAGGTGGCGCAGGGCGGATTCCGGGCTGCCGCGCCTGAGCAGCTTTTCCGCCAGGATCAGCGCCTCGTCCGGGGGCAGCTCCTTGTTGTAGCTGGCCACCGTTTTGCGGGGGGCGGTCAGCTTCAGCGCCTCCTCGTAGGCCAGGTTCAGCGCGATCATCTTCTCCTGGGCGGCCTTGCGTTCATCCGCGTCCAGGAATTTATCCGGGTGGCAGGTCTTGACCAGCCTGCGGTAGGCCACGCGCACATCCTCCGCATCGGCGGCAGCGTCCAGGCCCAGCACGGCAAAAGGATTTCTCGTGGCACTCACCTCCCGCTTGGCCCTCCCGCCCGGGGAAGGCAGCCGGGCTTACTCGCCCTTTTCGCGGCTGATCACCGCGCCCAGGGAGCGCAGCTTATCTTCAATATGCTCATAGCCGCGGTCGATATAATGCGGCTCGTAGATCTCCGTCACGCCCCGGGCCATCAGGCCGGCGACCACCAGCGCCGCGCCTGCACGCAGGTCAGTGGCGGTGATGGGGGCGCCGTAGAGATCGGTCACGCCCTCAATGATGGCGGTGCGGTCCATGATACGCACCTGCGCGCCCATCCGGCTGATCTCCGTCAGGTGCTTGAGGCGGGATTCATAGATCGTCTCCTGCACGATGGAGGTGCCCTTGGCGGTGGTCAGCAGGGCTGACATGGGCTGCTGCAGATCCGTGGGGAAGCCGGGGTACACCTGCGTCTTGATGTTGACGGCCCGGTGCACGCCGTTGGAGCGAACGCGGATGGCGTCATCGCTGTCGGTGACGCGCACGCCCATCTCCAGCAGCTTCGCGCTCAGCGCTTCCATATGGGTGGGGATGCAGCCGTGGATCACCACGTCGCCATGGGTGGCGGCGGCGGCGATCATCAGCGTACCCGTTTCGATCTGGTCGGGGATGACGGCGTAGGTCGCGCCGTGCAGGTACTGCTGACCCCGGATGCGGATCACATCCGTGCCCGCGCCCTTGATCTTCGCGCCCATGGAGTTGAGGAAGTTGGCCAGGTCGACGATGTGGGGCTCCTTGGCAGCGTTGTAGATGATGGTCGTGCCCCGGGCCTTTGCGGCGGCCAGCATCACATTGATGGTGCCGCCCACAGTGACCACGTCGAAGAACACGTCGCTGCCGATGAGGCCGTCCGCCTTGGCGACGATGCGGCCGCCCAGCTGCTCCACCACCGCGCCCAGGGCCTCAAAGCCCTTGATGTGCTGGTCGATGGGGCGGGCGCCGATGGCACAGCCGCCGGGGAGGTACACCTCTGCCTCATTGCGGCGGCCCAGCAGCGCGCCCAGCAGATAGTAGCTGGCACGCAGGCGCTGGGAATCGGCATAGCTGACCTGCCAGCCGTCCGCCGGGCGGGGATCCACCTTCATGTACAGGTTGGGGACGTACTCCACCTTCGCGCCCAGCGCGCGCAGGATATCCACCAGCGCATACACATCCGCGATGTCGGGCAGGTTCTCGATGGTACAGGGCTCGTCGCACAGCAGCGTTGCGGGGATGACCGCCACCGCCGTGTTCTTGCCGCCGCTCACGCGCACCTCGCCCTGCAGGGGATTGCCGCCGGTGATCAGCATTCTCTCTTTCGTGGGCATGATATCCGGCTTGCGCCGGCTCACCTCCTGAATCAGGCAAACCTGATAATGGATTGACAATTTTCCTTCACCCGCAGGGCTCCCCACGGATGATATACTCAGACAGCTTATTATAGCATATTCCTGCGTTTCACGCAACTGCCGGAATCAGGTTTGCAATGAACGCGCTGCGCAGGCCGCCGCGGCAGCTTGCAAAATGCCCGAACCCGTGGTATCATCATCCTGACTGTGACGAGGAAGCAGGTGAAACCCCTGCGCGAGCCCGTCGCCGTGAGACGCAGCATGGGAAGCTCCTGCCCGGCGCCGCAAGCCGGGGACATGCCATTGGCGCAAGCTGAGAAGGCGGAGCAGACCGCGTCGAGCCGGAATACTCGGCAGTCAAAACCCCTTGCACAGCGGCAGCGAGCGCCTGCCCCGCACCGGGAATACAAATCCATAAGGAGAATGCAGGATCATGAAGACAATGAACTGGAAAAAAGCATTGCTCATGGCTCTTTGCGTGGTGCTCATTGCGGCTGCAGCACTGTTCGCGGCGGGTCATTTCGGCAAGCAGGAGGATCCCCGTACCCCCAACGAGGCGCTGGCAGTCGCCATCCCCGTGGCGGACGGCGCGGCGGTAGGCCAGGGCGAAAGGGCCTTCACCTTCGCCATTGTGGACAAGACAGGCACGCAGACGACCGTCGCCGTCAGCACGGACAAGACCACCGTGGGCGACGCGCTGGTGGAGCTGGGCCTTATCGAGGGCGAGATGGGCCCCTACGGCCTCTACGTCAAGAAGGTCAACGGCATTGTCGCCGACTTTGATGCAGACGGCACCTACTGGGCCTTCTACATCGACGGCGCCTACGGCATGACCGGCGTGGACAAAACGGATATCGTGCCTGGCAGCACCTACATGATGAAGGTGGAGAAATGAAGCTCACCGTCCGGGAAACCGTGATCTTCGGCCTGCTGGGGGCGATGATGTTTGCCTCCAAGGTGCTGATGGACGCGCTGCCCAACATCCACCTGCTGAGCATGTTTACCATCCTTTTCACGCGGGTGTACCGCAAAAAGGCGCTGTACCCGATCCTGATCTTCGTGCTGCTGACGGGCCTTTACGGCGGCTTCGGCCTGTGGTGGATCCCCTACCTGTACCTGTGGCCCCTTTTGTGGGCGGCGGCGCTGCTGCTGCCGGTGAAGGGCAGCAGGACGAAGCAGGTGATCCTCAGCGCAGCGCTTTGCAGCGCCCACGGCTTCCTCTACGGCACACTTTACGCGCCGGCCCAGGCGCTGCTGTTCGGCTTGGACTTCAATGGTATGCTGGCGTGGATCGCCGCGGGCCTTGGCTTTGATATGCTCCACGGGATCAGCAATTTCTGCACCGGCCTTCTGATCGTTCCGCTGGGCGATCTGCTGCATCGGCTGAACAGGGGCCTTAACGGAAGGTAAAGCGGGCCGCTGATATTCGCATCCATTGACATGGGGCTCCTCCGAAAGGGGGAGCTTTTTTGTGCGGATCTCATGTTCGGGAGGGGGGGACGGCGCATTTCTGCTGGCGTGAGCTCCCACCGTCATCGCGCGTGCGCGATGCCACCTCCCTCAAGGAGGGAGGCTTTGGCTACATTGGCGCTCGCTCCGCCGTAGGGGCGGCCATTGGTCGCCCGCCCTGCCGCAGGTTCGGGTTGCCGCAGGAGTGACGGCCTCATCCACCGCCGCTGACGCGAGCCCTCTCAGTCACCTTCGGTGACAGCTCTCCCGGAGGGAGAGCCTTTTGGCTGCGGGGGCACTCGCTCCGCCGTAGGGGCGACCATTGGTCGCCCGCCTTGCTGGCGGTTCGGGTTGCCGCGGGAGTGAAGGCCTCATCCACCACCGCTGACGCGGCGGTCCCCCTTCCCCCAAGGGGGAAGGTTTTTCGAATGGACGCCGCCCTGCCTCACCGGGGCAGCCTCCGCAGCAAAAGAGCCTGCACGCACTGTGCAGGCTCTGAAAGCTTCCGGGGAATATTATTCTGCCGCTTCCTCCGCAGTCTCGGCGGGGGTGGCAAAGGCCTTGGCTTCCTCGCTGTACACGATCTCGGAGGCGTCCAGCCACTGGGTGAACACCTCATTGTACTTGGCGTTCTGGGCAGCGGGCAGCAGCTCCAGGCGGAGCAGCTCCATCAGGTCGGCGGTCAGCTCCACCGGGCCGCCGGGGATATCCTCCACATACTGCAGGATGTGCACGCCGAACTGGCTGACCACGGGGGCCGTCACGTCGCCGGGGTTATCCACGGTGAAGGCCGCATCGCGGAACTCGGTCACGAAGGTGGTGGAGTCCATGTGCACCTCGTAGCCCTGGGCGATGGTCTCGGGGGTGTTCATGGCGTCGATGGTGTACAGGGGGATCAGGTCGGCAAAGGCCGCGCCCTCATCCAGCTTCTGGTTGATCTCGTCGATCTTGGGCTGCACGTTGGCGATGATAGCCAGACGGGCCTCCTCCACCTGGGCCTCGGTGATCAGCTCCGCCGTCACCTCGCCGCCCTCCTCCAGGGTCAGCTGCTGCTCCTCGTAGGCAGCCAGCAGGTCGTTGTAGGTAGCCAGCAGGGTCTCGTCCACCTCCAGGAGGATGTGGGTCACGCGGCGGTATCCATCGGGACGATAGTACAGATCCACATAGTAATCGGGCATACCGTAGATCAGGTACATCTGGTTCATGTACTGCATGTCCTCATAGGCAGCAGCGTTGTCCTTATAGGCCACCTCGTCGGCTTCCACCAGCTCGTTGTAGTAGGCAGTGACCTCCTCGTCGGGGATCGCCACGTCTGCCACGATGCTGTCCTCAAACTTCACATACAGGGCAGTCTTCACCGCCTCGTCAATGAAGCTCTGCTCGGTGTAGCCCGCGCGCTCCAGCGTCGCCAGCACCTCGATGAGCATCGCCGCACGCTCGTCCTCGCTGGTGCTCTCGGTCACGCCGTAGTAGGACAGCCCCTCATCAATGATGCTCTGCCAGTCGTCGCGGCCCTGCTGAGCAGCGTCGGCCTTCTCCTCCTCGGTCAGCGCCATACCGATCTCGGCAATCTTCTGATCCATCAGGGTGACCTGCACCGCATTGTCCAGCGCCCAATCCCTGAGGATCTCGTCGTTTTCGGGCAACGTCACATCGTAGCCCAGGTCGGTATACTGATTGCACAGGATCGTATAATACTGCTCGAACTCCGCGCGGGTGATCGCTTCGCCGTTCACGGTGGCCATCACGTCGTCGGGGCTCTGGACGGCTTCCGTCTCCGCCAGCGCGCAGGCGCCGCACAGCAGCAGCGCCATCAGCAGCGCCATCAGTCGTTTCATCATCTTCATCAGGCAGTTTCCTTCCCTTCCTCCCGCATCAGCGCGGGGACTGCCTCTATTATGACACGAATTCGACCGCCATGCAATGCCTGCGGCGGAAAAGTTACATCCAGTTCATAATCTGCCGCCGGTTTTCGCCCTTTTTGCGCAGGATTTCAGGGTTCCGGGCGGAAGCGGCCGGCCGGAACATGGCAAACCGGGCAGCTGTCCGGCGGCGTTTCGCCCTCATGCACATAGCCGCACACCTCGCACACCCAGCGTTCGGGCGACGCCTGCGCCTCCGCCGGCACAAAGTCCGCCTTGCCGTGCTTGCACAGCGGGCACAGGAAGTCCTCCGGCACCTCGTCGCCCTCGTAGACATAGCCGCACACGCTGCAGACCCAGGCTTTCTTTTTCACCGGCGCTGCCTTGGGCTTGATCTCCGTCTGATAGTACGCATAGCTGCACATCTCCCGGTCGGAGAGCGCCTCGCCGTCCGTCACCTCGCCGATGAAGAGCGTATGGCTCCCCAGGTCGACGCTGCCGGCCACACGGCAGGACAGGTAGCCGGCGCTATGCTCCGTCAGGTACAGCAGCCCGTTTTCGCTGCGGGTCGTGCCGTCAAAGCCGGCAAACTTGTCCGCGTCGCGGCCGCTCTGCATCCCGAAGCGCCGGAACAGCTCGAAGGGGGTCTCCACCGTCAGGGCCGAAATGTTGAACATGCCCGTCTCCAGCACCATATCATGGGTACAGCCTCCCTTGACGACCGCCACGGAGATCCGCGCCGGGTCGCTGGCCACCTGCACCGCCGTATTGATGATGCAGCCGTTGTCCCGGCCCTCCTGCCGGGCCGTGAGCAGATATACGCCGTAGGTGAGCTTCCACAATGCCTTCTGATCCATATTGTCCTCCGTTCTCCGCAGCCTGCGCGCGGTTCCTCTGGATATATGATACCAGAAACCGGCGCGGCTGAAACAGGCAGGGGACAAAAATTGCCGGTTCCTCAGACTGTCAACAAACCCAGGGAGGCGTCGGAGGGCTCGCAAGCCCTTCGACTTTAGATCGAAAATCGGCGACATGCGCGGCGATTTTCGCGCTTTTCCGTTAGGAAAAGCTTCCTTACACGAACGAACGGCCGGGAGGAGGGAGGCGCTTGCGCCGACTAGCGTGAGCAAATGCTTGCATTTGCCGCGCGTAGCCAGCGCTGAGCTTGCTCAGTGATGGCCGATCGACCAGTGAGAGAGTGCAAAGCCTCGACAAAGTGCCTTCAGCACTTTGTCGATACACTGAGGAACCGGTCATTGCCGGTTCCTTATCTTTTACTTGAAGAAGTCACGCTTGCTGAAGCCCGCCGTCATGAAGCGCCAGGCCGCCTTGCCGTTGGTCAGCCACTGGATATGGGCGTTGTTCTTCGTGTTCGTCAGCATCCTGCTGACCAGGAAGTCCGCCACCACGTCCGGATAATCGCCCAGGATGTTATAGACCTTCTTGGTCTTCTCCGGCAGATCGATGGCCTCCGCATCTCCCAGGGCCTTGACGGTGAAATCGGTGATCATGATGCCCGGGCTCAGCCTGCCCACGATCACGCCGGCATTGCGCTCCTCGCACTCCTTCGCCAGGGCCTGGGTGAAGTGCGTCACGGCGCGCTTGGTGGTGCCGTACATATTCAGGCCCAGCATCATGGCGTCGTTGCTGCCGTAGCCCTCCAGGTTATAGATGGCGCCCTGCTTTCGGGGCAGCATCGTTTCCATGGCGACCTTGCTGCCCAGCACGGCGCCCTTCAGATCCACCTCCACCAGGGTAGCGATTTCCTTCTCCGCCAGCTCCCACACGGGCTTCATGGGCTGATTGACGCCGGCGTTGTTGATCCAGATGTCGATCTGCCCGCAGACGTCCTCCGCGAACTTCGCCAGCTGCTGCAGCTGCGTATAGGAAGCCGCATCCCCCGGGAAGGCAAACACCTTGAAGGAGGCGGATTCCTTTTCCAGCTCCGCCTTTGCCTCCGCCAGGCGCGCCGGGTTGATATCGTTGAGCACCACGGCCCAGCCATTGCGGCAGAAACGCCGCGCCATTTCCAGGCCCAGACCACGTCCGCTGCCGGTGATCACTACAGATTTCATTGTTTTCCCCTCCATTTTCACGCAGGATCTCATGGATTCCTTTCCCTGGATTATAGCATGAATGCTTATGTTTTTCAAGGAATATGTGGCCGGAACGCAAAAAGCGAACCACCTCGCAGATGGGATGGTTCGCGGAAACGCCATCATTCCCGACCATCTGGCATCAACCTGCCACTTTGGTCAAAGATATCAGAATATCGAGTCAGACAGATTCACCCATACTGCCGGGCGAATGCCAATAGAGTCAACATACACGGCGGTACCGTCCTCACTGATAACGCCCGCCGGCGTCACCAGCATAGCACAGGCAGACTTGCCTGTGTCCCGGAGCCACCAAGCCGCAGCTGTCTTATCCTCGTTCGTTGTGGGTGCCCGGCGCAGCGCATAGGCCGTCGGAGCAGCCATGCGGTCTTCCTCTGTAGGAAGATATTGCATAACCTCCTCACGGCTCAGCAGGAACACTTTGTCCTTGATTTCGGGAGCCCCGAAGAACGTTATTACAGTCTCTGTATTCTGAATCACGCTGCGTTCGTTGGCTGTAAACACTTCGTTCAGGAAAGTGCTATTCATCCACTCTCTCAGTGTAGACGGACCCCAGCCGCCTGTCGCGCGCTTGTCATGAAACTGGTTTACTGCCAGCACCTGTTCACTAACCAGCAACGCTTTCTCTCCATCGCGTGCAAGAATCAGCCAGCGGATGGGCGTGTCGGTATCGTCCACGCCGTATTGATGATAGCGGCCAAAGGTCACAGTCTTTCCAACTGCCAGTGCCTTCTCACGCTCCGCAGACAGCTCAGGGCTGCCGGAAATCAGTCGTTTTACATTCTTGTAGTCCTTCATGTCAGCAAAAAGATCATACGCACCTGCATAGTCACCGGCATCCATACGTTCCACCGCAGTTTCGTACTGCTTTGCCCGAAGCTGCTCCTGACAAACAGCAATTTGATCAGCGCTATCCTTGTAATCCTTCAGCTCACGGAACCGCTCGATGGCCTCATCGTACCGCTTCTCGTTCATCATCGCGACAGCCGCCTGATACGCCTCTTCTTTCGCCAGATTCAGGCACTCCTGATACTGATCGTAGCTATCGCGGTACCCGTACAGCTGGTAGAATGCTTCAGCCGCCTCCTCATAGCGGCCTTCATTCTTCATCGCCAGCGCCGCCTGATAGGGCTGGTCTTCCAGGATCTCATAGCATTTCACAGCCTGCGCGCTGCTGTCGGCGTAATCATCCAAAGCGCGGAAAGCCTCTGCGGCTTCTTCATAACGGCCGCTCTCCATCAGCTCCTGTGCTGCCTCATAGGCCTGTCTGTTGGGAGCATCTGCAGCCATCGTCACGCAAACCACGACCACAATCGCCACCACCAGCAACAGCGCTGCCACGATCGCAGCCTTCATCAGCTTCTTTTGCGATGCACTCTTGCCACACGCTGACTTCTTTTCCATTTTCAGTTCTCCCTTTCCTATTTTCTCTTATATTACCATGTTATTCCATCCCTGTCAATGCAGCAGCATACATTCGCAAAAGAAACCTTGCTTGAATAACTATTATGTGATTGACACAAGTCATTTACGGTGCTAAATTAATAATAACAAGATTCCCGCCGCAGGCAGGGGATCCATGGCCGCATACTTTTGGGTTTACAGAGAGGAGAACACCCATGAAGAAAGCATTGGCTCTGATCCTGCTGGTTGTCCTGTGCCTGTCCCTGGCGGCATGTGCCGCCTCCAAAGACGACCTCGTCGGCACCTGGAGGGGCTCCTGGGAATACGAGGGTAATCTGTTCGAAAGAACCTTCACCCTGACAGAGAACGGCACCTATACCTCCACCCTGTACAAGAACGGCAATTTGAACAAAACCGAATCCGGCACCTACGAAATTGACGGCAACACCGTCGATCTCCATCCCACCGGCGAAGGAAGCTGGACTTCCTACGATTACAAGGGCGGCAAGCTCATCAACAACGATCACGAATTCACAAAGAGGTAACACCCGCAGACAGGGAGCCGATGATGGCTCCCTGTTTCTTTGTATACACAGCAAATAGGATGATCCCCGAAGGAATCATCCTCATATTTTAGGTTGAATCACTTGCCGAAACAGCGCTTCAGCTGGCTTTCCAGTCCTCGTTAGCTTCCCTTCGGAGCATCCACATACCGCTCCACGCGAAGGCGCAGTTTGTACTTTTCCCTGAGGGCGGCGATCTGCGCCATCATCGGGGATTTGTGGTGGAAGTCGAGCGCTGCCTGATCCCGCCAGCGGTCAATCAGCAGCACGGTCTCTTCATCCTCCATGGGAAAGAAGTATTCATACCTCTCATTTCCCTCTTCAGCCCGAACCGCCGCCACAATACCGCTGGCCGTCATTTCCTCGGCAAACCTGCGGGCGCTCCCGTTGACGCCGGTGTAGTAGAGATTTACGGTGATGCTCATACCTGTGCCTCTTTTCCATACATCGGAGGCTCAAAACCGAAGCCTGCCTCAGTCGTATTCCCATTCGATGATGCTGCCAGTGGCGCTGATCTCAAACTCGTAATGCCTCTCGCCCAGCATGGCCTCGCCCTCATAGCGGAGGCGGCCGTCGTCAAGGTCAAGTTCCAGATCGGTGATCAGCATCTCTCCCTTTTCCTGCGCCAGCACCGCGATCGCCTGCAGCGCGGTCAGCCCGCCCTCGGGCATATCGTAAAGCCGGACGCGGCGGATCGAAAAATCGCCTTCAAGGATCTCGGCCTCGCCCAGCTGTCCATCCAGAACGAAGAAGAGATCCCATTCATAACGGCCGTCATCGCGCTCACGCACGGCAAAGTCCACCAGCGCGCCCGGCAGATGCGCCTGCAGGGCAGCAGACGCCTGTTCAAACTCAACGGCATACTCTGCCGGGAAATACGGCGTCGGCTCGGTAGCTTCTTCCGCAAGAACATTCTGCATCGGCAGAACAAGGGCCATGAGCAGGGCCAGCAGCCAGAAAGTCTTTTTCATTGTTTTACCTCCTTGTTTCATAATGCTTGCTGTTTTTCCCGCAGGAACCTGAAGCAAAGGGGGCAGCGTCCCGAAGTCGCCTATCAGGGTTTTCCGGGGCAAAAAAGGTCCGTCCTATTTCAGAACTGACCTTTTGAACACATTTCTTACTTGCCGAAATAGCGCTTCAGGAGGCCTTCGAAAGCCTTGCCATGTCGGGCTTCGTCGCGTCTATAGCCGTTTTTGTTACACTCTCATAGAATAATGCACATGCACAAGCCGCCACTGTCCGTCTTCGCGAATTGCAATCTGAGTTTCCACACCCTTAATACCATCAAATGCGCCGTTATCACGCCGGATGCATTCGGTATGGTATCCGAAGACCATACGCATTACATTCTCTGAAACAGGTGTGATTTCGAGGCTGTCAGTTATCAGCTGAATGTCGGAGTATAATGCCCGCATCCCTCCAATCAGGAAATCTTCATAGATAGACTCCCGGCCCTGGAACACCCGGTCGATTGCAATGAGAAAACAATCCGCCTGCTGAGAAAACACTTTGTCGAAGCTGGCTCTGTCCTGCGTGTGGACAAGTTTCGCATAATCATTAACCAGCTGTGTACATTTTTGCATGTCTGTCATTGTTTTCATCTCCCTGTAATGAAACAGCACAAAGGGCGGGAGTACTCCCGCCCTACATTGAATTTCTTACTTGCCGAAGTAGCGCTTCAGCAGGCCTTCGAACGCCTTGCCGTGGCGCGCCTCGTCGCGGGCCATTTCATGCACAGTGTCGTGGATCGCGTCCAGGTTCAGCTCCTTGGCGAGCTTCGCCAGCTCGAACTTGCCGGAGGTCGCGCCGTTCTCGGCGTCCACGCGCATTTCCAGGTTCTTCTTGGTGGAGTCGGTCAGGACTTCGCCCAGGAGCTCGGCGAACTTCGCGGCGTGCTCCGCCTCTTCATAGGCAGCCTTCTCCCAGTACAGGCCGATCTCCGGGTAGCCTTCACGATGGGCAACGCGGGCCATCGCCAGGTACATGCCGACCTCGCTGCACTCGCCCTCGAAGTTGGCGCGCAGACCGTCGATGATCTCCTGGGGAGCG
>JAFQEB010000010.1 GCA_017399225.1 Clostridia bacterium | reverse complement strand
GGCTGCTTTAACCCGCAACCAGCAAAGGAAAGTACAGCGAACATATTACCAGCCCCCAGCGGCTGTAGTACAGCCCGCAAAGGAAATGTAGCGGCGAATTTGCAGAGGGTTTCTTCCGCTGAAAGCGGAAATTCAGAGAAACCCTCTGCAACCCGAGCCGCCCAGCACCGCAGCCGCAGAGCGGACAACTCATAGGGAAAAGAGGGGGACCGGGGGGAAAGCACCATTTTGCTTTCCCCCCGGCGGCTTTGCGCCGCTTTCGACGCGCGAAAGCGGCCACCTGCGGCAGAATAGGCCTGCCTTGCAGTAAAAGAAATCTCACAAACCCCAATTTGTCGAGCAGCCACAGATTCACAGGAAGGCGCAATTATATGCACCGTGTCCGCGCATTGCGCTTGTACACCCACATAAGCTAACGAGCATCCAAACACCGGATGCTCGTTTTTTCTCCGAAGGACAAATTGTTCCTTAAGAATCCTCCGTCACAGAGCAAGTTCCTTTTTCCCAATACCGCCCCCGTTTCCGGCAAAACCCGCGAAAATACAGCCGGTTTCGCCACAAACCCATGGAATCAGCCGCTTCCGGGGTTGAGCAAAGTGCAAAAATATGGTATGATGTAAAAAACGCACCCAAGGAGCCGTCTCCATGATCACGAAACAGGATATCTTCCGTCTGCTGGAGCAGCAGGGCGTCCGGCATGACGATATCGTTACCATCCATGCAGCCCTGCGCGCTGCGGGCCCCATCGAGGGCGGCGCGGACGGCCTGATCGACGCGCTGAAGGAGTACCTCTGCGACGGTCTGCTGCTGATCCCCACCCACACCTGGGCCAATGTCAACCGGGAGAACCCCTTCTTTGACGTCCGCAGCACCGTGCCCTGCATCGGCACGCTGGCCAAAGTCGCCGCCTTCCGGCCCGATGCGATGCGTTCCCTCCACCCGACCCACTCCCTGGCCGTTTTCGGCAAGGGCGCCGCGGAGTTCATCCGGGGTGAGGAGCGCTCCGCCACCCCCGCGCCCATGGGCAGCTGCCTGAGCCGCCTGTACGAGCTGGGCGGCAAGATCCTGCTGCTGGGCGTGGGCCATGAGCGCAACACCTACCTCCATGCAGTTGACGAGCGGATGGATCGCCCCAATCGCCTGCGCAGGGAGGGCTTCACCATCACCATCACCGACTGGGACGGCAACACGCTCCAGTCTCCCGAATTCCACCCCCACCACACCGAAGGGATCACCTGCGGCCTGTCCGAGTATTATCCCAATTACAAGCGGGCGCTGGAAAGCTGCGGCGCGGTCACCTACGGCAAGCTGGGCAATGCGCTGGTCTACTGCTGCGATGCGCGGAAGACGACCGATGCGGTGATGCACCTGTGGCAGCACGCCGACCGCGACATCTGCACCTGCGACTTTGACATCCCCGAAAGCTGGTACCCCGCCAAATAAGCGCTGACCCGACGGGCTGCGGCGCCGACCCATCATGATGGAGTGATCGCAATGAAGAACACGGATACCCGGATCGCCGACCTGACAGAAAAGCGGGAAGCCCTGAGCGCTGAGCTCACCGCGCTGGAGGCCAGCCTGGAAGAGAATCGGCAGGCCTGCGCCCGGCAGCAATCCGCCCTGGACGCCCTGCACGCCGCCCCTGCCCGGGAGGAGCAGAGCAGCATCGCCCAGCAGCTCAAGGCCGCAGCCAGCCGCGAGGCAGATCTGCGCCAGCAGCTCAAGGATGCACAATCCCGCCTGGCCAAGCTGGGCTTCCTTCAGCTGGGCAAGAAGATGGTGGTGAAGGCCGAGGCAGACAGCATCAGCAAGAAGCTGGCCGCCAACCTCCAGCTGCAGGAGCAGCTCCGCAGCCGTCAGCAGCCGGAAGCCGCGCCCGCCCCAGCCGATCCCTTCAGGGTGATGGACGCGCAGGTGAAGCTGGATGAGCTCCATGCCGCCGGCCGCGCCCAGGAGGAACGCCTGCAGCAGCTGCAAAAGGAGCTGCAAAGCCTCGATACCGTCCTGAGCGAAGCCGTTGCCGCCGCTGTGCAGCCCGCCGCGCAGGAAAAAGCCGCCAAGCCTTCGCGCACCCGTTCCGTGCCGAAGAAGCCCCGCGCGCCCCGCCTCCCCAGGGCTGAGATGACCACGGAGGAGGCCACGGCCCGCTTCCTGGCCCGACTGGAGAAGCTCTACCCCGAGCACCAGGTCTTTGCGCTGGACAGCATCAGCAGCGAGCTGCGCGATAAGCTGACCGTGCTGACCGCCCGCACCGGCAGCACCTCCCCCGCCGCCTTCCTGGAGGCGCAGGGCTGGCAGCTGATCACCAGCCAGCAGGCCCGTACGCTGCGCAAGGGCATGTACTGCACCCCCGGCGAGGAGCCGGAGGTGATCCGTCCCCTTCTCACCAGCGTGATGACCCGCCTGGCCGCCCACTACCCCGACCGCGTCATCTCCCGCAGCATCCAGCATGACCACAAGAGCCTCAGCCAGGACGTCTCCGGGCTGTACCTGTGGCTGGGCTACGCCAGCGCCGCCGATATGCTGACGGCCTACGGCTACAGCTACCAGGTCTCCGCCGGCGGCCGCCCCACCACGGACATCCAGGGCGTGCTGGACAAGCTGAGCGCCGCCTATGCCGGCAAGCCCAAGGCCCGCACCATCGCCCAGCTGATGAACGAGCACCCCGAGCTGGCCAAATCCCTCAAGACGCTGCAAAACCAGTCCCCCGCGCTCTTCGGCAAGCCCCTGCGCCAGCACCTGATCGATCTGGGCGTGCTTGCGGGGAAGGAATGATACAGCGGCCCAGGCAACCCCTGTGGTGATAGCACGAGCGCGGCAAACTTGAATTTGACGCGCCGAAAGGCTCTCCCTCCGGGAGAGCTGTCAGCGTCAGCTGACTGAGAGGGCCATTGCCGCAGGACATGCTAACAGCATAGAGGCGCGTCTGCGGACGCGCAGAACCCTCTCACCCGCTTGCGCGGGAGCTCTCCCAAAGGGAGAGCCTTTGGATATGGTAAATCTCAGCTGTATGGAAACTTGTCAGTTCCATTGCAGGTTGTCCTTTGAGTCACTCGCGCATTCTCCCTCAGTCTCCGTGCAAGCGCGGAGCCAGCATACGCCTCCGCTTCGCTCCGGAACCTTTGCCCGTTCCGGGCAACTCCCCACCGGGGAGCCGGTTCCTCC
>JAFQEB010000097.1 GCA_017399225.1 Clostridia bacterium | reverse complement strand
GGGCTCCTCGGTGACCACGGGTTCCTCGGTGACCACGGGCTCCTCAGTGACCACGGGCTCCTCGGTGACCGCGGGCTCCTCAGTGACCACGGGCTCCTCGGTGACCACGGGCTCCTCAACGACGGGTTCCTCGACGACGGGTTCCTCGACGACGGGTTCCTCGACGACGGGCTCCTCGACGACGGGCTCCTCGACGACGGGCTCCTCAACGACGGGCTCCTCGACGACGGGCTCCTCGACGACGGGCTCCTCGACGACGGGCTCCTCGACGGCAGGCTCCTCGACGACGGGCTCCTCAACGACGGGCTCCTCAGCAGCATGATCATGATCGTGGTCATGCTCCTCGACCGTCACGTCAGTGGTCGTCTCGACCGTGTGGATGTGCACCAGCTCTGCATCCTCAGCAAGCGCCTGTACAGGCAGCATGGGGATCAGCATCAGCACAGCCAGAAGCATCGACAGACAACGCTGGCCAAACCGGTTCTTCATGGTACATCCTCCTATACTGTAGGGTCTTTATATGCTAACAAGATTTACTTGGAAATCTTGGGGTGCTCTGCAAAAATCATCCAGTCTCAATGAAACACGAAAAACCTTTCGACAATATGCGGGCATATTATCGCAAGGTTAGGGGTATTTTGCTGAAATCCGCCGCAGTCAGCGACGCCACATTTCCCAATGCGTCATCTATCGTAAAGATACGAGTCGCAGCGCAGCCTTTTGCATCGCTTTTCATCACAGCAGCATCGTCCACGACCTGGTCCCGCGCTTCCGCGATAGACAACGAATCGCAAAACATCCGCGTATTTGCCTGCAGCAGATCATCTTCCAGCGCAAACACATCCTCGACAGAAGACAGAATCCGGCCATGCGTCGGCGTTTCCGCCACAGCAATTCCCGCGCACAGCAGCGCTGTGAGCACCAGGAGCACCGTCACATACCACATGTTCCGCATCCGGCATCCATCTCCTTTCCTCATGTTGTGCGTCTGGCTGAATCATTCAGGCGTCCGCCTGCATGCCCATCATGGACGCCGTTTCCCCGGCATAGGTCATCAGGGTACGTTGGGTCACTTCATCCCAACCGTTCATGGTGTGCAGCCTGTCCGCCACAGCGGCTCTGAACCGCTGCACCGTTTCCGCATCATCCGCAAGCCTCTGCAGCTTCTCTGCCAGGTCGGCTGTATCGCTCTTGCGGAAGGTCACGCCGCAATCGCCCACCACATCGGCATTCTCCGGAATATCGGAAACCACGCAGCAGTTGCCGTAGCTCAGCGCTTCCAGCAGGCTCAGCGGCATTCCCTCCAGATCCGAGGGCAGCACATACAGATAAGCATTGCTGTAGAGCTCCTCCAGGATCTGTCCCTGAACAAAGTCAGTAAAGAGGATATCCTTATTTTCTGCCGCCTGTAGCTTCAGCTGTCGGAAGTAACCATCCGAATCGCTGCCGCCGCCGGCAATCACCAGCTTTTTATCGGTGTGCAGCCGCTGGTAAGCGTCCAGAAGGTAATCCAGGCCTTTTTCCGGGGTGATACGCCCCAGGAAGAGAATGTAGCTATCCTTCTCCAGGCCGTATCGGGTACGGATCATCTCCGCCGTGCGCGGCGTGACCGGGGTCATCCCGTTGGGGATCAGCGTCGTTTCCCGCTTATACTGCTCACGGAAGTATTCCTGCGCTGCGCGGCTCAGCACGATCACTTCATCGGCTTTACGCACCAGGCACTTTTCGCCCAGAAGGATATATGTCCTGGCAAAGCGCCCCCATTTGCTGCGCTGGTGATCCAGCCCATGAATGGTGGCGACGCAGCGTTTGCCCAACAGCTTGGGCAGCCAGAGCATAGCACAGGGACCTTCGGTATGGAAATGCACCACATCGTAGCGGCCAAAGGCAGCGCGGATCGCTGCGAAGGCCGAAGCCGTCATCGCCGCGACGCCCTTGATATTGATCGTCGGCACCGATTTGAGCGTCACGCCCCGGTGCTCGCGAAGCGCCTGCATATCGAACTGTTTGCCGCTGACGTGGTGTCCTCGGCGGTTGTACAGCGTCACCTCATGACCCTGCGCAGCCATGCGGACGGCCAGCTCCTCCACAGCGATCTCCACGCCGCCCTCCCGGGAGGGCACGCGCTTATGACCGAGCATTGCGATCCGCATTTCACCACTCCTTAACAGCTCCTCAGGAGAGGCTTGTTTTACTCGCCCTCCATCTTGACCACAGCCCTGACCGTGGAAAACATGATCTTCCAGTCGACCAGGTAATTCCGCTCCTGGATGTACTTCATATCCAGTGCCAGCCACTCCTTGAAGCTCAGGCTGTTGCGGCGGGGCTGGATCTGCCAGTAACAGGTCAGGCCCGGCGTGACCGACAGGCGCTTCCATTCTTCCTCGGTGTACATTTCCGTTTCGCGGGGAAGGGGAGGCCGGGGGCCGACAAAGCTCATATCGCCGCGCAGGATATTCCACAGCTGCGGCAGCTCGTCCAGGCTGGTCTTGCGCAGGAACTTGCCTACGCGGGTAATACGCGGGTCGTCCTTGATCTTGAATACGGGGCCGTCCATCTCATTCTTTGCCATCAGCTGTTCCAGATAGGCCTCGGCATTTGGATGCATGGTGCGGAACTTGATGAAGCGGAATTTTTTGCCGTTGATCCCCACCCGCGTCTGGATGAACAGAGGATTTGCGCCGGGGCTGTCGATCACAATAAACAGGGAAATCAGCAGCATTACCGGAAAGAGCACCACAAGTCCCAGGATGGAGAGCACGATATCCTGAAGCCGTTTGATATACAGGTACAAGCGCTTCTCCTTCCCAGCAGTATGCTGCTCATTATTGGGCCCATTGTGCATAGCAGTCGTCGTCTGCGCGGTGCCGATGGCGCTGTGCAGGCATCCTTTCTCACATCGCTGCGCCCGGAAAGCACCTCTGCATTCCGCGCAATCATCAGACAGATACGTTTGTTTTCCCATCACTGACCGCGACAAATCGGTAACTTAACATTACCATGCTTTTATCATTTTGTCAATAACAGGCAATCCATGCCCCCGCGCACTGCCATCGAAGGTCATACGCAGAGTTGTTCTATGTGCGCAGGCTTTCTCAGCTTCCGGAACCGGATTCTTTTCCGCCGTATGCACCGCCGTAGTAGTAAGAGGAATAGCGTTCCGACTTGTAGTAGTACTGACGATTGGTGAAGGAGCCGAACTCAACGTTGTTCAGCACTGCACCGAGCACCGGGCAGCCGGTGGACTTGATCTGGCGCACGACATCTGCAATGTCCCGCTTATGGCCGCGGTTGGCGGAAACGACCACCAGCGCGCCGGAGCAATACTTGGCCATCTCCAGGCTGTCGACGATAACGCCGACCGGGGGAGTATCCACCAGGACGATATCGAACTGACGGGCTAGCTCCTCCATCAGGGGCTTCATGCGGGCGGAGGAGAGCAGCTGCAGGGAGCTTTCCACCTCACGGCCGATGGGCACGATGTAGCCGTTGGGGATATTGGTCTCGTAGATGATCTCATCCATCTCGCAGATGCCGGCGAGGTAGTGGGCCAGGCCCTTGCCCTTGTGGTTGTTGTCGGCAAACTTGATGCCGTAGCGGGACACGATGCGGGAACGGCGCAGGTCCGTATCCAGCAGGCAGACCTTCTTATCCAGGCTGGCCAGCGTGCGCATCAGGTTCAGGGTCATATAGGACTTGCCCTCTTCTGCGTAACGGCTGGTCAGCATGACCGTCTTGATACCGTCACCGCAGTAGAACAGGTTGGTGGCCAGCGTGTTCATTGCCTCTTTACAGGCAAATTCCAGCTGAGGGAAACGGGTAAATTCTACCCTGTTCATGCTGTATTCTCCTTCCGTTACTTTGCGCTCCGGCTGCTTCCGGAGGAATGGGTGTGGCTGTGGCTCCGCTTGCTATGCTTGCCCTTGCGGTTGCGGCTGCGGGAGTTCTTGCGCGCAGCCTCCTCGCGCGGCACAACAGCCAGGGTGGGGATGCCCGCCATCTTGGTGATATCGTTGGGCGTATGGGGCCGGTCATCCAGCAGGAAGAGCATCACCAGCACCAGCAGAGACAGACCCGTACCGGCCAGGAAGCCCAGGATAATGTAGCCCTGGGTACCCAGACCAATCGGCGTGCTGGGGAGGCGTGCCTCGGAGATATCACTGGGCTTATCCGTACCCATCTTGTTCTTGATGTACTCCGCCGCCTCATCCACATATGCGTTGGCCAGATCCATGGCCATCTGCGGATCTTCGTGCTTGACCGAAATGTACAGGAAGCGTGTATCATCAGGATTGGTAACTGACACCATCTTCTGCATCTGGGAGATCGGGTACTCTGCATGGTCCAGCTGCAGCTTTTCGCGCACCAGGCCATGCACTTCCCAAATATTGAAGACCTCCTGATAGTCCATCGTCAAGGCGGAACCAATGTTCAGCGCGGTCATATCCACCACGCTCTCGTTCCTGATAATATAGAGCTTGGCCGTCGCCTGATATTCAGGCGTGGACAGGAACAGCACATAGCAAAGCGCCAGCAGCGCGCCGGCGACCGCCGCCAGCAGCACATACTTGATCTTGCCCAGGATGTAGAACAGCAGCTCCATCAGGTCAACGGAAACCGCATCGTCCTCCTCCTGCTCCTCCGCGGCCTGCGCCAGCTGCTGGGTGTTCTGCATGGCCTGCAGCATCGCAGAGGACTGCTGGATGAGCACTTCCATCCGCGCATTCAGCTCTTCCTGCGTTTCCGCGGTCTGCCCTTCATAGCTCTTGTTGATATCTGACATGACAATACTCCATTCTGTCGTGCAAATAAAAGTCGGTAGGCGGTGATGAAAGCACGCTGCCCGAAAGGCCTTCATGCTCTCATGATCGCCTGCCGGCGACCTTCCATCCCTGCGTCCTGCGGGTTTTGACGCCCTGCAGGCCCAGGATGAAAATTCCCATATTCCCACAGTCAGCGCAGTAGAGTCACTCTACTGCGCCAACTGTGAGAAGTACACAGTACTTCCGTTAAATATGGAAATTACTCAGCGATCTCAGCGCTCAGGACGACCAGCAGATGGGGACGGGTCTCCATGTCCTCCAGCTGCTCAACGGTGAAGTGCACGCGCACCTCGCCGCCGGTCACGGTGCACTTCTGCACGTTCCAGGCGAAGGCGTCCTTGCCCTCTTCCACGGTTTCCTTGGCGCAGCCCAGCATCACGATCAGCTCAGCTTCCTCAGCGTAGGGGGTAGCGAACACGAAGTCAGCATCAGCCTCGCCGTACTCAGCCTTGTAGCCGTCGCACTCCACGGGCACCAGCTCCAGCGCAACCAGGGCGTTGGGGTCGGTCAGGGTCTCCAGAGCCAGCTCGGGAGCAACCAGAGCAGCCTGGACTTCCTCGTCGAAGAAGGTCGCAACAGCAGCGGGAGCAGCAACGAACTCTTCGATCGCCTTCACCTCAGCCTCGATCTCCTCGGTGGGGTCGGTCACGCGGATCACCCAGCCGTCGGACTCGGTGTGCAGCTTTACGATGCGGGTCAGGTCGTCAGCGGTCTTGCTGGGGGTAGCAGCGAAAGCAGTCGCAGACAGAACCATGCAGACCAGGGTCACCAGAGCCAGAAACTTCTTCATTTTGGTTTCCTCCTTTTTTATCCTCAAAGTTTACCTTTGAATGATCAGGATTTATTCACAGAATGTGCTGATGATGTATCTCTTCAGCGCATTTGTGTCGGGGTGGAACTCGACAAAGCCATCCTCGCCGATGGTGTGCTCGCCATCGAGCCGGACGGTCTGTGTCCGGTTGTACTTCCGGGCGGCGTAGGCCTGATTGATCAGCCACGCATCCTCGCAGCTGGTCACCAGATGCTCATCCATCTTTTCCAGAAGCACGCTGATGAAATTGGCGTCCTCCGCCAGCTTGTCATAGATCAGGCTGGCAGCCGCCTCCATAAATGCCGATTGCCGCAGCATTCGGCTTGCATTGGAACCGTCGCCCACCGTCATTCGGGTGCGCAGGAAGTATTCCGCCTGCTGGCCCTTCAGGGTGATGGTGGCGCCCTTCTTCATTTCGGGATCCAGATCGGACATATCCTCCTCCAGGGTCACCGTTACGCCGCCCAGGGCATCGTTGAGCACGACCATGCCGTCCATGTCCAGCGCAACATAGTGATCGATGGGGATGCCGCCCAGGAAGTCCGTGACCGCCCAGACCGTATTCTGGCACGCCTTTTCCGGGGTCGTACCGAATGCGTAGGCCAGGCACATCTGCGTCCTGCGGGAGCCGGCATACTGTCCGAATGCGCCGTAGATCCTGACGTCGGAAATGGTGTCGCGGTCGATCTGCAGCATGTCGACCTCCCGGTTCTCCCGGTCGATCGTCATCAGCAGCAGAAAGTCCGCCTGACCTGCCGAACGCAGGGAAGCGCTGCCCAGCGCGGTTTTATCCACGCCAATGAAGAGGATGGTGGAATAGTCCTGTTCCTGATGCGTGTAGGTCTTGCCCTCGTGCTCCAGGGTGAGCGTCGGTTCAAAGCGGCCCTCCAGGCTGCCCTGTTCCTCCTCCACCTCCGGCTCCAGCAGGGAACCCAGCAGCAGGAAGCCCGCCAGCAGGACAATGAATACGACGCCAGCCACCACGCCATTGCGCAGCAGCTTTTCCCGGGAATGCCCGGAGCCGCCGTGCCCGCCGTGTCCTCCATGTCTGTGTGCCATATTCACCCCTCGCTGTCAGTATGGGATGCGACCATTCGCCCATCTGGGCCCAATGATACAGAGTCATTATACCCTTAAATTGGGCCCCCGTCAACAGGCAATTGTCTGAATTTACATTGGCAACATCCGTTTTTTGCCAATCCGGTGGGGGGAACGGGGTTTATTTCGTATCCAGCAGGCCTGCATCTGCCGCTTACGCCTTCTTCAGGAACGCCAGCACGACCCGATTGAAGTCCTTCTCTTCCTCGTACAGGCCGTGAGTTCCCTCGGGGTACATATGAAGGGCAGCGCCGGGAATTGCCGCAGCTATCTCCCGGGAGGCCTCTCCGCCCAGGGTCTGATCCTTCTCGCCGCCGATCACCAGCGTCGGGGCCTGGATGGCACACAGGCGCTCCCGGGCGTCGTGGGTCAGGCAGGCGTCGGCCTGGATGAAGAACCTCTCATAGGATTTCGGTTTGGTCAGCCTGCCCATCACAGGCACGAGCCACTTATTCCTGCGGTAGTATGCGGGCGAATACATGCGGCGCACATTGCTGTCCATGAAGGCCGTGTGGTCACCGCAGCGGGCGTGGGACACCCACTCCTGCACGGATTCCGTCAGCAGGGGATTGGCCGCAGGGCAGGTGACCGTCAGCACCAGCTTGCCGACCCGGTCGGGATAGTCCACCGCGAAGTGCTGGGCGATCATGCCGCCCATGGAAACGCCGACGAGGTCTGCGCGTCCGATCCCCAGCGCATCCATGACGTCCCGCAGATCGCGGGCCATGTCGCGGGTGGTCATGCCCTCGGGCAGATGCTCCCGGCGGCTGAACATATACACGGTGTAATCCCTCGCAAAGGCGCGGTACATCAGCGCCATCGGCAGCGCCTTGCCCTTCACGGTCGTCAGGCCGTCGCCAAGGCCCGGCAGCATAATTAGGTTCCTTGCTCCCTTGCCGAAGCGGATGTAGTTCATGGTATCGTCCTTCAGCCGGACGACGCCGTTATTTGCATTCATCATGGCAGTTCTCCTTGATCGATCAGCAGTCAGCGGCCGAACATCCGCTTCATGTACGCCACGCGCAGGGTGATCATCTTCTGGGTCGTGGGCGCGTTGAACACGGTGTCAAAGCCGTGCATGGTGCCCCTGGATTCATGCAGCTCAGCCTCTATGCCGGCCTCCTGCAGCAGCTTTGCGTAAAGCACGCCGTCGTCATGCAGGCAGTCGAACTCGGCGACCTCCACATAGGCAGGAGGCATTCCGGCGAAGCTGTCCGCCTCCACCGGGGAGCGGTAGGCCAACGGCAGCGCCTCCGGGTTCGGGTTCATGATGGGCCCGACCTTCTTCGACAAGGTAGAATTCCACATGGGCGTATCGGTATATTTCCGGTAGGACTCGCTGGTGTTGCGGCCGTCCAGCCAGGGGTACACCAGCAGCTGGAAAAGCGGACGCACCGCTGCGCCGCGATCCCTTGCCATCATGCAGGAGGTGACCGTCAGCGTGCCGCCGGCGCTGTCGCCGCCCACGCCGATGCGGGCCGGGTCGACGCCCAGCTCCTGAGCATGGTCATGCACCCAGCACAGGGCGGCATAGCAGTCCTCCTGCGGCACGGGGAAGGGGTGCTTCGGGGCCAGCCGGTAGCGCACATACACCACCTTGCAGCCCGCGCCCTTGGCGTAGGCCATGGCCAGCTGATAGTGGCTGTTGTAGCCCTCGAACACGAAGCCTCCGCCGTGGATATTCACCAGGCAGGGTGCAGGCTCCGTCAGCCCCCTGGGCGTAAGGATGAACACCTCGATCTCCCCGCCCTGATAAGCGGGGATCATCCGGGATTCCACCTGCAGCTCGGGGTCCTTCCACAGGAGCTTGGGCGTTTTCATGTATTTCTGCGCCAGCTTCACGAACCCGGCGCTCATGGGCGGCGCAAACTTGTTGAAGGGGAAAAACTCGTTGCTGATGGGGTACTTTGCTTTGGCCATTGCATGTTCCTCCGGCTTTTCGAACAGATCCTATCGTATTTTTCTCCATCGAACACGCCTTTTCCTGTATTTGCGCAGCAATTTCCCACAAATCTTCCGGGGCGGTGCAGCATACCCTTCTGCCAAGGAGGGATGCCCATGCTTGCACTGCTCATGCAGGAATGCCTGTTTTTTCTCGGATACATCACAGGGAAGTCGGAATTCCCCAAGCAGCTGCCCCGCGCCGAGGAGGAAGGGCTGATCCGCCGCCTGACCCAGGGCGACGAGGAGGCCCGCCAGCTGCTCATCACCCACAACCTGCGCCTGGTGAGCCACATTGCCCGCAAATACACCGTGCCCGGCTTCGGCCCGGACGACCTGATCTCCATCGGCGTGATCGGCCTGATCAAGGCGGTGAACAGCTACAAGCCCGCCTCCGGAACAGCCCTGGGGACGTATGCAGCCAGGTGTATTGAGAATGAGATCCTCATGACCCTCCGGGCCAGCCGGAAGCGCCAGGGGGAGGTATCCCTGCAGGACCCGGTGGGCACGGACGGCGAGGGCAACGACGTGACCTACATGGACATCCTGGGCACGGAGCCGGACGCCCTGGAGAACGACGTGATCCGCCGGGTGACGCTGGAAAGGGTGCAGGCAGTGCTGGGCAGCCTCCCGCCCCGGGAGCGCCTGGTGCTGGAGATGCGCTACGGCCTCACCGACGGCCGCCAGCACCCCCAGCATGAGGTGGCAAAGGTGCTGGGGATCTCCAGGAGCTATGTCTCCCGGGTAGAAAAGAAGGCCGTAACGCTGCTGCGGGAGGCCATCGGGGAGGCACAGGAGGTCATCCCTCCTGCCGGTACAGCCCGCTGAGCCGCCTGCGTTCCCGCAGGCCGACATAAACAGCATATTCTGTCGCCGTGCCAGCGGCACAGCAAAAAACACGCCAGAGCAGATCACTCCGCTCTGGCGTGTGGGGTATTTGGGCTTATGCCCTTCTGCGCTTCCGGAGAGCCAGCAGCAGCGCGGCGGATGTGTCCATGAGGGCCATCCACAGTGCCAGCGGTGCTTCGTCGCCGGTCTTCGGAATCCTGCTGTTGGTAATGACGCCGCCGTGATCGGCGTAGTCCGCGTCGTTACCGTTAGCCAGGGTGTAGGTGGTCACAAAGCCGTCTACGGCTTTCTCGCGCACCGTATACACCGCAGTTTCGCCGCCTGCCTTCGCAGGCAGGTTGCTGTATTTGTAGTAACCGTTCTTGTCCGGGTCGGGCGTTGAGTAGTCCGTTTCCTCGCCGTTGCAGTACAGCACCAGCGTGATCATCGGCGCTTCTTCGCCCTCCTCCAGGCCTTCCCAGACCTTCTGCACCTTGAATTCCACAACATCCTCGATCTTCTTGTTGATGACCGTGGCGCCGTCGTAAAGGACATTGGTGACGTCCTTGTTCGGGGCGATGTTGACGTACATGGTCTTGTAGCCTTCCATGTACTTCTCCTTCGCGGTATAGACGATCAGGTCGCCCTTTTCGTCGTACTTCTGCAGGCCGGTATAGCCGTAGCGGTTTCCGTCGCGGATGCACTCGGGCTGCGGATCAAGCTTTTCGCCGTTGGCATACAGCGTCAGCCGGATCGTGCCGCCTTCGCCGCCGCGCCATTCCTTGGTAACGGAGAACTCGGTGGTGACCAGCGTGTTGACGAAGGCCGCCGCTGCGCCCTCCTCGGTCAGGATGCCTTCCGCTTCAGTTGCATAGGCGCCGTTGACCGCTGTGGTGAACGCAGGATGGATCTCCTCCTTCACCTTGTACCTCGTGCCGGGCGTCAGGCCTTCGATCACGATCTTCTGGCCATGACCCAGCCGGACGGTATCGCCGCTGGTCAGTACGCCCGCAGCGTCGCCCTGATAGGCAAAGGTTTCCGTCAGAGACTCGCCGTCCTTGCCGTAGAGGTACACAGTGAAGCCGAAGGTTTCCGCAGTCTCGCAGCCGCTGACCTCCTTGCTGATCTCCAGCTTCGTAAGGATACGGTTGCTGAAGGTCACGGCGCTGACTGCCTCTCCATCTACCTGGTAAGCCGGTACTGCACTGAGCGTTCCATCACCGTTGTCGATAACCGCGACCTCAACCGTGTACACGGTTGCATCCGTGACCAGGTTGCCTTCACCCTCCGTCGTTTCACGAACAGTGTAGGTGAAGGTGCTTCCCGCATCCGCCGCATCGTAGATGATCGGATCGAACACGATGCTTTCGCCCTCATTGGCAGCCGTCAGGCTAATGCCTTCACCCTCCAGGGAGAACTCATACACCTGATCCGCCGTCGGCGTCTCACCGTTGACCGTCTTATTCGCCGTCAGGACGAACTCCACAGGCATCGGGGTCGGCGTCGGCGTTGCCGTAGGCGTCGGTGTAGGCGTCGGTGTAGGCGTCGGCGTAGGCGTCGGACTCGGCGTCGGCGTGGGCGTCGGGGTCGGCGTTGCCGTAGGCGTCAGACTCGGCGTCGGGGTCGGCGTCGGGGTCGGCGTCGGCGTTGCCGTAGGTGTCGGCGTGGGCGTCGGTGTCGGCGTAGCCGTAGGCGTGGGTGTCGGCGTAGGCGTAGGCGTAGGCGTCGGACTCGGTGTCGGCGTCGGCGTAGGCGTCGGCGTCGGACTCGGCGTCGGTGTCGGCGTCGGCGTAGGCGTAGGCGTTGCCGTCGGCGTAGGCGTCGGCGTAGGCGTCGGACTCGGCGTAGCCGTAGGCGTCGGACTCGGCGTAAGCGTTGCCGTCGGTGTTGCCGTCGGCGTCGGCGTGGGCGTTGCCGTCGGCGTAGGCGTCGGCGTGGGCGTCGGTGTCGGCGTTGCCGTCGGTGTAGGCGTCGGCGTGGGCGTCGGCGTTGCCGTCGGGGTCGGAGTCGGCGTAGGCGTTGCCGTCGGGGTCGGAGTCGGCGTCGGACTCGGCGTAGGCGTCGGCGTCGGCGTAGGCGTCGGCGTAGGCGTCGGCGTCGGCGTAGGAGTCGGCGTAGGCGTCGGGGTTGCCGTCGGCGTCGACGTAGGCGTCGGCGTCGGACTCGGCGTGGGCGTCGGTGTCGGCGTTGCCGTAGGCGTAGGCGTCGGTGTCGGAGTCGGCGTAGGCGTCGGACTCGGCGTGGGCGTCGGGGTTGCCGTCGGCGTCGACGTAGGCGTCGGCGTAGGCGTCGGCGTCGGCGTAGGCGTCGGCGTAGGCGTCGGGGTCGGCGTGGGCGTCGGCGGAGGGGTCGGGGTGGGCG
>JAFQEB010000096.1 GCA_017399225.1 Clostridia bacterium | reverse complement strand
GACGGGTGTCGATCATCTCCTGTACACGCCGGAAGTCCTCTTCAGAGATAATGGCTTCATGGGTATTCTCAACCTTGAACCATTCATCCTCGGGCTTGCGAACTTTCTTTTTGTTCTTGAAGGAGATGTTGGTCTGTTGATTGTGGACGCTGTGCCCGATGTAAACCTCGTTCTTCAGGATGCACTTCACATGGCCAATCGACCAGTCATAGGCCTTGTCCTCCGGCTGACCAGCGTAGATGTGGGCGAAGGTGCCATACCGCTGGTAGTTGAGGTAACCAGGCGTCGGCACCTTGTCCTGGTGCAGGATATGGGTGATCTTTGCTGCACCCATACCGTGTACGGCCAGGTCAAAGATCTTCTCCACGATCCAGCGGGTGTCAGGGTCAATCAGCAGATGCCCTTTCTGTTCTGGGTCACGCATGTAGCCAAGAGGGGCATACGCGCCGATGTGAAGGCCGTTGGCGAACTTGGTGCGCAGAGCAGCTTTTACCTTCTTGCTGGTCTGGCGGGCGTGCATCTCGTTCAAGATGTTCAGGAACGGGGCCAGCTCACTCTCGCCATTGAGAGTGTCCACATTGTCGTTGATGGCAATGTAGCGCACGCCCTTGCTGGGAAAGTAGAAGTCCGTGTACTGGCCGGTCATGACGTAGTTACGCCCAAGGCGGGACAGGTCTTTTGTGATGACGCAGTTGATCTTTCCATCCTCAATGTCGTCGATCATCCGCTGAAAAGCAGGACGATCGAAGTTCGTTCCCGACCAGCCATCGTCGATGTACTCGTCCACCACATTCAGACCATGCTCCTGCGCGTATTGGCGAAGCATCATTCTTTGCGTGCTGATGCTGCCGGATTCGCCGGACAACTCATCATCACGGCTGAGTCTCATGTATAGTGCTGTATTGTATATCAGTTGCTTCAAGGAAATCCTCCTCTCGATCTTGAAACAACCCACGCTTACACAATACTTGCAAGTCAAGTATAGCATAAGCGCGGGCGTTTTGGTAGTTCTTTTTATGCGGTTGAGCCTGCGCGGTGGATCACGTCTTCCATCAGCAGATCGAAGGGTTTTCCTTGCGGGGCGAAGTGTTCGGAAATCTTGATCCGGCAGTTGCGGATCATAAAATACTGCGTACCGTCATCGTCGGTGACGGTGGTGCCGGGGTTCGTTCCGGCGCGGGTGTCCTCGCTGATAACCTTGGTCATGGTTCCTCCAAATGTCATAAATGGTCGTCATGGTAAATCACCTCCCTCGGGCGTGATCGTGTTCTTTCTTTTCAGGATGATGCTCCTGTGTTTGCTTATGTGTATTCAGTTGTTCGCGGAGAGAGCGTCGCTCTTCGGCTGCGGGTGGTTCGCCCAGCTCGGTGTCAATGATGCGTTCTGCTTTTCGCAAAAGCTCAGGATGATAATGCTTTCCGTAGGTATCTTGCAGGCGCCGGACGAGAACCTCCCGATGTTCCGTGCGAATGGCAGCACGCTCTACCTGTACTGCCGTCAAATCAGCAGCGTCTACCTCCGCTAATGTTGCATCGTAGTCAGCACGGGTGTTGTCCTTCTGTGCTGATAGGTGAGCGTGCTGTTCTTCCAGCTTGGTCATACTGGTAGCCAAGTCCTTCTCCTGACGCGCCACACTCTTGATGTCGCCGTCAGGGACGGATGCCAGCAGCTGCTCCTTGCGGAAGCGTAGCTCCTCGATGTCCTCGGTCAGAGCCGCGACCTCTTGGCTGATTTGGCTGGAACGGATGAATTGCAGCGGGCTGAGTTCGGCCTGTTCTGCAAGCAGAGCTTTGCGTTGAGCAGTCTTGGTCTTGATTGCTGTCTGAATGGTTTTGTATTCGGTTGTCAAGTTCCGTATGGCTTGCAGCCGCTTGGACAGGGACGCCTGCTGCCCATCGTTGAACAGCAGTTGGTACTGCACCAGTACCAGCCCGTCCCGGAAGGCTTCCAGCAGGGCGGGCACGCCTTGCTGGACTGCTCCCATCAACTTCTGCACTTGCTCCTTCAAGGCCCGGAGCAAAGCATTGTCTGCGCGAATCTGCCGGTTCATCTCACACAGCACTGATGTGCCGCCGCGCTTCTCGATCATCCGGGCGGCGATGCCCTCGTGCACGGTGGGTTGCTCGTCAATCCCTCGTTCTGCGTTGCTGCGGTGGTCGATGCGTGCCTCAGAGGCGGCCATTTCCAGATGACGGTTGCAGGTTTCTGCCCAGGAGGCTCGCCATGTGAGCAGCTGACTCTCACTGTTCCAGCGCTCCGTGATCGGATTCTGGCGCCCATACCGGGTGTTCTTCGGGTGCTTGCTGGCTCTTACCAGCCCTTGTGCCTCAGCGATAGAGGGTGCCATGTACACCTTCTTGCGCCCGACCTTGTAGGGGTACTGCTTCTCCCATCCGTCCAGCTTGGCTTGGGTAAATTCATCGGCGGTAAAGCCGCGCTCCTCGTCGCCACGGACGCACAGGTACTCCTTCTCGGTCTTGTACTGCCAGTCGCCGTGCTCGTCCAGCGGGCGCATGGTCAGCAGGATGTGGGCGTGCGGGTTATGACCGGGTGGGTCAGGATCGTGCAGGGCGACGTCAGCGCACATACCGTCCGCCACAAACTGCTGCCGGATGTACTCTGTCAGCAGGGCGATCTGCTGATCGTGGTTCAGTTCCACCGGGAGTGCCACCACGAACATCCGGGCAAGGCGACTCTCCTTGGTGGTCTCGGCGGCTTCCACGACGTTCCAGAGCACGGAACGATCTGCCCACTCCGCCGGGGCGTTGTCCGGCAGGAACACCTCCTGCCAGACAAGCCCGCCTTTTCGGGTGTAGTTGTGTCGTACGCCATCGTAGTCGTTGAGGATGTTGGAGCAGCTCATGTACGCCGCTGCGGCAACGGCGGACCGCCCTGTACCTCGCGTGACAACCTTGGCCTGGATATAGAAGATCGCTACGGGCGATCACCCCCGTTTCTTCGTCGTGCCCGCAAGCTGCCAGTGGCAGGTTGCGTCATGCCGCAGGACTGCTGCCAGTGGCAGGAGGACAAGGCGCAGGGTGCGATGGCTTGCAGCACACCCTGTCGCTCTCTATAAGGAGAGCGACCGAAGGTTTCCAAAGGGCGATCGGAAAGCCCTTTGGTCGCATCTGCAGATGCGAAATCTCCCTCGGAGAGCGCATGTTTGCCCGAAGGGATACCGCCGCCCTATGGGTGGCGAGTACATGCGCCCTTACGGGAGCCCCGGTGCCTGCGTTGCCCCGGTTGCCTCGATCTCCGTCGTGCCCAGCCTTCGTTCGAGCTCCAGTTCGATGTCGTCCAGCTCCATCGTGCGGAACTCCGGGCACAGCTTCTCCAGGATCGCTCCAGTCTGAATGAGCCTGTGCGTCCGCTGCCTGCGCTCCCGGTCGCGCTCCCGTGCCTGGGCTGCCTCAAGCCGGTGTTGTGCCTGCACAAGCTTCTTCTCTTCGGGTGTCATGGTGGTCATGTTTCGCTTCATGTTCGTTCCTTTCTCGCACCGTCAGCCGCCGAGGAAGTCCCAGTCTACGTTGGGCGTTGATGCTGCTTCCGGGTTGGAGTGGTGCTTGTTTTCAGTTGTTAGTGTTGTTTGAGGAATGTGTTCGTTCCAATAAGCCGGAAGCGTCCGGTCAAGGCTGGCTTCAACGGCGGCTACAATTCGCTCGACAAACCGCTCCTCGCGTTCACGGGTTTCCAGACACGGATCGTCCTGCGCTTTGTTATAGCGGTCAAAGTAGTCGTTCAGCGCGTCGATCGCCGCGTTGCTGTGGGATTTGAATATGCGCTTATCCATGTGCTGCAGATGCTCCCACGCCCTGCGGTGCTTCTCCTTGTTCAGGTTGAAGCGGAGGTTGGTGTTGCGGATGTTCGTCATGTCTGTTCCTTTCGCTGGAGCTGCGTGAAACAGAGGGCCTCATATCCCTTGGCCGTCGCGCAGAGGTCGCCGATGATCGTCACGCGATCCTTGGGATAATTGCCGAAATGCTTCACCAGACAGCCGCCTCCGCCGACGATGTACAGCCGCATGACGTCGGGGTTGTACTCGTACCGGCGGAGTGTGGTGAACAGGTCAGCCACATACTGCCGGGCAACGGCGGTGATGCAGTCCAGATACGGCTTGCCGATGTCTGCCATGCCGGTACGGAGCACCTGCTCAATGATCGAATCGTCGATCTTCACGCCGAAGCTGTCCATGACGGCATTCCGCGCGGCGATGACGCACTGGTTCACGCCCTGTTTCTCCGTCCAGCTGCGCGATTCGGAGGGCTGGCCGTTGACAAGGTAGAGGATGTTCATCGTGCCGTTGCCGATGTCGGCCAGCATGGTCGTACCCCTCATTTCACCGAGGCGGCTGTGCAGTGCCGGGTAGCCTTGAGGATACACCGTACAGCCGACGAAGTGGACGCGATAGTTCTTGCTGCCGTAGCTGTACTGTACGTCGGTCTTGCGCATGAGGTAAGCACGGAAGCTCTCGCGTTGGCTGCGTACCCAGGTCATGGGCAGACCGACAACGAGGTGCACATCGGCACGAGTGAGACCGGCGAGGCTCAGCTCGCGGGCGACGGCCATGAGGGTCAGGATGTAGTAATCCTCATCCATGGACTTGTCGGCGATGAACTCCTTGTGGCCCTCGCCGATCAGGTAGTAGGTGCCGGCATATTCAAGGATGTCCCCGCCAAAGATGGGCTTGGTGGAGTAGGCCTTGATGCCGGTGGGGGTAATGGTGTTCGCAGTTTTCACGTTGCCGTAGCCGTGATCCACCGCGATGATACGGATGTTGTGCAGGTTTCTCATTCGGGCTGCACCTCCCATTTGGTGTTGGACATTGATCGTCCTCCTTTTGATGATTTCCCCTTGGCAGAGAGTGGTGCTGCTTTCGGGGTAATTTCATTCTAATTCAGAGGACAGAAAAGCGCATTGAGCACGGATTGAGGGCAAATTGAGGGATTTGGCTAAACGGGATATGATGGCACAAGAAAAGGATGCAGCCGGTGAGTGGACTGCATCCTGTGTTGGTTATAGTGATTATGCGATTCGAGGGATTGATGGGGCGATGTATGTACCGACCTGTTCATAGAGCATACGGAGGTCGGCTTGCTTTGCAGACAGCATATCGGGCTGGTCAGGGAATAATTCAGCATAGATGGCAAGGCATTTCCGATGTTGGATAGCGGCCTGCTCCACATTACCTGTCATAAGGTAGGTGTTGCCTATTGCTTCATGGATGGCGGCTGTGTCCATACATATAGCAGAGTTGTGCGCTTGTACAACTTTTTCTACCTGCTCCAATACAGTGATAGCCTTGTCCGGCTGGCCCATTTCAGACAGCATCAGAGCGTAGTTGACGACCTGCGGGATGCTGTCATGACAGGCGAGTAGATCGTACTGTCGCAGCAGAGTGATGGAAGCTTCCATGTGCTCCTTTGCTTTGATGTAGCTGCCGGATTCGCGGTACATTCCGCCGAGGTTGGCATGGAGGTTGGAAGACAGCAGGGCGTTATCTGCTGTTATGTTAGGCAGTAGGGAGAGAGCCTGTTCCTGCAAGCGAATTGCTGCAACGGGAATGTCGGCACACATCGCCTGATAACTGAGCAACAATGCGCGGTCATTCAGTGCTCCCAAGGTGTTGTCTGCCAGCAGAGCTTCCATCTCATGCACCAGCGCAACGACACCGCGCTGACAGCGGTATTTCTCCGCAAAGGGAATGGCATCTTCAACAAAGCGGAGGTAGTAAGCGGAATCGTCCTTGATTGCATGAGTGACGATGCCTTCAATGGTATGCATGACAACCTGTGCATGGGGTGATTCTTCGCCGTGGCGCAGACAAATCTTGTGTAGACTGTCCAACAGGGGGCGGCAGTTCTGAACGGAGGGCTTTAGCTCCTCCAAAGCGATCTCCTGCACAAGCGGATGCAGAGCGACGATGCGTCCAGGCTGAGACTGGATAAAGCCCATCTCAAAAAGGCTGTTGATGGTGTTGAGGTTATTCTGTCGCAACCACTTTGCCAGCAGCCGTGCTGATATACCATTCGGAGGAGTGAAGCAAAGGCTGCGCATGACATCCTGTTCGGCTGCTGCCAGTTGGTACAGGGAGAACAGCGTGTGGATATGCCGGTAGTAGGTTGCCTTGGTGTTGCGTCCGTCCTTGTGAATGTTGACGGTATCGACAGCGTTGAAGGCGGCCTTTTCGGCTTGCAGCTTTGCTAACAGTGCATGTGGTTCCAGCATCCCGGTTTCAAGCAATCGCGCGGCCAGCTCTATGGCAAGTGTGTGACCGTGAACAGCATCAATGATTTGCAGGAGTGTGCCCTGATGCTGTGCTGCTTCTGAATAGAAGTTGCTCATGAGGTGCAGCAGGGTTTGCTTGTCGTTGATCTCTCGTAACTCCAACATAGGATACTCATCAAATCGGCAACGGGTTGTGAACAGCACTTTGCAGCGATATGCCATGACCTCAGCCAACAGATCATCTTTCGCAGCAGTGGCATTGAAGTTGTCCATGATCAGCAAAGTATCCTCTTTCAGCGTCCGCAGGAAGCGGGCGTGACGCTGATAGCGCACCTCATCGGTGTCGTCAGGTAGGTCATCCACGAAGTCCATGCGGGTAATGTCCTCACGCAGGCTGCCAGTATAGTACAGGTGCACGATGTTGGTGTAGTCAGCCTTGTGCTGCTTGGCATAGGCCTTGGCCAGCTCACTTTTGCCAATGCCGGGGATGCCGCTGATGAACACCTTGCTGTGCTCGTTCAGTCGATCATGCAGGACGGACAATTCTGCATCTCGTCCGCAAAAATGGCGGCAGGGTACAGGAACAGGGTTGTTCGGGATGAAATCCGCCGATGCAGGCGAAAACGAGCCAGTCGCCATAAGTGCCATGTTCCCTGGTGTGCGCCGGACAAAGGTGCGTTCCATAGCGAAGCACAGCAGCGTGGCGATCAGGAGAGCAGTATCCTGCTCTGTATCGCAGGGATAGGCTTTCAGCAGCTTCTTCTTTTGTCGGTCGGAAATGGTTGAGTCCTGCACGGTCAGCCGGTACAGCTCTTGCACTGCCATGTCGCTATCGTACATCAGGGGCAGGATGTACTGTTCAATATCATCCGCCAGTTTCTCGCGGTTGCGCTTCTTCAGATAATACCGGCTGATGATGGGGCTGACGCGCTCGGTGCCCTTCAGCCAGCGGTTGACGGATGCACCGTCAAAAATAATAGGTTCTTTACTTTCTGCATGGAGGCTATAAAATAGCTCGTCCAGCAACTCGCTCTGGTGCATGCCGTGGTCAGGGCTGATGTAGTAGCGGATCACCGCCACAATAGAGGAAAAGTCAAGTCGGTTCATGGGATACCTCTCTGGTCATAGGAGTGCGCTCTCAATCACTTCCCGTATTGAATTGGGACGAAAAATCGGTTGCATTGATATAACGAATGATAAGATGAATATCTTCCCATCTACATTTACGATTATTCCACAGCGTTATCGAACTTGTTCGGCAGCAAATAAGTCATTTTCGGCAGCTCGTTTGAGAAAGAGACAAACTCAGCCCACACTTCTGTCAGGTAGTAACCGATCACAAATTCCCGCATGTTGCCGAACTGAGAGGTCAGTACCGGGCTTTCCTCAAAGCATCGGTTAACGATGGCTTCGTCCTTGGTGAAATTCACTTTGCCGCCCAGACGCACATAGGTCATCGTTTCCTGATCGCAGACGCAGAGCTGGATGTAGGGATGGGCAAGCATTTCGGCATAAGAGGTATAGAATACCACCGTATCAAAATACAGCACGCCGTCCTCTTCGAATTTGAATTCGATGGGCCGGATCTGCGGATTGCCGTCCCTGCCAAGAGTGGTTGCATATTGCAGCGGGAAGCGCTCAAATACATCAACAACCACGCTCAGACCGTCATCGAAGTTCAGCGATTTGAAAAAACCAAGGGTCGTTTCCTCAGCCATAGCCGTTCCTCCGATGTCGGTAAGGGTGATGAGCAGAGCCAGGATCAGCGATATGAATCTCATGGGGTTGCCTCCTGAAAAGCATGGTATGTCATGTCCTGCAGGGGTTCCGCGAGGATGCTGCTCATATAGTAGGTGAAGAAGGCTGCGGGCATATGCTCCTGCCACATGGCCCACATCGGATCATCCGCTGTGATGGTCCGCTTTCCGGCGAAGTATTCCGCATTCAGCCGGACGATGAAGTCGATCATGGGTTCCTGCTCCGCCAGAGGGAGTGTGCTGGATGCAAACATGGACGCTGCCTGCGCATAGGTCGTGCGGTCGAAGAAATCCGAAGAGTATGCGGCGAAGTCCAGCAGATTCGGATCGGTCTGTCCGGTGCGCGCTGCCCATGCAGCCACGTTCAGCGGATGCATCTGATAATCCAGCATTTGGTTGCCATCCAGCCGCAGCACGCCGTACTGATTCGGCGAAACCGCCAGAGAGGAGGCTGCGACCTCCGTCAATGTGCCGGAATGCGCAATGTGCTGCATGTGCAGGTGTCCGCAGAGATTCAGCGGCACCTGATACTTTTCATACAGGGCGAGGAGCCGCGTATTGTTGTTGATCACATAGCTGAAGGTGAACAGGCTGTTGTGGATCAGCACCGGCTGATGGCTGGCGGCGATGACGGTAATGCCTTGCTGCTGTGCCTTGGTCAGCTGCTCCTCGATCCAGATGAAGGTTTCCTCACTGACTGTACCGGCAGTGCCGTTGGCATTCACATCCACCAACAGAGCCCACACACCTGGGGCGATTTCGGCAACGTAGCTCATGGACACAGCGTCCCGGGAGATGGCGTCCGCATAACCCAGATGCGCGTACACATCGTCAAATTCCTTGTCGGCCAGGCTTTCTGCATAATACACATCCGGCTCGATAAACTGATAGCCGGTGGAATTGGTGTCATGATTGCCAGGCAGAGCCAACACCTGGATCCCGGCATCGGCCAATGGGGTCAGGAGAGCAACCAGATCGGTATGGCTCCGGGACGCCCCGTTGAAGGTCAGATCGCCGGTGAGAATGATAGCATCCGGCATGAGCACCAGCATCTCGTCCACGAAAGCAGCCATCAGCTGGGGGGTATAGTGAGTCACCTTGCCGTCGCCGTCCTCGATCAGCGCCATGAAGCTTTCGCCATAGTCCGTCAGCGCAGGGGACAGATAGTGCATGTCCGTCACATGGACGATGGTCAGCTCATCGTGGGCCAGTGCAGAAGCGACAGGCAGACACATCAGCAGGCAGAGCATCAGAGAAAGCACTTTCTTCATAGAGTCTCCTTATATTCCTGTTCATTCAGCAGTCGGTCGTAGATGTGCCAGTCTTTATCATGAAACACATTGAAGATCACGTGGCATTGTCCGTAGCTGCGATCAGATAGTATTCATCCTCATGTTACATCAAATTATAGTGTATAGGCATGAACAGTGCAAGATAGTTGCAAAAAGGTGCGTATACTTTTTGCCTGGATGATCCCACCAATCGCAACACACGCAATAAGGTTGATCCTTGCAAGTCACAGTTCATGGGCAAAAATAGAATGGTAAGCACCATTCAGATCCATATCCCATTACCGTTCCTCGGCATCCCTATATAGGTCACTTTGTGGTAACTGACTTGTTCTTAATTGCATGATATATTATAATGCTAAAAAAGAGAAAAGGAGTTGCTGCATGACCAGCTGGGATGAAAAGTCGTTTGATGCGACAGAGCACTGTGCGGAGCTGATCGGCATTGAGGAGAGGCTGTTGATCATGCGGAATCTGCTTGTCCGGCCGTGGCGATACAAGGAGCTCCATAAAAATCTGAGGGAACTCAGCAGTGAAAAGCTGAAGGAGCACCTTCACGAAATGGAACAGGATGGTTTGCTGAATGCACCTGCTGAACCGGATGGTGAATATGAATTAACGGAGCTGGGCGCGTCCATGCGTGAGATCATTGCTGCAATGCGTCAGGCAGGGGAAGCCTATCAGGAACAGGTGCGGATGGACAGCATTCAGAATGAGCTGCGTCAGCTGCGTCAGGCCATTGATTCCGCCGAGGCGGTGGTGATCGGTGCAGGTGCAGGACTGTCTGCTTCAGCCGGATTTTCCTATGCAGGCGAGCGGTTTGAAAAGTATTTCTCGGATTTTCGTATGCGGTATGGCTTTGAAGACATGTATACAGGCGGGTTTTTCCCATACCGTACACTGGAGGAATACTGGTCATACTGGAGCCGGTTTGTCTGGATCAACCGTTATCATGATGCACCGAAGCAGGTCTATGCGGATGTTCTTTCGTTGGTAAAGGATAAGGAGTATTTTGTTCTTACCACCAATGTGGATCACTGCTTTCAGAAGGCTGGCGTGAATAAAGATCGCTTGTTCTACACGCAGGGGGATTACGGTCTGTTCCAATGCAGCGTACCATGTCATGATGCGACCTATGACAACGAGCGGGCGATCCGCCAGATGGTGGCGCAGCAGGAGGATATGCACGTCTCGTCTGCGCTCATCCCGCGCTGCCCCCGATGTGGCAAGCCCATGACCATGAATCTCCGCTCGGATGACCGGTTTGTGGAGGACGAGGGCTGGCGACGGGCCGCGGCGAAGTACGAGCTGTTTCTGGAGCAGTACAGGGACAAGCGGATCTTGTTCCTGGAGCTGGGCGTGGGATATAATACGCCGGTGATCATCAAATACCCCTTTTGGCAGATGACGATGAGCAATCCGGCAGCCTTTTATGTCTGCATCAATAATGGACAGGCGGTGTGTCCCAGTGAGATCACGGAGCAGTCCCTCTGCCTGAATGAGGACATCGGGTCTGTGGTCAGGGCGCTGCTGAAGGGAGCGGAAGAATGAGCCGGCTGGATGATCTGCTCACCTTGAATAGCTGGCTTCTTGCGGACATGCCTATGTATGCAGCGCAGGCAGCAACATTCCCCCGGGACGAAGTACACCAGTGGCGCTTGTTCCGATCGCTGGTCAATGTGCGCCAGCCTGGCGATGCTTCTCCTGCGTTCCTGGCGCTGCAGGATCATTTCCTGCAGGAGGAAATCGCCGCAAAGGGGATCACGGACTGGCATGATCTGAGTCCCCAGGAGGATGGGATCTATCTGTGGCAGGGCGACATCACGACGCTGAGAGTCGACGCTATCGTGAATGCTGCGAACAGCGGTATGACCGGCTGCTACCATCCCTGCCATGGCTGCATCGATAATGCGATCCATACCTATGCCGGGATACAACTGCGCAGTGCCTGTCATGCAATCATGCAGGCTCAGGGTTTACCTGAGCCACCCGGGCAGGCAAAACTCACCCCTGCCTTCAACCTGCCTTGCCGGTACATCATTCATACCGTCGGTCCGATCGTGCAGGGGGAATTGAGAGAACGGCACAGGGAGCTCCTTGCGGCGTGCTACCGCTCATGCCTGCAGGCAGCTGAAGCAAGGAAGCTGGAGAGCCTTGCGCTATGCTGCATATCCACAGGAGAATTCAGCTTTCCGCATGAGGAAGCAGCGGCGATAGCCCTGCGGGAGGTACGCGCCTACCGAAGCAACGGCGGCGCCTGTCAGGTGATCTTCAATGTTTTCAGCAGTCTGGATCGGGAGATCTACGAGCGATTGCTGTCTTGAGAAGTCTGCGGCTGAAAAACGGACATGATGATGAAACAGCATCTATTGACAGAGGGGCTGTGAAATATGAAAGGGTATCAATTTCTGCTGTTGCTCATACTGCTCTGCCTGCTGCCGGTCTGGGGACATGCGGAGGCAGACGCGAGCCGTGAATGGGTGGTGTCGCCGTCCGGCGCGGGGGATTTCGTCACACTCACCGAAGCGCTTGCCCATGCACAAAACGGTGATCGGATCTGCCTGACAGCGGGTGTATACGCGCAGCCAAAGGAGGCTTATCCGCTCACGATTGATAAGTCGGTGGCGATCTATGCGCGGGAGGGCGACGAGGTCATTCTGGACTGTCCGGGCTTTGAGACCATGCTGAACATCCATGCGGAAGATGTGTCCATCCAGGGGATCCGGGTGCATCTGCGGAAATGGGCGATCGTTGCGCGCGGGGATCGTCTGTCCATCAGAAACTGCGAGTTTACGCTGATCGACACAGCCTTCCGCCGATCGTCCTGCGCGGTGTGGCTTTCCGGCGTCAAGCAGGTGCAGATCGTTGACTGCTGCTTTGAAGGCTGCAGCGTGTCCATCGTCGGGCCTCCGGTCACCCAGGGCAGCACCGCACCGGCGCTCACCGCGATGTTCGAGGTGGGAGAGGATATCGAGTATTTCACCACCCACGAGATCCGGAACTGTACCGTCAACGGACGTCCGCTGTATTACTTCGTGGGAGAGGATGATCTGACGCTGCCTACGGATGCGGGCGAAGTGATCGCCGTGCAATGCAATGGGGTGACGGCGGAAAACATGGATGTCTCGGATTCAAGCATGGGGCTGGTGCTGGCGTACTGCCAGAATGTTCGGCTGATCAACTGCCGGGCGGATCGTTGCGGCATTTTCGGCATCTACCTTGCCTATGTGGAGGATGGTCTGCTGGAGGACTGTGAAACGGTGGACACCAACCATGGCATGGATTTCCGGGCTGTCAAGCGCATCCAGGTTCTCAGATGCCGCGCCACCCATTGCGATCAGGGGATCTTCTTCTCCTATGGAGATGACTGTCTGATCGTGGACTGCGAAGCGGAAAACTGCGGCCGCGGATTCTTCTTCGCCTGCGGAAACCGTTGTCAGGTTGTCCGCTGCATAGCGAGATACAACGAAAACGGCTTCTCTCCCCAGAAGGAGAATCATATCCTCTTCCTGGACAATATCAGTCAGGGGAACACAGTGGCAGGCTTCCGCCTGGAGCGGACGAGCGCTATCTGTATCGGCAATCAGTTCCTGGAGGATTGGGTCGGGGTAATCGCCTACAACTACGGCGATAACGCCATTAGCTTGTACGACAACGTGTTCAGCGACTGCGGCTCCTGCGGGCTATACATGCGGGATATTGCTGGCGGGCATGTAAGCGGCAACCGCTTTGAGGACAATGCGAAGTGCGTCATGGAACTTGCAGGCAGCCTTGGCGACATGCTGTTTGACACCAACGATTACGGTGACGGAGCGATCCTGAACCAATCAGATATAGAAAATGGCGCTGTTCAGTAACGAACGGCGCCATTTTTGATTGTTCATTCTGTTTTCAAGGATGCATCAGCAACCGGGATGGTCAGCCGGACAACCGCGCCTTCTGCATTTCTCAGGCTGATGCGGATCCGCTTATGGCTGTAGTAGAAAAGCCGTAGATAGGTGTTGACCAGCCCGATGTGCTTTCCGGTCTGTGAGATGGTGACTGTCCCATCCTCAATGTCGTGGAAGCGCTGCTGGAGCGCCGCGAGACTTTCCGGCGAGAAGCCGGTACCGTTGTCATGGATCTCCAAAATCAGCAGATCATTTTCCAGCCAGCCGGTAATGGACAGAACCCGAACGGTATTCCTGCCGTTATAGCCATGGATCATCGCATTTTCAACAATCGGCTGAAGGGATAGCTTGGGAATGATGATCTGCTCCAGCTGTGCGGGCACGTTGATGGTGAATTCCAGATACTGCTCATATCGGGATTTGGCCAGATGAAGATAGTCCCGTGCATTTTCGATCTCTTCCGCCAGCGTGGCAGTCTGTGACTGTGTGTCGATGGCGTACCGCAGCATCTGGGCAAAGTGATCACAGATGTCAATGACCTCCATGTTGCCGCTCTCCAGGGACTTGGAGCTGATCATATTCAGTGTGTTATAAATAAAATGGGGGTTAATCTGCGTCTGCAGGGCGCTCAGCTGCGCCTGTAGCGTGCCCTCGCGCATGGACAGTTCATTGATGGTGCTTTCCCTAAGACGCAGCATCATGCTGTTAAAAACCTTCTCAAGCTCATGGAGCTCTGCATCACCTGTGCGGGTGACGGTGTGGTGGAGAATGTCAGTGACGTTGCTGCTATCCTCCAGCGCGGATTCGACCGGAAGTTGCCGCACCTTTTTTGTCAATCGCCGGATAGAATCAGTCAGGCGCAGGGCGATGAACACAAACAGCACCAGTGCCGGCCCGGTGATCAGTACAGCCGTTCTGATGCTGGCCAGATAGAGCGTCCGTGTACGCTGTGCTGAGATGGACTGATCCTGGGCGATAAAAATGTGCAGGTCGAGCCATTCGTTGTATACGCGCATGACCTGATGGTGGAGCCCCGTATCATCTTTGTAATCGATCAGCGTATTACGAGCCAGATCAAGAGGATATGAAACGTCAAGACCGGAGCTTGAATAGAGCACGGTGCCGTCGCTGAATACAGCCTGCGTCATGATCGTCGTTTCATCCACTTGCGTCATGATCTCTTTCAGACCGGCTATTTCGCTGGTCACTTCGATATAGCCGATATTTTTGCTGTGAAACTGCACCGCGCGGGCAACACCATAGACAACGAAGTCCCTGCGGACGGAGAGAAAGTCATTGTGGGGCTGGTGGATAAAGCAGCGATTGGGTGCAGCGTCCAACTCATCCAGCCAGGGGATGGCGTTGAACAGCTCACGGGCTTTGTCTGTTCCGCTTTCCAGACAATCATCTTTTTCCACCCGGCTACTGACAAAGCTGCCGTCACGGGTGAAGAAGGTCACGCGGTAGAAGTTTTCCACCATCGGGGAGCGATACAGCTGCTGGATAATGGTGTTGCGTGCAGCGGTGGCCATCTTCTGATCTTCGCTGTCATCTCGCACATACTGGTTCAGCGCAGCCATGAAGGAGGCGTTGTCCAGCAGTTCCTCAATGGTCAGCTCCATCATGGCAAGCTCTTGTTCCAACGCCTTGGATATGGTCGTTCCCATGTTTTCAAAGCGCGCTGCTGTGAACGCCTCGGAGCTGCGCAGGGATGTTCGGGTTGTATAGCTGGTCAGAATGGCAACAGCTGAAATCATCACAACGGAAAAGATCAGGATCATTTTCCGACTCAATTTCACTGCCAGCACCTCCTGATGATCAATCTGTCCACGATTGAATTGATTATATCACAGTCGCCTCATCCCGGAAAGAACGGAAATCGTTCCGATGGCAAAAGTGCGGATAATTACCAGCGTTTGTGCAGGATATTCCTAATTCATGGCGGGATGGCATGTTTTTGCAAGAACCGGTTTTGTATTTTATTGCGCACGGCTTTCAGGATAACAGTATAATGCAAATGAAATATGGGATACGTGTATTCCCGAACGATCGAGGAGGTAAAAAATGAAGACGTTTCTCAAATACCTGAGTTGTGTGCTGACCCTTATGCTGATTCTGACGATGAGCACCTCCGCGCTGGCCTACACCGGCAAGAATCTGGAGGCCCCCCGCGCTGGTGATGTCGTGATCGACGGCGACCTGAGCGAGTGGGATCTGACAAAGTGTATCCGCATCGACAGTGAAGGCCAGATCATCGACCAGATCGAGCACTGGGACGGCGCAGAGGACTGCGCCATGGAACTCTACGCCATGTGGGATGAGGCGAACCTCTATATCGCCATGAAGATCTTCGATGACACTCCGCTGGTGTATCGCGAAGGCTTCCCGCTGGACGAGCTGGACGCAATCATCCTGTTCCTGAGCACTGATCCCGCTGCCGATCCCGAGCGCACGGCTTTCACTGCCAGCGACTGGCGCATCGTGCAGTCCGCCGACAAGTACAAGAATGATTTCGATTTCTTCAACTATATCGACCGTGACATGATCGAGGATCCCATGGGTTGGGAGACGCAGGGCGAATATGGCGACGAGCTGGTCTTCGAGGACTTTGAGGGCTCCATCGCCGACATGGAAGGTGGCATCATCTGGGAGAGCCGCATCTCCCTGGCTGAGCTGAGCAACGGTCAGATCGCCCAGCTCGTTCCCGCCGCTGGCACCGTGATCGGCTTCGACTGTTCCATCCTGGACGTCGACCTGCCCTGCCCCGGCATCCACAGCCTGCGCATGCAGTGCAGTGCTGAGCTGGAAGGCCGTGACCGCAGTCCCGAGGCCTATCCCGTGGACACGAATCCCAGTCTGTGGGGCACGTTGACCTTTGTTGACTGATCCGTGCACGAATGAAGTTGAAGGAGGCATCCCAGTGAAAATGAAGAAAACATGGGCGCTGATCATGGCAGCGATGCTGCTGCTATGCGCACTGCCTACCTCTGCGCTGGCAGCCAAGCGTGACAAGATCGATGCAGACAGCCTGAATTTCTCCGAGATCATTCAGGATACCAGCACAAAGGGCACCGCCAATGTCTACCACTGGTGGACAGCTGGAGGCGAAAAGGACGCGATCGAGAGCGTTGTGGACGGCTTCAAGGACGTGTACAGCAAGGTCAAGGCCAAGTCCAATGCGATCCCCGGCGGTGCTGGCGGCGCGATGGTCATGAAGGTCAAAGTACTGCAGCAGGCCGGTAGGAGCCCTGAGACCTTCCAGGCCCATCCCGGCCAGGAGATTGAACCCTACCTGAACTCCAACATGCTGCTCAAGCTGGATCAGCTGTGGGAGTACGGCAAGCTGTCCGAGCGCGCGCTCCCTGGTTTGGAGGAACTGTGCACCGCCTCTGACGGCAACAAGTACATCGTACCCATCGGAATCCACAAGACCAATGTCATCTTCTATAACATCCACGTGTTTGAGAAGTATGACGTGGCGATCCCGGATCATCAGAACATCACATGGGACGAGTTCTGGGCGATCTGCGATGAGCTGGCAGCAAAGATGCCCGACGGCGAGTATCCCCTGGACCTGGGCGACCGCAAGGGCTGGCCTGCATGCCAGGTATTCGAGAACATCATGCTGGGCACTGACCCGCAGATCTACGAGGACTTCATCAACGGCACCTACAACCTTGAGGATGTGACCAAGGTGCTCTCCACCTATTCCCGCATGATGGAGTACGTTGCTCCCGACCACAGCAGCCGCGACTGGTATGAGGCCAGCGGTCAGGTCGTGGCCGGCACCTACGCCATGCAGATCATGGGCGCCTGGATGCAGCCCCTGATGACCAGCATGAATCAGGTCTACGGCGTGGACTATGGCGTGTTTACCTTTCCCGGCACGGACGACTGGTTCGGCATGTGCATCGACGGCTTCGTGGTCAGCAATGACTCCGCGGACGTGGAAGCGGGCGTCAAGTGGGCCTACAATGTCTCCACGCCCGAGGTGCAGGTGGCCTTCTCCACCCTGAAGGAGAGCATCTCCCCCTATTCCGACACCCCCGACGAAACCTACTGCCCGCTGACCCTCGAGTTCAAGAACGAGCTGGTCGCAGAGGGCACGAAGGTCTACCCCAGCTTTACCCATGGCACGGCTCTGCCCTGGAGCGCCTCTACCAGCCTGCAGACGCAGATCCAGGAGTTTGCAACCTCTGCCGAGCATGACGCCGACTTCTTCGCCAAAAAGATCGTTGACATCATGAAGGAATCCAGCGTGAAGGGAGATTGGAACCTTGTTGACTAAGAAGCTGTGGAAGCGCAGCGCATCTCTTCTGTGCGCTGCGGCGATGGCGGTGGCCTCCTTTGGCACCTGCGTATTCGCTGAAGAAGCAAGTTACGAGCAGCCTGAACTGGCTCCTCGCGTCAAGAGCATCATCGAGGTGGATGGCTATCAGTTCATCGACCTGAACAGCAACGGCCAGTTGGACGTGTACGAGGACTGGCGTGAAAATGCAGAGACCCGTGCTGCTGATCTGGTTGCCCAGATGACCATCCGCGAAAAGATCGCTCAGATGCAGCATCCCACCTTCCTGCCCCGTGCGGACGGCAAGATACCCTCCTATCTGAACAAGTGGTGTGAAACGGAGGGTATCGGCATGCTGCTGATCCGCGAGCTGGCCAGCGTGGAGCAGGCCGCGACCTCCATGAACACCATCCAGGAGTACGCCGAGGCATCCCGTCTGGGCGTGCCTGTGCTGGTGTCCATGGACTCCGTGCATGGCCTGAGCTACGTCTCCGGCGCGACTGTCACCCCCCACAACCTGGCTCTGGCTGCTACCCGCGACGAGGAGCTGGTGATCAAGCTGGCTGAGGTTGCCCGTCTGGAGCACCTGGCCATTGGCGTGCGCATGACCCTATCCCCCGAGGCCGACATCGCCTCCGAACCCCGTTGGGGCCGCGTGATGGAGACCTTCGGTGAAGATCCCGAACTCGTCACTCAGATGACCAGCGCGCAGGTCGTTGCCTTCCAGAACGGCACCGAGGGCCTGAACACCGAGGCCATCGTCGCCTGCCTGAAGCACTTCCCCGGCGCTGGCCCGCAGATGGACGGCAAGGACACCTCTCCCATTGTGGCCGATGAAGAGACCCTGCAGATCCACCTGAAGCCTTACTACGCCGCACTGGAAGTGAATGTGGGCTCCATTATGCCCTATTACTCCGTGCCGCTGGCCCTGGATATGGAAAACTCCGCCATCGGCAGCGCAGCCACCCTGCAGGAGCTGCTGCGCGAGACCATGGGCTTTGAAGGCATCATCCAGACCGACTGGGGTATGATCTGGGCCATCCAGGAAGCCCTGGGCACCATGACCGGCGAGGAGGTCTCCGACGAGGAAGCGATCCTGATCGGCGTGACCCAGAGCCGCGTAGATGGCATCGGCGGCGAATCCATCCGCCTGATCGACCAGATGGAAGAGCTGACCGTAGAAGGCAAGATCGACGAAGCCATCCTGGATGCCGCTGCGATGCGAATCGTGAAGGCCAAGTTCGAGCTGGGCGTGTTCGAGACCCCCTACTGCGATGTGGAATACGCCGTGTCCTTCGTGGGCAATGAAGAAAGCATCGCCCTGAATCTGGAAGCGGCTGAGAAGGCCATGACCCTGCTGAAGAACGACGGCGCGCTGCCCCTGACTGCTGACTCCGGTCTGAACATCCTGGTCTGCGGCCCCCGCGGCAACGACATGATGAGCCTGGTGGGCGGCTGGTCCTCCGAGCAGGAAGGCCTGACCATCTATGAGGCGATCGCCGAGTACGCTGGTGATACCGATACGGTTACCTACATCGCGGACGATGTGACAGCCATTGCTGAGGCTGCTAAGGCTGCGGACATTGTCATCGTGTCCGTCGGTGAACCCAGCTACCAGCACGATCCGCCGTGGGGCTACGACACCCTGAACATCACCTCCACCCAGCAGGAGATCCTCGAGGCGGTCAAGGCCAACACCTCCGGCAAGATCATCACTGTGGTGACCGGCGGCCGTCCCTACATTCTGACCTGGTGCGACGAGAACACTAACGCGATTCTGGAAGCATACTACCCCGGTCAGCAGGGCGGCATTGCCATTGCCAAAACCCTGTTTGGCATGAACAACCCCACCGGCAAGACGCCCATCCAGTTCCCCCGGGATATGGATTCCGTCAACGACCAGTCTGGCGATGTGTCCTTCGATCTGGAAAACCCGCTGTATGACTATGGCTGGGGCCTGAGCTACGACAACTGAGAACAGGCAGGGAACAGGGGCGGGACGCTAAAGCCTGCCCCTGTTTTCTCCATCTGCCTGCCCTGTGCTCCAAGAGATACACCGCAGGCATCTCATGGCATAACGAATGGAGGCGCTGCCTATGTTTCAGGACTTTCTTGACAATCTGGTATACATGACCTTCGAGGACCGCGGCGGCTTCTGGGCGATCATCGGAGCGATTGCTGCGGTGATCCTCGTGTATCACCTGCTGCTGCGCTTCGTGCCCAAAGTGGTTGCACCGATCCATAACTTCCTCAAGAAGCATCCGCTGATCTGGATCTGTATTCCGGCGGCGGCGCTGATCTACTTCGTGTACGTATCCCTGGGCTGGAACCTGTGGGTGTCCGTTTCCGACTGGCAGGCGGGCGAGCTGGAGGCCAGCTACGGCTTCGGAGGCTTTGGCAACTATGCGAAGATGTTCTCCAGCCCCTATTTTTGGCCGGCGCTGAAGAACACACTGCTGCTGTTCTGCCTGATCCCGATCTGCCTGCTGCTGGGCCTGGGCCTTGCGCTGATCATGGATCAGGGCCTGCGCGGCACGGCGATGTTCAGAACGCTGATTCTGCTGCCTTTCGCCCTGTCTTTCGTGGTGACGGGCACAGTCTGGGCGTACATGTACCGCCCCACCGGCGGCGTGCTGAACAGCTTTCTGAGCCTTCTGGGCGTGAAAGTCTCGGCGGCCATGAAGGAAGGCAGCCTGATGTGGGCCTCCAGCAACAAGACCATCATGCTGTCCATCATCATCGCGATGGTCTGGCAGTTCTCGGGTTATGTAGCGGTGATCTTCCTTGCAGCGATCAAGAACGTCCGTGTGAACATCATCAACGCCGCCAAGCTGGACGGTGCGTACATGCCCCGCATTTACTGGAAGCTCATCATCCCCCAGCTCAAGGGCGCGATGGGCAGCTGCATCACGATCCTGGCCATGTACGCTCTGCGCTCCTTCGACTTCATCGTTTCGCTGGTGGGTTACACCACCTCCTCCGCATGGACGCTGCCGATCTGGATGTATAACGAGGCTTTCCAGAACAACAATTTCGCGTATTCCTCGGCGATCAGCTGCTTCCTGTTGGCGTTGGTACTGGTGCTGATCCTGCCGCTGACCTACTGGACGAATAAAAGGAAGTGACGAGTATGCAGAATCATGTCGGTATTGAACGCAGCCGTGAAGCACAGCAGGCGCAGACGGTGAAGATCCGCCCCAGGTGGCATATGACGGTGCTGCATATCGTGTACTATTTCATCATGGTCGTCTTCCTGGTCTTCTACATGCTGCCCTTCTGGGGCACGGTGATGACCTCCTTCAAAACGAACAGTGAGGTGATGACCTCAACGCCCATCACCCCGCCCACCGAGTGGACGCTGGAAGGCTACGCCAGCGCCATGGAGGAGCTGGGTATGCCGCTGATGACAAGCCTTGTTGTTACGATCTTCGGTGCGGCCGGCTCGGTGTTCCTTGGCTCCGTCTGTGCTTATGCGCTGAGCAAGTGGAGGTTCAAGCTCAACAACGTATTCTTCATCGCCCTTGTGGCAGCGACATACCTGCCCTTCCAGGCGATCCTGATCCCGCTTCTGCAGACGATCAACGCCCTGAACCTTTACGACAACGTCTGGGGTCTGGTGCTTGTACATTCGGTATTCGGAATGCCCATGTGCACCGTGATGATGCGCGGCTACTACGCAGACGTGCCCGATGCGCTGATCCGCCAGGCGATGATCGACGGCAACGGTATGTGGGCCATCTATCGCAAGATCGTGCTGCCCAACACCATGATCGCCACCATCACCACCTTCGTCTTCCAGTGCACCTCCATCTGGAACGAGATGCTCTTCGCCCTGGTGCTGGGCGGCTATGACTCCAAGCCTGCGACCATCGCCCTGAACGAGCTGGCCGGCACCATGGCGGCGGAATTCAACGTGCAGATGGCGGGCTCCCTCATCCTGGCCCTGCCCGTACTGGTGCTCTATATCTTCATGGGCAAGTATCTGATCAGCGGCCAGATGTCCGGCGCTGTGACGGCTTCGTAAGGAAAGGAGATTTCAAGATGAAGAACCTCTTCAAGAAGGTAATCAGCCTGATGGTCTGCGCGGCCATGCTGCTGACCATCTGCCCCGCGCTGGCGGAGGAAGCCCCTGTCCAGCCGGAGCTGGTGGCGCGTGTCAAATCCATCATCGAAGTGGACGGCTATCAATTCAAGGACCTCAACGACAATGGCGAACTGGATGTGTACGAGGACTGGCGCAAGACCCCTGAGGAGCGAGCAGATGATCTGCTCAGCCAGATGGATGCGACCCAGAAGGCCTCCCAGATGGTGCATCTGACGCTGGTATCCAAGAAGGACAGCTGGTTCACCGATAACAACGTCGGCTTTGCGCTGGTGTACGAGTACGTGTTTGACAGCGCGTATGATGCGGCGGTGCGCACCAATGAGATTCAGGAACTGAGCGAAAGCTCCGCACTGGGCATCCCGGTTATCTTCTCCATGGATACGGAGGCTGGCGCAGCGTTCGTCAAGGACGGAACCTTCCTCCCGGATGAGATCAATCAGGGCGCTGTGAACGATCCCGAGTTGGTGAAGCAGCTGAATATCGTCCTGCGCGAGGAGCTGCTGGCCATCGGCGTACGCATGGCGCTCTCTCCTGACGCTGACCTGATTACCGATCCCCGCTGGGGACGCAACCAGGAGTGCTACTCCGAGGACACCGAGGTTGTGAAGACCCTGATCGTCGCGGCGATTGAAGGCCTGCAGGACGGTAATGCGCTGACAGAAGGCTCCGTGATCGCCACTGTCAAGCATTTCCCAGGCTCCGGCGCTCAGACCGACGGCGTGGACGGCACGCCCCTGACCATACAGGAGGACTCCCTTGAATTGCACCTGGCAGGCTTCAAGGCTGCCATCGCGGCGGGTGTTGCGGCTGTCATGCCCTACGGCTATTCCACTGTGCCCTACCTGGGCGGCGATGCTGTGGAAAATTACGCTGATCAGTCCGCAGTCGTGATGACCGACCTGCTGCGCGGTGAACTGGGTTTTGATGGCCTGATTCAGACCGACTGGGGCCTGAATTTTGCCGGCGCGGCTAATGCAGGCGCAGATATTCTGGGCGGCGCTGGTGTGCGCTCCACCCGCTCCGTGGTGGATGATGTGCCGGAGGATCGTCTGACCGATGCTTGCCGTCGCATCCTGATCGCCAAGTTCCAGCTGGGCATTTTCGAGAATCCCTATGTAGACGAGAACGCTGCCGCATCCATTCTGGGCAGCGCTGAGCATCGTGCCATTGCCCAGAATGCCGCTGCCCGCTCCTTCACCATGGTGAAGTACGAGAACGCGCAGGAACTGGGCGAGCAGGTCATCATCGCTGGTGAGCTGGCGGACAACGCCCGTGCGCTGAACAGCGGCTGGACCGCCAAGGATCCCATCGATATCGGCGGCACAAGTATCCTCAAAGCCTTCCAGAACCGTCTGGGCGAGGAAAACGTGACCTACTATGCCGATGCAGCTTCTGTTCCTGCCGATCTGAGCGGAAAGACGGTCATCGTTGTTGTGGGCGAAAAGAGCGGTACGCATGAACCTGCCTGGGGCACCGCAAACCTGGAATTCCCTGAGGATCAGCGAGCGCTGCTCGCAGCCCTTGACGCAGCGGGCGCGAATGTCGTCTCCGTCGTGCTGATGAACCGCGCGTATGTCCTGACCCCGGTGGTGGAAATGAGCGACAGCGTGCTGCTGGCCTATCGTCCCGGCGTGACCTGCGGTGCGGATGCGGTCGTCGCGGCCCTGTACGGCGAGACCCCCATCACCGGCCGTCTGCCCTTCCAGATTCCCGCAACGATGGAGCAGGTGCTCGCCCAGCGTGAGGATCTGCCCAAGGATATCATCGATCCGCTGTACGAGTACGGCTTCGGCATTGATGTAGCGGCCTTTGGCCAGTAAACAACGGCATGAACGCAATGCAAGAAAGGTGATCATATGGCTGCTATCACGATCAAGGATATGAGCGTATCCTACAACAAAGGCAAATCCTATGTGCTGGACAAGCTGAACCTGACAGTGCAGGATGGAGAATTCTGCGTGTTCCTCGGCCCGTCCGGCTGCGGCAAGTCAACGGCGATGCATTGCGTGGCCGGTCTGCTGGAGCCCGTGGATGGCACCATCCACTTCGGCGAGGAGCTGATGACGGAGGTGTCCGGCGGCAAGAAGAAGAATTTCGTTCCGCCGCAGGAGCGTAACATCGCCATGGTGTTCCAGGAGTACGCCCTGTACCCCAACATGACGGTGCGCAAGAACATGTCCTTTGCGCTGGAAACCAAGAAGGCACCCAAGGAAGAGATCAACAAGCGCGTAGACACGATGGCGAAGATGCTCTCCATCGACCATCTGCTGGATCGCCGCCCGGCAGAGCTGTCCGGCGGTCAGCGTCAGCGCGTGGCCCTGGGACGTGCACTGGTGCGCGACCCGCAGGTGTTCCTGCTGGATGAGCCGCTGGGCAATCTGGACGCCAAGCTCCGCGATCAGGTGCGCTATGAACTCAAGAAGATTCAGACCCAGCTGGGCATTACGACCATCTACGTCACTCACGACCAGACCGAGGCCATGACCATGGCTGATCATATCGTGCTGATGAAGGACGGCCACATCATGCAGGAGGGCACGCCCAACGAACTGTACAACCATCCAAACTGCGAGTTCGTTGCCGGTTTCCTCGGCACGCCGCAGATCAACCTGTTCACGGTGCGTGTGACGGAAGTGAACGGCGCTCTGGTGTTGAATGCGGACAGCTTCTCCCTCCCCGTGCCCGTTGAACTTGTGACCTGCCTGAAGCCCTATGCGGGCAAGGATGTCCACCTGGGTATCCGTCCCTCCGATCTGCTGATCACGGAGGACGGCTTGATCCCTGCTGCCGTGGAATCCATCGAGCCGCTGGGCGATGCCCATCTGGTGTATGTGCGTATCGGCGAGCAGGTGGTCGTGGTGAAGCATGCAGAGGAGGAAGCGCCGGCTGCTAAGTCGCTGAAGCTCTCGCCCAATCCCGCAAAGCTGCATCTGTTTGATCCTTCGACGGAAAAGCGTATCAACCCCTGAATTACAAGCGCCCTGGAGGAGTCTGTCTTCCAGGGCTCTTTGCCATATGGCAACGATCATCAAAACCATGGAGGAACCAAGGATGAATGAAATGGACAGGCTGCTCACGGCGCTTCGGGAGGTCAAGGATGACGTGGACTTTGCTTCGGAAACAGCGCTCATCGACGATGGCCTGATCGACTCTCTTGATCTGACGCAGATCCTGCTCGCGCTGGATGAAGCCTTTGACATACATATTCCTGCAGGAGAGATCGAGCCGGAGAATTTCAATGATGTGGACGCCATGCTCGCGCTGGTGCACAGGTATCAGTCATGATGAAGAATGTGTTGGATTGGCTGGAAGCAGCTGCGCAACAAGCGCCTTCATTCCCGGCATATGACATGCCGTCACGCCGCCTCAGCTGGTCAGAGACACGGCAAAGGGCAAGAGAGATCGGCAGCTGTCTTGCCGAATGCATTGCCGCCAGGCAGCCGGTGCTGATCCTGATGGAAAAGAGCCCTGACTGCATCGCTGCCATGCTGGGGGCGGTATATGCAGGCTGCTTCTATACGCCGCTGGATTCCACCATGCCGCAGAAGCGTATGCAGATGATCGCCGAGGTGCTGCAGCCTGCGGCCGTGGTCTGCGAGGAACGCTATGCGGAACTCGCCGGCAGGATCGCGCCTGAAGCGGTGTGCTTCACAGAACCCTCGATCCCCCGGGAGGAGAACGCGGCGCTGCTGTCTGCGCGTATGGCGGCACATATCGACACGGAGCTGCTGTATGTGCTCTTCACCAGCGGTTCCACGGGTACACCCAAGGGCGTGGCGATCACGCACCGCAGCGTGATCGACCTGATCGACTGGGCCTGCCGCGAGCTGCGTCTGCCGCAGGGCTGCCGCTTTGGCAGTCAGGCGCCCTTCTACTTTGACAACTCTGTGTTGGACATTTACTGCGCGATGAAAATGTGCGGTAGCCTGTTCCTCATCCCCAAATCAGCCTTCATGTTTCCGGCAAAGCTGCTGACGTTTTTGCAGACGGAGGAGATCGACACCATCTTCTGGGTGCCCTCGGCGCTGACGGCAGTGGCTCATGCAAAGGTACTGGGCGAGCACAGTCCGCTTCCCGCGCTGAAGCGCATATTCTTCTGCGGTGAGGTCATGCCCTGCCGCACGCTGAATTGCTGGCGGCAGGCGGTGCCGGATGCCGACTTTGTGAACATGTACGGCCCGACGGAGATCACCGACGTATGCACATGGTATCGCGTGGACCGTGCCTTTGACGATGGCGATGTTCTGCCAATCGGTTACCCGTGCGATAATACGCGCATCGACCTGATCGATGGGGAGATCTGCGTCAGCGGCAGCTGTCTGTCCATCGGTTATTACAATGCGCCGGACAAAACGGCAGCGGCCTTCGTGCAGAATCCGCTGCGCCCGCAGATCCGGGAATTGGTCTACAAAACGGGCGATCTGGGGGCGTACAACGAGCACGGTGAATTGATGTTCTGCGGCCGACGCGATGGACAGATCAAGCGGAGCGGCTACAGGATCGAGCTGGGGGAGATCGAAAGCGCTCTCCTGGCCCTTCCGGGCGTAGGAAACGGCTGCTGCATCTATGACGCAGCGAAGGAGAAGATCGTCTGCGCATGGGTCGGAATCGCCGACAAGGCTGCGGTCAGGCAGCATCTGAAGGATGCTGTGCCCAAGTACATGCTGCCGGACATCTGGCTCCACCTGACGCAGCTGCCATATACCGGCAGCGGAAAGATTGACCGCATTCAGGTCATGCATACATACGAAGATGAGTATTCTGAGCTTTGAATTTCTTTGCTTTCTGGCGGCGGTATTCCTTGCGTATTATGCAGTACCACTACGGCTCCGACCGTGGGTGCTGCTGATCGCCAGCGCTGTATTTGCTGCGCTGGCGGGCTGGCAGACAGCTGCGCATATTGCGTGCGTGAGCATGATCACATGGGGCGGCGCGCTGGAACTTGCTGCGCTGCGTGGCAGGCCCCGCACCGGACGCTTGCTGCTGGCGCTGCTACTGACAGCGGATCTGGGGACAATGTGCTTCCTGAAGTACTATCCATCGCTGATGGGCCTGAACTGGATCCTCCCGCTGGGCATGAGCTATTTCACCTTCCAGTCAGCTGGATATATGATCGATGTGTTCCGCGGCAAGGCAAAGGCGGAGAAGAATCCATTGCGCACGCTGCTGTTCGTGGGCTATTTTCTGCAGCTGCCCCAGGGTCCTATTTCCTCGTGGCAGGAGCTGGCGGGCCAGCTGTCAGTCGGGCACCGTTTGGAGCCGGTGAATGCCGTCTCGGGCTTCACTCTGATGGCATGGGGCTATTTCAAAAAGCTTGTGATCGCCGACCGGCTGGCCGTCACGACGCAGGCTTTGCTCACCAGCGAATCGCTGCCCGGCTGGTTCGTGCTCGGCGGCGTGATTCTGTATACCATCCGGCTGTACGCCGACTTTTCCGGCGGGATGGACATCGTGCGCGGCTATTCGTGTATGCTGGGCATCACACTGCCGGAGAACTTTCGCCGTCCGTTCTTCTCTGTCTCCGTGGCTGAATACTGGCGCAGGTGGCATATTTCTCTTGGAGCATGGTTCCGCAAATATGTGCTGTATCCCATGTCCCTGTCGCGCGGCGGAGCAGCACTGAGCAAATTCGCGGGCAGGTTCCTTGGAAAGAAGACTGCGAGGTCGCTGCCCTCGGCGCTTGCGACACTGACGGTGTTCCTGCTGATCGGCATATGGCACATGGCCAGTTGGAATGCAGTGGTTTTCGGCGCATACTGGGGTGTACTGATGGCGGCGTCAATTCTGCTGGAGCCGTGCTTCAAGCGGATGAGCACGGCGCTGCACCTGCCCAGGAAGGGCTGGATGACGCCTCTGCGCTGGCTGCGGACGATGCTGCTGGTGCTGCTGTCCCAGTTCTTTGCCTTCACGCCAGGCCCGCAGGCCGGATGGACCCTGCTGCGCGCAGCGTTCTCCGACTGGGAGCTGACAGGCTTTGCTGAAAGGTGGCTGACGGTCATGCCGACGCTGGAGTGGGTCATTGTCGGCGCTGCAATCGCGATACTCCTGCTGGCTGACGCGCTGACAGAGCGACGGGGCGATCTCCATGTCCGCCTTGCGAAGAGGAGCATCCTCATCCGCTGGCCGGTGCTGCTCCTCATTATCATTGCGACGCTGGTATTTGGATGCTACGGTTCGGGTGTTGACAGCAGTGCGTTTGTGTACACGCAGTTTTGAGGTGTGGAATGAATCAGAATATGTCACCTGGACGGGGCAGGCTGCTGCTTGCCTTCTGGCTGCGGACAGCCATATTTCTTGTGCTGCTTGCAGCGGCGATGTTCTACACACTGCATGTGCTGTCGCCAAAGTATGATTACGGCATGTGCAGCATGGATAATCTCTATCGTCAGCCGGATAACAGCGTGGATGTGCTGGTGGTGGGCACAAGCGTAGCCTATGCAGGAGTGAATACAAACGTCCTGTATGAGGAGTATGGTATCGCCTCATACAACCTGTGCAGCGCGGAGCAGCCTTTCTGGATCAGCTACTATGCTCTTCGGGAGGCGCTGAAGACCCAGACACCCAGGCTGATCCTGCTGGACACGAAGCCGGCGCTGTATGACCGGGACTACACCAGCAGCGGACGCATCATCATGTCCACATACGGCATCCGTTCGCTGGAAAACAGGATCGGAGCCATCCGTGCCTGCGTTGAGAGCGACGCGGAGGCGCTGGAATATCTGCTGATGTTTCCTGTGCTGCACAGCAAATACGACTCGGTCACAGCGGAGGATTTCATTTACCCCCTGACAAACGGCGGGCGCGGACAGGACTGGAAGGGCTACATCGAGGAGGATGCCGTGGAATTCCACCGCAAGCCTTCCTTCACCTGGAATTCCGTTCGGCAGAACCTCAATGCCCGCGAGGAAGAATATGCACGGAAGATCTTCGCCCTGGCACAGGAAGAGAATATCCCGATGATGCTGATCACGCTGCCCAATCCAGACTACGCCAGCGAGCACATGTATGTCAACGCCCTGTACAGCATCGCTGCGGAATATGGGATCACGGGCATCAATTACAACGATCCGTCCCTTCACTACGGCCTGCGCTATTCCACGGATTTCGCTGATTGGCAGCATCTGAACGTCAAGGGCAGCATGACGCTGAGCCGACAGCTCGGCGCGGATCTCATGGCGCTCTTCGATTTGCCGGACAGGCGGGGGGATGTAGCGTATGAATCGTATCAGCGTTGCGCGGACGAATGGTATGCCATATATCCCGGGTTTGAATCCTCAGGCATCAAGGAGGTTGAGCCATGAAAAGCATGCTGGAAATGCTGGAGGCAACAGCGGTACGGGTGCCGGATCGGATCGCATTTTTTGACGAGCACCGACAGATGACATTCATCGGGCTGATGGAACGTGCAAAGCAAATCGGAAGCTGCCTGACGCATGCAGCGCCCCCCCGTGCGGTGATCGCATTGCTGCTGGACGCCCGCAGCATAGAGAATATCCCGGCGATGTATGGCGTGCTGTATGCCGGATGCGCATATGCGCCGCTGGACGTTGCCATGCCGCCGGCACGTCTGCAGCTGATGCTGGAGACTCTCCGGCCTGCACTATGCCTGACTGATCAGAAGGGCGAAAAGGCCTTGGCGGACTGCACGCTGCAGCTGAGGACGCTTTCGCTGACTGCGGCCGTAGACGCGGAGATAGAAGAAGAACGACTGCATGCTGTGCGAATGCAGGTCAGGCCTGAAGACCCGATGTCGATCCTCTGCACCAGCGGAACAACGGGCACGCCAAAGGGCTCTGCGCAGACTCATGCCAGCTTTATTCTCTGGACGCAGGCGACGATCCGCATCTACGGCTTCTCGGAGCATGAGGTGTTCGCGAACCAATCGCCTTTCTTCTACGCAAATTCGATCCTGGAGGTCTTTCCGCCGATTGCCCTGGGCGCAAGCGTATACCTGCTGCCCCAGGGTGTGCTGACCTTCCCCAAGCGAATGATGGAGCTGCTGAACAGGCATCAGATCACCGTGTTCTGCATGACCCCCTCCAGCTTCACCAGCGTGGTACGGTCCGGCGTGCTGGAAACGGCCTGCCTGCCGATGCTGCGCTGGGGTATTATGTCAGGTGAATCCATGCCATGGCAGCCGCTGAGCCAATGGATGAAATCGACGCCCAATGCCAACTGGTGGCACTTCTATGGCTCCACTGAAATGTTCTCGGTGGCAGTAGGCAAGGTGCAGGGGAGCTATCGTGCAGATGACCGTCTGCCTGTTGGAAAGCCTTTTGAGGAAGTGAAACTGCTGTTTCTGAACGAGGGTGGAACAGAAGCCCCCCCGCACGAGCCAGGAGAAATGTATGTGCAGAGTCCATGGGTCGCGCAGGGCTACTGGAGGGATCTGTCCAGGACAACCGAAGCATGGATCGACGATCCGCTGGGCCGTGGAGATGGGTGTTTCTACCGTTCCGGGGATATTGGTTACTTGCGCGAGGATGGGGAACTGATGGTGCTGGGCAGAAAGGATCGGCAGATCAAGCACATGGGCTATCGGATGGAGCTCGAAGAGCTTGAAGCGGCGCTGCGCAGAACGCCCGGGTGGACGGAAGGTTGCGTCCTGCATGACAAGCGGACAGATCGGATATTCTGCTTCTACACGGGGGATACGGACGAAGACATGATCCGCAGCAGCCTGAAGGCCTTGCTGCCGCGATATATGTTGCCTGATGTATACCTGCATCTGGAGAGTATGCCATATACCGCTACCATGAAGCTGGACAGGAATGCACTGAAGGAAATGATGACATAAAAAAGTGGAGAACCGCCATTTTTCCGGCGGCTCTCCATTTTTGCTTCATTTAGTCCTGGGCTGTATACTGGGAGGGCGTCTGTCCAGTGTACTGATGGAACACCTTGGTGAAATAGGAGGAATCTTCATACCCCACGCAGGCGGCCACATCGCGCAACAGAAGTTCGGGCTTTTCTTTGAGCAGCTTCTTGGCTGCTTCCATCCGGCAGCGAGTCAGATGGATGTTGAAGGTCACATTGCCGTATTTACGGAACAAGCGGCTGAGATAGGTATGGGAGATTCCCAGCTCCTCACAGACGCTCTGCATACTCAGCGCGTGGGAGTAGTTTTCCGCAATATACTGTACCGCATAATCGTACAGCTCCCGGGTGGATAGTTTCTTGTCCCGAATGTTGTTGTTGTCAAACAGCAGGGAGTACACGCTGCACACCAGTTCACCATAGGAACTGGCACAGCTGATCAGGTCATTGAACTCCTGAAGCACATCGTCCAGCCGATTAAATACGGACATATTGGTAGCGGCAGTCTGATGGATCAGCTGTCTGATCATGTGCCATATCTGCCGCTGAGGGATATGCTCCCTATCCCATTCGGCAGCCATGGAGAGGAAATACTCTTTCAGCATCTGCGGTTTTCCTACGGAGATGAAATAGTTCAGCTGTTTCAGGTCTGCCGCAGGCAGTTTCATTTTTTCTTCGGTCAGGTTTTCACCCGTCAGCTGCAGGATCTGATGCATACCGATTACGGTCCGCCGGTACAGCATGTTCATGGCAAGCTCAATATAGCTGCGAAGGCTTCTGATTGGCTGAGGTGCATTGGCATAGATGACAGTCCAGGTGGATAACTTCCCCTGCTGCATGGTGTATATGCTCAATGCTGCCAGAAAACGCTCAGCATTATCTTCGGGACTGATCAGGATTCTTTCATTGTCATCCCGACCACGAAGTACATAAAAATACTCGTGGGGCGGATAAATCAGAGAGGTGGAGCTGAGCGTTCTGGGCAGAGTCATATTCAGATTGCCCCAGCGCAACACGGCGAAACGGTAATACCGATTACCAAAGAGCCGTGCAAGATCCTCATCGGTAACTGTCTGTCCGCATGCCAGTGCCGGGAGTAATATGGCTGCCTGCTCGTGCTGCTCGGCATCCAGCTTTTCACGGATCGCATTCAGAATGGGAATCATTTTGGTGATGCTGACCGGTTTTAATAGATAGTCATCAACACCGAGTTGAATGGCACATTGTGCATATTCAAATTCACTGTAACCGCTGACGATCAGGATATGTATTGCAGGCAGGGCTGCGCGGGCATATCTGGCCAATTCGATGCCGCTCATGCCGTGCATGCTGATATCAGTGATCAGAAGATCTACGGCGTGCTGCTTGAGCACTTCGATTGCCTGCTCTCCGCTTGTACAGGTATCCACGACGCGAAAGCCCGCCACGAGTTTATCGAAAATATTCTGCCAATAACGCAGGGCGGGTAATTCATCATCCACAAGTAATACTCGGTACATATCAGTCCTCCTTTGGTTAGTGCCAGATAGCCGTGGAGTGCATCAGACATGGATTCGGGAATGCTTCTCCCCGTAATCCTCGCCCCATTTCTGCATGGCGATCAAAATCGGCCGCATGGATTCACCCAATTCGGTCAGCGAATACTCCACCCGCGGGGGAACCTCTGCATAAGCTGTCCGATTGATCAGGCCGTCCTTCTCCATCGCACGCAGGCTGTCTGTCAATACTTTCTGGCTGATTCCGTCAAGGCTTTTATGCAGCTCGTTGAACCGCCATGGACGAATCAGTAAATTACGGATGATGAGAAGCTTCCACTTGCTGCCAAGCAGCTGTACGCAGGTTGCAACAGGGCAATCTGGGAGTTCTTCTTTTCTTTTCATCAGAGCAGCTCCTCCAATAGTTCTGATTCTTCTGTTACTTCCAATTATAATGTATTGAGTCTGCTTTCGCAAGACGGTTACAAAAAGGTGCGTATATGCTGAATCAGCGGCATTGACTCATGTATGGTCCGGTACCTGTGTTTGTTTTTTACAATGCATGTGTCGGATATTCCCAACGGCTCGTGAATGAGCGTATTTTTTCATATTGCAGGACAGATATTTAATAGTTTGCGTGAAATAGAAGAAGGTATAATAAGCATAGCACAATGCAGGTGGTGTATATTCCTGCATGAAAAAAGAAAGGAGTACCCAAGTATGAAGAAACTGTCTCTGTTGCTGGCCATCATGATGATGATGAGCTGCATCGTGCCTGGCTTCGCAGAAGGCGCGATCAAGGAGAGCACCGGCGGCTTCTACTATGTGGAAGCCAACGGCGATCAGGTCTATCTGACGGCTGCAAGCGCCGATACCTTTATCGAGGTGGAGGGCCTGTACTTCAAGGATCTGAACAGCAATGGTCAGCTGGACGTCTACGAAGACTACCGCAAGACCACGGAAGAGCGCATCAGCGATCTGATGGCCCAGATGACGCTGGACGAGAAGATCGGCCTGCTGTTCCACCACTTCTGCGGCGGCCAGTTCTCTCCGCCCTACGGTGCGCCCGATGAGTGGATCACCAGCGAAGAGCCCACCTACGTCTTCGGCAATCAGACCTATGTGCCCATGGCATACCAGATTAAGTCTGACAACATCGTTCACTTCAGCTACTCCGCCAGCGGCACTGCTCTGGAGCAGCAGGCGGCTATCAATCTGATGCAGAAGATGGGCGAGGAAGCTCGTCTGGGCATCCCGATCAGCTTCTCCACCGACCGCCCCTACAACACCTTCGGTTCCATGATCAACATGCCCTACTATGCCTTCGGCGTGGCGCATGATCCGGAACTCCTGTACGACATGGTTGCCCAGTACTCCAAGGAAATGGCGGCTATGGGTTACACCACCATCTTCCACAGCTACGGCGTTGAGATCGGCTCCTGGTACGGCGACGAAGTGAACAACATCGCCACCATGATCACCGCTGAGACCAAGGCTTACGAAGAGAATGGCGTTGACGCCATGACCAAGCACTACATCGCCCGCGGCGGCCGCAGCAGCTTCGGCGGCGCCCGCAGCGAAGCGCAGCTCTGGGAAAACTGGATGGTCGCATGGCGTGCTGCCGTTCAGGACGGCCAGACTGATACGATCATGATGAACAACGGCACCGGCCTGACCGATACCGAGATCATCTACGACGCCACCACCGTTGGCTATCTGCGCAATGAGCTGGGCTTTGACGGCGTGCTGTGCACCGACTGGCCCCTGTACATGTCTTGGCCCTCTGCCCAGGGCTTCACGGACGACGGGCAGGATCTGTCCACCTTCTCTGCTGGTCAGCTGTACACCCGCATCCTTGAGGTCGGCATCGACCAGTTCGGCGGCTTCCGCTCCGTGCGCGGCACCGATCCTGCGGCTGCGACCGCTCTGGGCGGCATGGACCTGATCTCCTGGCCTGATGTTCTGGCCGAGGCTGTCAATGACGGTACCTGCTCCATGGAGCTGATCGACCGTTCTGCGTTCCGCATTCTGCGCGCCAAGTTCGAGCTGGGCCTGTTCGAGGTCAACTACCATGCTCCCGAAGAGATCCTGGATCTGTTCGCCAGCGAAGAGTACAAGGCTGAGCAGTTCGAGATCACGACCGTTTCCGACATTGTCCGCGCCCGTACTGACGAAATGAACGCCATGGACGAGGAACTGATGGTCAAGTCCACCGTCCTGCTGAAGAACGATGGCGTCCTGCCCCTGTCTGCTGACGCGAAGGTCTACATCGACAGCAACAACGGTGATATCAAGGCCGCTGACATCGCTGCCATCGGCGAGCACGCGACCGTGGTTGACACCTTCGAAGAGGCGACTGTGGCCGTGTTCCATGTGGTCTCCTACGACGAGAATTACGAGTACATGGTCGAGGATGCTCAGGCAGCGAATCTGCCCATCGTCCTGATCACCGAAGCCACCAATACCTCCGGTGAGCCCACTGAGACTGAGATCGCTTCCTCCTCTGCGATCCTCATGCAGACCTACCAGAACACCCCCGACCATGGTTCCTCTCTGGGCAACTTCTACCGCTATGTGCATCCGTGGGTGACTGCCGATATGCTCTTCGGCGTGCGTGAGCCCGCTGGCGCCACCGTGTACGAAATCGGCCGTACTGCGGATGACCTGTCTCTGGCTTGGGGCGACCTGCAGCTGGATATCGGCGTGGACGACGCGACCCGCGTCTACATGGCCGGTCTGGTCAAGCAGAACCCCTCCGTGCTGCTGCCCAACAACCTGGGCGACCCCGCTTACACCACCAACTTCGGTATGAACTACACCTCTCAGCCTGCCTTCACCTTCGACACCCTCGTCCTGCCCTCTGGCATGATCGATGAGGAGGTTGAGAGCAGCGGCGCCATCAGCATCCAGCGCAACAAGGCGACTGTCATCACTGCTGGCGAACCCTTCACGATGTACTTCCTCGCCTTCAACAACGGTGGCGACGGTACCTTCAACGCTGACGTGTATGATAATGGCGAGCTGATTGCCTCCAAGTTCTACGCCCTGGATGGCGGCCAGTTCCGCGTCGTGTCCATCGATCTGGTGCTGGAAGCCGGCGAACATGAAATCTCTGTCTGCGGCCTGAGCAAGACCGTTACCGTGAAGTAATCCTGTAAGCAAGGTCTGGGGCTGTTGCAAAAGCGAAAGTGCGGCAACAGCCCCTTTCCTGTCACTGTGTGCCGGATTTTCCATGGTCCGTATCGGATTGTCATGGCTTACACGGCATGCATCTGTGTTATACTTCATGTACAAAGACAGCATAATGCGAACCCTGAAGGAGTGAAATCATGAAAAAGACGATGAGATTGTTGGCTCTTGTTCTGGCCCTCGTGATGACGGCTATGCCTGCTATGTGCATGGCAGAAGCGGAGCGCCCGACGATCATTGCCCATAAGGTCGATGAGGTCGTGATCGATGGCAAGCTGGATGAGTGGAATCTCGATTCTCCTGCCGTCGTTGATCAGCTGGAGCAGGTGATCCGCGACGCCAACCTGTGGGCCGGCCCCCTGGACGTCTCTGCGAAGTTCTACCTGTCCTGGAATGAGACGAACCTGTACATGGCTGCCGAGGTTTGCGAAGATTCCCCTCTGGGCGCGATCGAAATGCTGCCCATCGACGGCGAGGACAACCTGAAGCTGTATATCTCCACCGATCCCAATGCGGATCCCGCGCGTACGGCTTATGCCACGAATGATTTCCTGGTGTATTTCATCATGTATGAAGGCTACTGGGACACCGCCGTTGACCGCTCCATGGTCGCCAAGGACCAGCTCCAGCGGTACACCAGCAAGGGTATGAACGGTGCCGAGAGCGTGCTGGATGGCTATGAGTGTGCTGTTGAGATGACGACCACCGGCTTTGTGTGGGAAGCGATCATCCCGTGGGCAGTGTTCTCCAACGCTAAGATCCCCGTGTATGTTCCTCAGCTGGGCGATACGCTGTCTGTGAACTTCGCGATCACGGATATCAGCTATCCCTGCCCGGGCACCGAGTACATCCCGCAGATGGCCTGGACTGGCACGCAGGCGATCTGGAATAACCCCAGCCTCTGGGGCGCTGTGACGCTGGCAGAATAACAGCGCAGCCATCCGCGGAGGGCCGTATATTCCGCGTAAACAGAATAGCAATGGCCATGATCATGCGCGTGCATGATCATGGCCATATTTGATGCAGAAAAGGCGCCTGCTCATCCGAGCAAACGCCAGAAAAGGTTCAGATCACTTTGCGTTTCATGGGCGTTCTTGAACAAAGAGACGCGGAAGGATCGCAGCCAGATTCCGGTACTCAATGCAGCAATGCTCCGCCATTGCTTTTGCAAGTGAATCCTTCAGGATCAGCCTTCGCAGCAATGGATTCGTCAGGGTCTGGCCGATCCAGAACCGGCTGATCAGGCATAGGCCGTCATCCGTTTGCTTGAAGATATGCGCCATTTCTGTGTGCCAGATCAACCCGCCGAACACACCCACATGACCGCACACGATGAGCGGGATGTCGTTTTGCGCCATCGTTACCCTTGAGAACCCAAACTCCTCCGGGGGAACAAAGTCAATGCGCAGCGGCAAAATCCGCCCATTGATGCGTTCCCTGGGGAATTGGGTATTGCTTCTGAACACAGGCCTGGAGGGGGTGGTGAAGTAGTCCCTGTCTTTTATGGCATACGATATTCCGATATGATCCCCGGGAAACCAGACTCGATACCTTTCATCCGCCTGCGGGTGCCACCAGAACCACCATTCAATCATTTCAGGAGTGATGCCGGGCATCGGGCAGATCATGGACACCTGATAGGTCCCGTTATCCAGACGATGATAGCCGATTTCTCTTTGTAAAGCGGCGTCGGACAGTATACGGTTTTTTGCGTCAAACGGAGTCCCTTCGATCCCCGGCGCCTGGATTGCACGAGCGATCTCAGGAGGCATCTTAGGCAGAGGCTTGTTCAGCAGATCCAGCATTACGATTCACCTCCCGGAGCGGCCGCCGGTCATGTCTTTGCTGCGTCCAGCAGCTTTGCCATATTCTCTGCGAGCGTGCGGAGTATCTCCTCGCCATATCCGTCGCTGCCTTCGAGTTTGATGTTCCAGTAGGAACTGCTGACGACCGGCATTTCCGAAAAGGTGAAATACTTGTTTAGCCTGTCGAGGGTTGCGCTCGCGCCAGAGCGCCAGCAAGTGGCGACCGCCGCAGCTGGCCATAGAAGGCGCCCGCGTAGAACACCCTGTCCAGCAGCGCGCAGAGCGTACCGTTGGCGCCGGCAAAATAGAAAGGAGACCCGACAATGATGCCATCTGCAGCGGCGATCTGTCCGATCAGTTCATTACAGTCATCATCGCCATAAATGCATCTGAACGTCTTGCTGCAGCCGCCTCAATGAACAAACCCGCGAACAGGTGCCTTATCCAGCTGGAACCATTCCACATCAACACCGTGTTCACACAGTACGCCCTCAATGATCGAAAGCACATACTGTGTCTCTCCGTCGGGGCGTGGGCTGCCGTTTATCAAAAGGACTTTCATCTGTCTATATCTCCGTCAGGCTCATTCTTGGAATGGATTATAGCATAAATGGGCAAGAAAATAAAGGCACATAACATGAGGTGATCAGTTTCATGTGCTTGTTCTCCTTGTTGTGTTGTGAACAAGCTGTGTAAGCGTGAGTTGTTAGGATGTACCTTTAACTATGGGAAACTCCCGTTTCCCATTTGGAAATGGTTTTGTTTGATACGCCAAGCAGCTCGGCAAGCTGTTCCTGTGTAAGATTTTTCGCCCGTCGTTTCTCTGCAATAAAGCGTCCTATCTCTTGCTGGCTCATTGTTAACGCCCCCTTTCAGCAATGAGTTTACACCTTTTGTGAATCATTTGCCATCTCCTATACGGAGAATTCAGGTGGAATCGCAGCTCATTCAAGCTTATCGTATTCTCATCATCGCCCAAGCGCGTTGAGCAGGGGGATCAGCAGAAATACCAGCCAACCGGGGTGCCACCAGTTGCACACGGTGCCCAGCAGCAGGTAGATGATGGTAATCATTACCGGGTTGCCAAGCAGGCGCACGGGCTGGCGCTCGCTTTCGGGAAGATAATAGAGCGGGATCGTGAAGAAGATGATCCAGCCGGGGTGCCACAGGTGGAAAAAGAAGCCCAGCACCAGGTAGGCGAAGACGACGAACACCGGATAGGGGAAACGGCGGCGGCGCTTTTCCGCGGCCTTTTCGGCTTCCTGGGCGGCGGCCTCGGCGGCGCGGGCAGCCTGCTGGGCCTGGTGCTCGTAATAGCTGCCGTTGGGCAGGGGATCGCAGTCGGGCGCGATGTAAGGGACCTCTTCGGCGGCGTCGGCAGCTTCCACGGGGGCTTCGTCCTCCTCGGCGGGAGCCTCGAATTCGACGGCGTGGTCGGGGGTGGCAGGCAGCTGCAGGCCCAGCAGCACGTCCATGGACACGCCGTAGAGCTGTGCCAGGGAGATCAGGTTATCCGTATCCGGGGACGACTCTGCCCGCTCCCACTTGGAAATGGCCTGGCGGCTCACGCCCAGGCGCTCCGCCAGCTCCTCCTGGGACAGGCCGTGGGTACGACGCAGCTCCGCCAGACGGTTTGCGCATTCGATGGTCATGGTTGTTCCTCCTTCATTTGTGTACGGGCATATGATAACGCTTCCGGCAGCATTTGGCCACCTATTTTGCTTGACAAGCACGCAACTATTGGTTTCTGGGGTATGTTATGGGAGAGATTCGGTGGCTTCCTCCGGTGGATACAGCTTCCGCAGCCAGTCCGTCCCGCTGACGAGCGAAACGCTTTGGAGCGTGCCGTCGCTGTTGACGTAAAGCTTGGCGTAGCGCGCCTCGCCGTTTTCGTCCGCCAGCTGATAGACGTAGCCGACGTCGTGGGCGTTGGGTTCGCCGAAGGCCTGCCGCACGGCGGCGAAGGTGGGGTTCGCCTGGATGACGGCAGACAGCTCCGCCTCGGGGATGGTGCGCACGATCTCCGTCCAGATGTGCGGGAAGTTATTGACGCGGCGGGTCTGATAATCCGTGCCGGTGAAGGCGCGGACGAACATACCGTTTCCTGTTGGGGCGTTATAGGCTTCGCTGATGTACAGGTAGTCGGAGAAAAGGGCGATGCGCGTAGCGCCGACAGCGGAGGGGTCCTCCTGGTAGCGGTAGATCTGTTCCAGGTGAACGAAATAGGGCGTGCCGTCGATGTACAGATCAATGCGGAAGGAGGCGCGCTCGGAATGCTCCGTGCGGTTGCGGGTTTGGCCGCTGCTGTTCAGGCCGTCCCATTCTGCGCGGAGGGTGCGGCCTTCCGTCAGGGCAAGCAGCTCCCGGATGGGCGCGTCCAGGTCGCAGGCATCCTGCACCTTTGGGGAAAACAGCGCCTTGAGGGCCGCGGCATCCCGGGCTTCAAGGGCTGCGGTGAAGCGTGTCAGCAGCTGCGAGCAGGCGTCGTCCGCCCGACTGGAATGGCTCATCATGGCCTCCATGCGCGAGTAGCAACCGGTCAGAAGTAAGCAGGATAAAAGCAAAAGGACGAGCAGGCGGCGTCTCATTGTAATCCTCCTTTGCATGGGGCTATGCTTATATTGTAAGCTGTCAGTAGAGGTTTGTCCATTAGCGCAGCATTAGAAACCTGAAAAAAACGGCGTGAGGGCAGGGGAAGGAGCCTGCACGCAGAAAATTTGCAAATATTACATGAATTTGCGAACATTACCGGTAGCCAGCGCGTCTAATTAGATGTACAATAATAGCATCGGTTACATATGTGACGAAACAACGAAGGGGGAGATGGAGCATGAAGCATCGCCGTGCGTTTGCGCTGCTGCTGGCATGGCTCTGTCTACCCCTGTTTGCGTTGGCGCAGGAGTCCCCCCTGGAGGAAGAGGCCCCATCGAATGGCCGCGTGAACCGGGCTTTGCTGGTGGGCTGCGACCGGTTTCTCAGCCAGCCGGACACCGTGCCCTCCTCAGCCAACAATGTGGACAGGATGGCCCAGGCTCTCTCCGGGGGTACGCTGGCGCTGGATACGCTGGTGACCCGGCGGGACGGCGTGGGCTCCACGGGCGATCTGGCGGGACTGATCCTGGACGCCTTTGACGATGCGGACGAGGATGACGTGAGCATCTTCTACATCAGCACCCACGGCCTGTGGCGGGAGGGCATGGGCAGCAGCGGCATGACCCTGCTCCTCTCCGACGGCACGCGGGAGGTGGGCGTGACCGCCACGCAGCTGCGCACGATGTTCGACCAGATCCGCGGCAGGAAGGTGCTGCTGCTGGACGCCTGCCACGCCGGCGCGATGATCGGCAAGGGTGTGGACGAGCAGCTGGCCAATGTGTTCGCCGGGCCGGAGTACATCGTGATCTGCTCCTCCGGCGGGGCAGAGCAAAGCTGGTTCTGGTCGGGCGAGATCGACGGCGAAAGGCTGGCGGGCGCGGGCTACTTTTCCGGCGCGCTGGTCAGGGGACTGTCGGCGGAGGGCGGCTTCGGCGCGGACGATAACCGGGACGGGAGCATCACCCTCACGGAGATCAAGCGCTACCTGCTGGACAATCACGGCGCTTCGGTGGTGCGCACCTATCCGGAGGAGAGCGACTGCATCCTGATGACCTACGACGCCGCTGCCTACACAGGCCGCCGCCGGGATGCGCTGATCGAGGGCGTGAGCTTTGAATCCGACCTGCTCTCGGCCCAGGAGCCGACGGTGAACTTCTCCTTCAACGTCGTTTCCAGCGTGCAGGTGGCCTATCAGCTGGTCTATCACCGGCAGGGCCGCTGGGATTTTGACAACGCCCAGATCATCTACGACAACAACGGCGCCTTCGGTGCGTGGCCCATGGCGGGACGAGCGCTTTCCCCGGGCATGAAGCAGCGGGCCATCAGCATCAACCGGGCGGAGGCGGGCTCCTCCGGCTATGTGCTGCTGCAGCTGCTGACCATTGAGCGCGGCCGGCCTGAGGTGGCCTGCTCCCGCGTGCTGTGCGTGCCCCCGGAAGGCGGCGACCCGCAGCTTTCCCTCAGCACGCCTGCGGCCTTCTGCCCGGGCAACTGGGAGGAGCTGACCTTCAACGTCCTCCATGCGACGCCCTGCGAAATGACGGTGACCATCGTGGACATGGAGGGGAAGACCGTAAAGCGCCTTTCCTCCCGCCAGACCTCCCGGCCGGAGATGCTGAACCCGGAGGGCACCTGCTTCACCTGGGACGGCCTGCGCAGCGACGGCACTCCCGCCGCCGACGGGCTCTACCGCATCAAGGTGCGGGCGTATGTGGGGGAGGAGCGGTATGAGTTCCTTTCTGAGCCTGTTTTCCTCCTGGCGATGGTCGGCTGATATGATTTGCCCCGCTGTGCGTTTGCGCGGCGGGGCGCAGTATTTTACTATTCACTATTCACTATTCACCAGTGGCCCGAAGGGAAACGACTTCACTATTCACTCCTGGTGGGTTCTCTGACGGTTGGAGGGGGAAGGACGAGAAGTGAATAGTGAATAATGAATAATGAATAGTGAATAGTGTGGTTTGTGGGACGGCGGAGGGCGCAGAAACCATCTTTTTGGCAAGACTCCTCCGAATTGTTACATATTTTATTGACAATGCCCCGCTCTCTGCCGTACAATGATGCTGGTGTATTGTCAATGTATAACCAGTGCTGCGGTCCGTATATGGAAAAAGGGGATCGCAGGCCGGTTTCGACTATGCTTTATCACGGAGGGAACAGCCATGCGTTTATGGGAGCGAATGAAGGGCCGCGTACTGCTGACGGGTCTGCTGGCAGCGCTGCTGCTGGTGCTGGTCTGCGTAGCGCTGGCGGAGAGCTACCCCTTCTCCGGGGTCACCAACGCCGCGACGAATATGCGCCGCACGCCCAACTCCAGCCAGTCCAATGTGATCGTGAAGATCCCTGAGGGGGATGCGGTCAGCGTGACGGGCGAATCGGGCAACTTCTACCGCATCGAATACGCCGGCCAGACGGGCTATGTATTCAAGAAGTATGTGGACAAGGGCGTGGGCGGCGGCGCCTTCACCGCAACGGGTTATCCTTATGATACCGTTGCCCAGGAGAGCGTCAGCCTGCGCAAGACCCGCTCCACCTCCGCCAAGAAGCTGGCGACCATCCCTGCGGGGGGCGAGGTCACCGTCCACAGCCTGTACAGCTCCTGGGCGAATGTGACCTACGCCGGCCAGACCGGCTGGTGCAAGAAGGATTACCTGCGTCTGGCGACCATCGTCGAGGCGACGAAGGTGCCCGCAGCCGCACCCACCATGGTGCCCGGCGAGGACGCATCCAGCTATCAGGTGCTGCAGGCCGGCTCCGACGGCAATCAGGTGACGGCCCTGCAGGAGGCGCTGATCGAGCTGGGCTTCCTGCGCGGCAAGGCGGACGGCGTGTACGGCAGCGCCACGGCCCAGGCGGTCATGGCATTCCAGCGGGAGAACGCCTATCCCATTACCGGCGTGGTGGATGCGAACCTCCAGGCCTTCCTCTTCAACGGCAAGCCCAAGAATGCCCAGGGAACAAAGACCGAGCTGAAGACCCTTCCGGCCATCGAGGGCCTGACGGTCCGCTCCGGTGACCAGGGCGTGATCGTCCGCACCATCCAGAGCAAGCTCCAAGAGCTGGGCTATTACACCGGTGCGGTCTCCGGCTCCTATGACGCGGCGACGGTCAAGGCCGTGCGCGCCTTCCAGAAGCAGAATGGCATGAAGCAGGACGGCATCTGTGGCCCCGATACCCAGACGCTGCTGCTGGGCGGCGGCGGCCTGTCCTCCGGCGCGACGCCCACGCCTACCCCCACCGCAACGCCCACCCCTCTGCCCACCTTTGAGATCCCCGAGGGCAAGGTGAAGAAGGGCACCCGCAACAACGACGCCCGCCTGGTGCAGGAGCGGCTGATCAGCCTGGGCTACCTCACCGGCAAGGCGGACGGCAACTTCGGGACCAAGAGCGTCGCAGCCCTGAAGGCCTTCCAGACCAAGAACGGCCTGGAGGCGGACGGCGTGGCGGGCAGCGGCACCTATGAGGTGCTGTTCTCCCACCTGGCCCTGCGCGCGGATTATGTCCCGACGCCCGCGCCCATCGCCACCCCTGCGGCAACGACCCCCGCGCCCAGCTATCCCCCGGTGACGGAGGACAATGTCGTCGTCATCCGCAAGGGCGTCAAGGGCGACGCGGTGCTCCGCCTGCAGCAGCGTCTGACGCAGCTGGGCTACTACGATTCCATCATGGACGGCCTGTGCAAGGCCGACGACGTGGCGGCCATCCGTGCCTTCCAGCGCCTCAATGGCCTGGATGCGGACGGCGTGGCGGGCTACGATACCCAGTCGGTGCTGTATTCTGCCATGGCGATCATGGATAACGGCCAGATGGCCGGCGGCTCCGTGGAGAGCCTTACTACCCTCAAAAAGGGCATGAAGGGCACCGCCGTGGTGCAGCTGCAGAACCGGCTGATCACCCTGGGCTACCTCACCGGCAAGGCGGACGGCATCTACGGCACGGATACCGCCGAGGCCGTCTACAACTTCCAGAAGCGCAGCGGCCTGGTGCGCGACGGTGTGGCGGGCACGAAGACCCTCGTGGCCCTGTACAGCGCCAGCGCTCCGACGCCCACGCCCGTTCCCACCCCGACGCCTACCAAGGCGCCCTCGGTCAGCACGCCCACCAAGGCCCCGGCCTCCCTGGCGACCTCCCTGACGCTGCAGCGGGGCGATATCAGCTCCAGCGTCAAGACCCTGCAGGAGAAGCTGATCGGTCTGGGATACCTGAACGGCACGGCGGACGGTAACTTCGGCCCCCGTACCTACCGCGCGGTCGTGGCCTTCCAGAAGGCCAATGCCCTGAAGGCGGACGGCGTGGCGGGCAAGCAGACCATCGCCAAGCTGAACAGTACCACCATCAGCAACGGCGGCACCTCCGGCCCCGCAGCCAGCGCCCCCTCCGTGACCACCGCCCCCGGCGCCAGCGTGAACCTGGGCCAGACGGTGCGCGTCTCCGCGGAGAATGTGGTGTACGAATACTGGTATTCCACCGTGCGCAACGCCTGCCGCAAGTACCCCTACGCCACCGTCTACGACTACGCCACCGGCATCAGCTGGCAGGTGCACATGTTCTCCTACGGCAAGCACGCCGAGGCGGAGCCGCTGACCGCAGCCGATACCGCCAAGATGGAGCAGGCCTTCGGCGGCAACACCTGGACGCCCAAGCCCGTGTGGGTCATCTTCGCCGACGGCACCATCCGCATGGCGACCACCCACTCCATGCCCCATGAGGTGCAGCACATCACCACCAACAACTTCCCCGGACATACCTGCATCCACTTCCCGCGCACCCAGGCGCAGGTGACCGCCATCGGCCCCTACGCCACCCGCCACCAGAAGACGGTGGACGAGGGCTGGGCCGTGACGCAGACGATGGCCAAATAATCCGAAGGATTATTTGTACTATTCATTATTCATTATTCACTATTCATTATTCACTCATGGTGGATTCCTGTGTAGTTGCCGGGTAAAGCACCAGCAGTGAATAGTGAATAGTGAAGCCGCTTCGCTGGTGAATAGTGAATAGTAAGATGCTCGAACAGGAGAGGGATAGCTATGAGAGAATCGCCCCTCGTCACCAAATCGCTGCATTTTGCTGCCCGGATTGTGAAGCTGCACCGCTACCTGACGAAGGAAAAGAAAGATACCGTTATTGCCAAGCAGATTATCCGCAGTGGCACCAGTATTGGTGCAAATGTGAACGAAGCGAATTACGGCCAAAGCAAGGCAGACTTTGTTGCCAAGATGTCCATTGCCCTGAAGGAGACGGCAGAAACGGAGTACTGGCTGCGCCTGCTGCTTCTGACGGATATGATTACGCCATCGATGGGCGATTCGTTACTGAATGATTGCCTTGAACTGAAAAGGTTGCTGATAGCATCTGTCAAGACGGTCAAAGAGCGGGAATCTGAGTGAAAGGGCGCTGCAGCAGTCTGCTGCGGCGCTCTTTTTGCAAAAATTCCTGAAATATCTTGACTTCCACGCTGCGTAAAAGCGTACAATGGCGGCAAAACAGGGGCACCAAAGGCTCCCTCTCCGAGGGAGCTGGCAGCCGCGAGAGTCGAAGACGCTGCGGCTGACTGAGGGAGTGCGCCCCGTACAGGAGGACTACCATGAAGATCAAACAGGTCTGCGAGCAAACCGGCCTGACTGACCGGGCGATCCGCTACTACATTGACGAGGGGCTGCTGTCCCCGGCGTACACGGAGAATTATATGGGCCGCCGGGCCTACGATTTCACTGAGGGGGACGTGACTGCCCTGAATCACGTGGCCACGCTGCGCAAGTTCGGCTTTACGGTGGAGGAGATCCGCCGCATCCTCGCTGATCCGCAGGAGAGCATCGGTATCGTCGCGGAGGTGCGTGCCCGTAAGGAGGAGACCCTCCGGCAGGAGGGCGAAAACCTCGACGCGCTCTCCCGGCTCGAGTCGGAGAGGGCCTATACCGTCGCGGAATTGGCGGAGAAGCTGGCCGAGCCGGTGCGGGAGGTCGAGGTGCCGAAGGAGGATGGCTCGCTGGCGTGGGTAGACTGGCTCTGGCGCGGCTTTGCGGCACTGGTGATGCTCATCATCGCGACGGTGCCGGTGTGCGCGGTGGTGGAGGGGGTCGTATCTGGGCTGCGGATGCACCGACACGCCCGCGTGGGCGTAATCAATGTGCTGTGGATCCTCATCGCCCTGATGCCCACGATCTGCATGGTGATTCTGTGGTGGCGTAAGCGGCGCGGCAAGGGGCGCAGATGGACACGGCTGATGACCATCGGGCTGTGCCTGCTGTACCTGCCGGTAAGTTTGGTTTTCGGTATCGGCGGCGCAGTGGGATACTCCGTCACCACGGATATCAACGATTATCGGCAGTTTAACGCGGACTGTCTGGCCAACCGTGACAGCTTCCTGCAGGACATGCTGCCCATATGGCCGGGAAACCGTGAGGACGCTGTCTACCTCTACCGCGATCTGCCTGCATGGGACTACACCTATGATATTTATGCCGAATGGTCGCTCCCGCAGGACAAGTTTGATACGGAGGTTGCCCGGATGGTGCAGCTCTTTGCGGAGAGGAAGCCGGGGCATATCGTGATGGAAAGGGGAGGCTACACGCTGCTGATGTCGCTGGAGTCCTATGACGATATTGCGCCCTTCGAGCCGGTGACGGACAGCTATGACATCTACATTTTTGCCTATGATGAGGAGCGGTGCCGTGTGCGCTACATCTGCTGCACCAGCCTCGAGAACGGATACGACCAGCCCTACTACCTCTCCCTCGACTGGTAACGCCATCATGTTTTTTTGAAAATTATCGTTAATGTAGCAGGAATTCCCTCTTCTGTCACGAATCAACATGTGACCTGATATGCCTTTCCTGATAGGGCTGCCATCAGGCGATCAAAACGGAAAGAAAAAGGGGTCCAAGACCCCCTGGAGGTAATTTCATGTCCGCGAAGATCAGACTGGACGCCGCCAAGACCGGCGCGGTCATCAACAAGAACATCTACGGCCACTTCTCCGAGCACCTGGGCCGCTGCATCTACGGCGGCCTGTACGTCGGCGAGGACAGCCCCATCCCCAACAAGAAGGGCATGCGCACCGACGTGGTGGAGGCCCTGAAGCACATCAAGGTGCCCGTGCTGCGCTGGCCCGGCGGCTGCTTTGCCGACGAGTATCACTGGGAGGACGGCATCGGCCCCAAGGAGACCCGCAAGCGCATGGTCAACACCCACTGGGGCGGCGTGGTGGAGGATAACTCCTTCGGCACGCATGAGTTCCTGGAGCTGTGCGATCAGATCGGCTGCGAACCCTACATCAACGGCAACGTCGGCTCCGGCACTGTGAAGGAAATGTCCGAGTGGGTCGAGTACCTGAACAGCCCCGGTGACTCCACCGTGGCGCAGCGCCGCTGGGCCAACGGCAGGCGCGAGCCCTGGAACGTCAAGTACTGGGGCGTTGGCAACGAGAACTGGGGCTGCGGCGGCAACATGCGCCCCGAGTACTACGGCGATCTGTACCGCCGCTTCAACACCTACTGCCGCAACTACACCAAGGAGCATCCGCTCTACCGCATCGCCTGCGGTCCCAACGTCAATGACTGGGCGTGGATGGACGGCGTGATGAAGGTGGCCGGCAATTACTGCGACGCCATCACCCTGCATTACTACACCCATCCCCTGGGCTGGGAGAAGAAGGGCAGCGCCACCGAGTTCGACACCGACGAGTACTACCTCACCCTGCGCAAGGCTGCCTACATGGAGGAGCTCATCAAGGGCCACACGGCGATCATGGACAAGTATGATCCCAAGCACAAGGTCGGCCTGATCGTGGACGAATGGGGCACCTGGTTCACCGTGGAGCCCGGCACCAACCCCGGCTTCCTCTACCAGCAGAACACCATGCGCGACGCCATGGTCGCCGCCATCAACCTGAACCTGTTCAACAACCACGCTGACCGCGTCGTGATGGCGAACCTGGCGCAGATGGTCAACGTGCTGCAGGCCGTCATCCTCACTGACGGCGATCAGATGCTGCTGACCCCCACCTACCACGTCTTCGACCTGTACAAGGCGCATCAGGACGCGACCCTGCTGCCCACCGAGGTCGAGTGCCCCGTGGCTGGCGGCATGAACAGCGTCACCGCCTCTGCCTCCGTCAAGGACGCCGGGAGCCCCGGTGGCAGCGTCATCACCGTGACCGCCGCCAACATCGACTGCGACAACGCCCAGCAGATCACGCTGGATATCGCCAACTGCGACGTGAAGAAGGTCACCGCCCGCATCCTGACGGGCGAAATGCACGACATGAACACCTTCGAGGACAAGGAGAAGGTGCACATCGTCGACTTCACCGACTTCACCGTGACCGAAGAGGGCGTTGTGCTGAACCTGCCCGCCTGCGCGGTGGTCGAGGTCACCATCAATGGCTGATGTGGAGCCCCGCAAGCAGTGCCGGTGCCTGCTGCGCGACGCCGGAGAGGCTGAGATGGCTGCCGTCATTGCGGAGTATGTGGCCGCGCTGGACGAGGCCGTCCGTGCGCCGGAGGCGGATTACCGCGCGCGCCTTGCGGTCTGCGAGGGCTGCGAGATGCTGCTGAACGGTACCTGCCGGCTCTGCGGCTGCTATGTGGAGACCCGCGCGGCCAAGAAGGGGCTCGGATGCCCCATGGTGCCGCCGAGGTGGAACAGAATTCAATAAAGCAAGGGGACGAGCGAGTGTGGTCGTCCCCTTTTTTGTTGGGACGGTGGGGGCCGCCTCTGCGGAGGCGGGGAGAGGGCTTTCCGGTCGCCCTCTCCACTCCTTCGGGGGAGATGTCCGTTGTAAATCCCGTCGGCCACCGCAGGTGGTCGCCGCCTCTCACTGTCATGAAGGAGAAGTCAAGGCTGAGCGACGCGAGGACTCCATGAACTTGTTCATGGATCCGAGCCAAAGCGCACGCAACAAAGGTACACAATATTTCGTTCCTTCTATTTGTCACGCGCATTTAGCCGCAAAGGAGGCAACTACTCAATCGCGGGAAGGGTCAATGGGCATTGTGCAGCAGCGCGTCCCCGGTGGGGACTTCGCCGCAGGCGAAAGCTGCAAGCGATGTTAGGGGAAATCCCTTGCAGGGTCCAGGGGCATTCCGTTGGAGCGCCTCCCCAGTGGGGAGTTCGCCGAAGGCGAAAGCGACGAGGAATGTTAAGGTGCCCCTGGCCGTCGGAGACCTTCGTTTTCCTAACTTTCTGCGAAGAGACAAAGTTTTCAAAAAAGGCGCTTGACCTTCCACTGTACTATAATGATAGGCTGAGTCCGAAAGGAGGCCGGAGGTATGATGACCATCAAGGCATTCGCGGAGCTGTGCGGCTGCACGGCGCAGACGCTGCGGTATTATGACCGCATCGGGCTTTTGCAGCCCGCGCAGGTGGACAAGTGGACGGGCTACCGGTACTACGAGCAGCGGCAGGCCATCGACTTTGTGAAAATCAGGAACCTGCAGGCGGCGGACTTCACCATCGGCGAGATCGGGAGGCTGCTGCTGGAGCCGGACGAGGCGGTGTATGCGGCGTTTGAGGAGAAGATCGCTGCGCAGCAGGAGAAGCTCCAGCGGATCCGGAAAATCCAACAGACGTATCTCCGGGAAAAGAACGCGATGGAAAAGCTGCTGCATGGGATCGTTGACTACCTGCTGGAGGGCTGCCGGACGCCTGCGGTGCTGCGGGAATTCGGGTATGAGGAATCCGACTATGACCGGGTGACGGCTGCCGCGCGGGCCTGGCTGGAGGAAAGCTTTGCTGCCCGGCCGTTCCAGCCGGAGAAGGTGGCTGTGCAGATCGACGGCGAGCGGACGGAGGGCCTGGTCCAGGTGACGGAGCGCTTTGCGGCGCTGCCCCGGGATTCCTACGAGGCCGAGGTGTTCTTTGAGGGCGGCGGCGAAGAAGAGGAAAAGCGGGAGTACGAGGTCGTGTGGGAAAAGCACGGCTGGGCGCATCCGCATGAATTCCTGAAGGAGATCCCGCCGCTGACGGGGGAGAAGAAGTATGAGCTTTCCTTCCGCGTGGCGGATTTCCCCTATGAGAAGGATCTCTCCTACGGGCTGTTCATGGTGGGCGTGCTGATGCTGGAGCGCGGCGCATTCCCCTGCCACGGCTGTAACGTGGAGGAGAGCGGGGACGGGGTCAACCACTTCGCTTTGCTCAGGGAGAAATGAGCGCGTTTACAGATGTAAAACTTCGCTGAAAACGTTGCAAGGGGGGGTGTTCATGTTATACTGAATGCACAAAAAACCTGGAAAGGGTGCATTCAAATGAAGAAAATGCTTTTGCTGCTTTTGTGCGTGCTGCTGGCCGCGCCGGCGCTGGTGATGGCGGAGGAGGAAGAAAACCGCCTGGAGTTCGCCTTCGGGCTGTTCTCCGTGGCCCTGCCCCGGGAGTGGTCTTCCACGGAGGCCACGGCGGATATGCTCTACGATTTGCGGGTCGATGTGGATGGCCTGGCCTGGCCCATGGGGGTCAGCTACGCGCCGCTGGACCGCTACGGGATCACGGCGGCAAAGGCGTTGGACAGCCGCGTTTCGATGCTCTATGCCCTGGGCGGCGGCGGGGATTACACCGAAACGGAGATCGCAGAGGAGACCCTCCCCGGCGGCGTGAAGCTCCGCTGGCAGCTGATGCAGGGGAGCGCGATGCACACGCTGTGGTTCGAGGCCTTCACGGAGAACTTCGGCTACAACATGACGCTCTCTGGCAAGCCCGATGCGGAAGCCGATGAGGTGCTGCTGGGCATCATGCGCTCCTTCACCGCCGACGCTGAGCAGGAGCTGGATATCCTGAACCTCCGCCAGCAGAAGCTGGAGGGCGGCGCCTTCATCAGCTGTGAGCACGGCTTGCAGCTGCAGCTGGACGAGGGCTGGAACGTCGTCACCGACCCCGGTCTGATGAGGCCGGAGACCTCCTTCATCCTCGAAAAGGAGGAGTACCGCTGGATGATCCAGCTGATGTATGTGACCAGCTGGGAGGAGGGCGAGGGCCGGGCGCTGCTGGAGGAGTACCTGCGGATGCGCGGCTGCCAGGGCCTGGGCGAGCCGGAGGCCATCATACTGGAGGGCCTGAACGGCGCTGAGGCCTGGACGGTGGTGGAGGAGAGCGGCATTTACATGCAGCACATCGCCTTCGTCCACGAGGGCTACGGCTACTACGGCTCCTTCATGTGGATCGTGCCCGATGACGAAACGGCGCGGCCCTACATGGATGCGGCCATCCGCACGATGAGCGTGCCGGAGTAAAACGGCATACAAAATGGGCAGCCTCCCCAAGGGGAGGCTGCCCGATGTTTGTTTTACCGGAGGGACTGATCCGCTCAGTCGTCCAGGCCCAGGGCCAGCTCCGCGGCTTCCTCGCCGGCGATGCGGCCGAAGACCACGAAGTCGGACACGGCGTTGCCGCCCAGGCGGTTCGCGCCGTGGACGCCGCCGGTGATTTCGCCGGCAGCGTACAGGCCGGGGATCACCTTGCCGTTCACGTCGATGACCTCGGTGTCATCATTGATCTTCACGCCGCCCATGGTGTGATGGACGCCCGCGGTGACCTTGATGGCGTAGAAGGGAGCGGTATCGAGGGGGTTGGCGAAGGACACGCGGCCGAAGTCGGGGTCGTTCTTCTCGGCGACGCAGGCGTTCCAGGCGTTCATGGTGGCGGCGAAGTCCTCAGCGGGCACGCCGATCTTGGCGGCCAGCTCCTCGTAGGTCGCGCCTTCGAACATGAAGCCCTTGGTCTTGTAGCCGGCGATGACGGAGGACTTCTGCAGCATGGCGTCGTCCACGATCAGCCAGGAGTAGGAACCGGTCTGGGCGATCTCGGCAGCGGAGACCACGTCGCGGGTGCCGACTTCGTCGATGAAGCGCTTGCCCTCGGCGTTGACCAAAATCGCGCCGTCGCCGCGCAGGCCCTCGGTGATCAGGGCCGCGGTGTCAAACTGAACGGTGGGGTGGATCTGGATCTGCTCCATGTCCACGGTGGCAGCGCCCACCTTCTCGGCCATGGCAATGCCCTGGCCCTGGATGCCGGCGGCGTTGGTGGTCATGAAGCCCTCCAGCTCGGGCTTGTAGGAGGCGACCATTTCCAGATTGGCGCCGAAGCCGCCGGAGGCCAGGATGACAGCCTTGGCGTTGATGGTCACGGTGTTGCCGGACTTGCCGGTGCACACAATGCCCACGGCCTTGCCGTCCGCCATGAGGATCTCGGTAGCGGTGGTTTCCTTCAGGATGGTGATGCCGTTGTTCTCGCACGCAGTCTCCAGACGGGGGATCATGTAAGCGCCCACGGAGACGGTCTTGCCCTCGGCGTTGACGGGGCGATGGATACGCTTGACGGAAGCGCCGCCGAACGCGCCGACGTTGCTCAGGTCGATGTCGTACTTCTTCAGCCACTCGACGCCCTCGGAGGAGTCCTCAGCCAGGGTCTCGACCAGCTCTGGATCGTTGACGCCCTTGCCGCCGATCAGGGTGTCCAGCTGCATCAGCTCCTCAGAGTCGAAGTAGCCCTCGGGGTTCTTCTGGTAGGCTTCCCACTGGATGGAGACTTCGCCCGCCAGCTCGGTGATCTCGGCATTGTCGGCGTAGGCGGCAGCGTTCTTCAGCACAGCCTCAACGCCGGCATTCTCGCCGAAGGTGTTGGTGTCCTGGGTGGGGGTGTCGCCGGCGTTCATGCCGCCGGTGGCGCGCACGGAGTTGCCGCCCACGGCAGCCTGGGATTCCACCACGATGACCTTTGCGCCGTACTCAGCGGCGGTCAGCGCGGAAACCATGCCGGCGCCGCCGGCGCCCACGATGACCACGTCCACGTCGTAGACGGCGTCCTCGGCGGCCTCAACGTACTCGGTCATGTAGTCGTCGGGGTTCACGCCAGCGTTTTCCAGGGCCAGGCGGGCAGCGGCCAGGATGGCGTTGTTGGTCATGGTCGCACCAGTCTTGGCGTCCACGGCCACAACGTTGATGGTGTTGCCCTTGACCATCTTCTCGGGCTGGCTGGTCAGGTAGGGCTCGCCGATGCCGGCGGTCTGGTCAACGCCGGTGGCCTTGGCGTCGGTGATGACGCCGTCGGTCAGGGTGATGGTCACGGTCACGTCGCCATTGGCATAGCCCTTGGCGGTACCGGTGCCGGTAGCGGTTTCGGCCATCGCAGGCACAACGCACAGCATCATGCACAGGACGGTCAGCAGCGCAACAAGTCGCTTCATGTCAGGATGTCCTCCTATTTATTCTTTTGCTGCTTGCGCAGTCAAAGATATTATAACACATGTTCTTCTTAAAAGCTACATATTTGTGAAAAAATTCACGGTTGTGTAACGGCTGCGGCCGGCGCCGGGCACGCAGGCTGCGCAGCAGGACGAAGGCGGACTGATATACGCCATGCGGGACGAAAACGACCCGGTTTTGTGCATGAGGCCATGTAAACGCATCCATGAGGAGCGCGAAAAACGGGAATTGCAGGAAGCATCGGGAATGGTATCGCTTACATGAAAAGTGCCGGAAAGGTACACGAAATGTACAATTCAGGGGCGAAAATGTCTGTTTTGTACATAAGTTGGATGATTTTTTCTATGTACGAGGGCGCAATGATGAATTATAATAATGGTAGGCATATGGACAAATCAGCTATCCCCGTCGGGAGGTGATACCGTGGTGAAGGAACGCACGGTAGGGCAATACCGGGCAATCGATCTCATCATGTTCTCCCTCATGGTTCTCATAGGCGAATGGCTTGTGGTGACTGCGGCGGGCAAGTGGTTTCCGGACCAGCTGTATGTATTCTCCATCACTCCGGTGATCACGGCGATCGTGATGATGCGCTGGGGCCCATGGGCGGCGATCCATGCGGCGCTGGGCGGCGCGGTGCTGTGCTGGAACCTGGGCGGAACGCCGGGGCAGTATCTGGTATACTGCGGCGGCAGCCTGCTGGGGCTCGGCGCGCTGGCGATGCTGAAGCTGCTGGGCAAGGAGCGGGTCCGGGGGGATGCGCTCATCACCATCCTCTTCGGCGTGCTGACGGCGCTGCTGATGCAGGCCGGGCGCGCGCTGCTCTCCCTGGCGGCGGGCGGCACGGCGGCCGGTATGCTGGATTTCTTTACAAAGGATGTTATCACGCTTCTGTTCACGGCGGTCGTCATCTGGATCGCCCGCAGGCTGGACGGCATCTTTGAAGATCAGATTAACTACCTTCTCCGCATCAGTAAGGAGAAGGAAGAAGAAAAGGAGAATTTCAATGAAGGGTAAAGCGAATGCGGCGGATTATCTGATCCTTGATCCGGCCAGCGGTACCTATCATGAAAACCCCGAGCAGGTTGTCCGCGATGATGTGGAGAAGCACTACTGGCTCCACGTCTGGCGTACCATCCTGAAGGACTGGCGTCTGTATGTGATGCTGATCCCGATGCTGCTGGTGTTCCTGTTCTGGCGGTATCTCCCCATGTACGAGCTGCTGGGCTCCTTCAAGGTGTCCGACGAGGTCAAGCCCGTGGCGGAGCAGTTCTTCGCCGGCTTCTCCTATTTCAAGGACCTGCTGGTGAGCGGCGACCTTTCCGCTGATTTCTGGCGGGCGCTGCGCAACACCTTCCTGCTGAGCTTCTACGGACTGTGCTTCGGCTTCCCGATGCCCATCATCCTGGCGCTGTTCTTCAACGAGATCCGCGGCAACATCACCCGCAGCGCCCTGCAGGTGATGACCTATCTGCCCAAGTTCATGTCCACCGTCGTTATGACCACCCTGGTCACGATGCTTGTGCGCCAGGGCTCGGTGCCCTCCAACCTGGAAATGGGCATCATCTCCCAGATGCTGGTGAAGCTGGGGCTGATCACCGAGGAGGTCGGCTTTGCGGGCCTTCTGAACAACCCGGCGTTCTTCCGCTCCATCTACCAGATCAGCGGTATCTGGGAGGGCGCGGGCTATGACTCCATCGTGTTCTTCGCCGCCATCATCGCCATTTCGCCCACCAGCTATGAGGCTGCGCAGATCGACGGCGCCGGCAAGATGGCTCAGATGCGCTATGTGGTGCTGCCCAGCATCATCTCCACCATCGTCATCATGCTGATCACCCGTATCGGCTCCCTGCTGAACATCGGCTACGAAAAGGTGCTGCTGCTGTACAACACCAACACCTACGTCACCGCCGACGTGGTCTCCACCTTCGCCCAGCGCCACGGCATGGAGGGCGGTCAGCCCGGCCTGGCCTCCGCGGCGGAAATGATGAACAACGTCGTGGGTATGCTGCTGGTCATCGGCGCAAACAAGATCGCCAACAAGGCGTCCAACGTCTCGCTCTACTAAGATAAAGGAGGTTTCAAACCATGAAAAGAAAACTTGAGATCTCCGAGCTGATCTTCAAGGTCATCAGCTACACGCTGCTGACGGTGTTCGCCATCGCGTGTCTGTACCCCTTCCTGTACGCGGTGTCCGCTTCCATCAGCGGCCGCCACGCGGTGGAATACGGCCAGGTCATCCTGCTGCCAAAGGATCCGCAGTTCGAGGCCTTCGCCCGCATGTTCAATGACAACATGTTCTGGAATGCGTACTCCAACACGCTGTTCCTGACCATCTACGGCACCATCTGGGCGCTGGGTGTGTCCATCCTGGGCGCCTACGCGCTGAGCAAGAAGCGCCTGCTGTTCCGCAAGACCTTCAACTTCTTCCTGGTGTTCACCATGTGGTTCTCCGCAGGTCTGGTTCCCCAGTACCTGAACTACCTGGCCACCAAGGACGTGTTCAACAGCATCGGCATCACCGATGACAAGTGGCTGGTCGTCATCGCCATGGGTATGGCGGCGATGAACATCATCCTGCTGCGCAACGCCTTCGAGGGCGTGCCCAGCGAGATCGAGGAAGCCGCCATCGTCGACGGCGCAAGCGAATTCCAGGTGCTCAGCAAGGTGTACATCCCCATGAGCAAGTCCACCATCGCGACGGTCGCCCTGTTCTTCGCCATCTCCCGCTGGAATGGCTACTTCTGGGCCCGCCAGATGATCTCCAACAAGAACGAGCATCCGCTGCAGGTCTTTATCCGACTCAAGCTGGAGGAGTTCACCGATCCTGAGGCCATGGCAGGCTGGAACGAGGTCTACGCCTCTGACTCTGTCATCTACGCCCTGATCGTCTGCTCCATCGTGCCGATCCTGATCATCTACCCCTTCATTCAGAAGTACTTCGCCAAGGGCGTCAACGTCGGCGGCGTGAAGGAGTAAAGCTGACGCTTCGCGAAAATGCTTCGGCATTTTCGCGAGGATGTATCCGACCCGGAAATGGGTCGAAGACCCTGTAATCAGCGCTGCTGTATAGCAGCGATGATCGATAAAGAAAAGGAGGAACCCCAAAATGAAGCGCATTCTTTCTCTGGTTCTGGCTTGCGCGCTGCTGATGACCACCTTCGTCTTCACCGCGTCTGCTGAGAACGCCCTGCCCTACGCCGAAGGCACCGTGCTGCGCATGGCCACCGGCTACAACAGCGCCAAGACTGGCCTGTTCTTCAGCGCGGACGTTGCCGGCTCCGGCATCACCCTGGCTGACGGCAAGACCTACAACGCTGGCGACCTGAAGCCCACCTGGGTTGCTGTCGAAGAACTGCTGAACGTCAAGTTCGAAGACCACTACCAGGGCAACTCCGCCACCAAGGAATTCCAGTACTGGAAGGATCGTCTGAACGAGGTCGATCTGGTGAGCGGCAACTCCACCGCCCTGTCCGAGCACGGCGAGGCTGGCCTGCTGATCAACCTGGCTGACTACCTGGACGTGATGCCCAACTTCAAGGCCTACCTGGAGGCGAACCCCATCGTTCGTCTGTCCATCACCGGTAACACCGATACCGGCGCCATCTACTTCTCCCCCTACTTTGACGGCGTGAACGACATCGAGCGTATGCCTCTGATGCGCGTTGACTGGGTCGCGAAGCTGCTGGACGGCGAAGGCGAGTTCACCGCTGAGGCCTCCAACATGACCGCTGCTCCCGTCTACGAGGCCTACATGCCCACCACCGGCACCGTCGAGATCGACGTTGTGACCCTGGACGGCACCGCCACCGAGAAGGTGACCAAGAACTACGACGCTGCCGGCAACATCATCGCCAACATGAACGCCAAGGGCGCCATGACCGGTGTTGAGGCTGTCAACATGCTGCGTACCTACATCGACACCGCTTACAACGGCTACTACGGCACCACCCGTTCCAACCTGTTCGTGGGCCAGAACGCTGCCTGGGACGCTGACGAGCTGGTCGCCCTGCTCCGCTGCGTCGTCGCCAACCCCCAGACCCTGAATGGCACCGAGTCTGTGCAGGGCCTGTTCTCCCGTGAGGATGACAACAACCAGCGCCGCGTTGACATGTTCCGCTTTGCCGGCACCCTGTTCGGCGTCCGCGGCCTGGAGTCCCGTCTGGACTACCTGTACGTCGGCGCTGACGGTATGCTGCATGACGCCCGTCAGGAAGCTGCCACCTACGAGGCCCTGGAGCGCATGAACGCTCTGACCCAGGAAGGCCTGATCTCCAAGTCCTTCGTTGACATGTCCAAGGAGTCCTCCTCCACCATGCTGGAGAACGACCTGGGCTTCATGCACTACGACTACAACCAGACCCAGACCATCCTGAACGCTACCAAGCTGCAGGAAGGCGAGAAGTACATGGCCGTGATGGTTCCCGTGGCCAAGTGGTTCGACGGCACCAACGAGGACGGCGTGTTCATGCGCTTCACCGAGTCCTGGCGCTCTGTCAAGACCGACGCCTGGGCCATCTCCAAGGCTGGCGTTGAGGGCAACACCGACAAGCTGAACGCTGCCCTGACCCTGATCGACTACGCTTTCTCCGAGGAAGGCCAGATCCTGATGTCCTACGGCCCCGACGCCTTCATCAAGACCAAGGAAGACGGCTCCTACGAGACCTTCATGTTCAATGGCAAGGCCATGCCCGTGATCGCGGACGCCACCTTCGCTGAGCTGTACGAGAAGGCTGCCGGCAACTACACCAACTACGCCCGTCAGTACCTGGGCTCCACCCTGTCCTTCGCCAAGAGCCAGGCGTTCGAGTATCAGTGCACCCACGAGGTCGGCAAGGAAGGCGCTGGCTACATCTCCAACGCTATCGGCCTGGGCACCATCAAGCACCCCGAGCTGGCTCTGACCGAGAATCCCTGGTACACCTCCGTGCCCACCGTGCTGCCCTACACCACTGAGGAGTCCAAGGAAATCAACAGCTACGCCAACCTGAAGAACGACACCTTCGGCACCGGCAAGGGCCAGGCCAACATCCTGGTCGACATCATCGCCAAGGGCTTCGAGGCGGAAGGCCTGACCTCCGTTGAGGAGTGCGTGAAGACCGTTTCCACCGACTGGAACGGCGAGCTGTACCTGATGTACGCCGAGATGGCCTGGATGCGCCTGCAGGAGTACTACAGCGCCATCCAGTAATCCCTTTCAACTGGTAAACAAACACAATCAGTAACCATGAACCCGCCCGCCCCCGCAAGGGGGTGGGCGGGGGAGTTGAAAAAACGGGGGAAGTCATGATGTATAAGAAGCAAATGACTGCGCAGAAGGTCATCTGTCTTTTGTCGATAATTGCAAGCGCGCTTGTCTTTGTGTACGCGCTTGGCCTGATGACAGATCTGTATGACAGTCTGTATCCCGCGAAGACCATCGAAACCATGGCGCAGAAGATGGTCCACAAGGGCTGGCCCAAGGGCGAGCCTTACCCGGAGACGGGCTTTGACCTCTATTACGACATGCAGCCCTTCAACAACCAGCTGCTGGTGGTCAGCATCGTGCTGATCCTGCTGTCGGCGCTGCTGTTCATCACCAACACGGCTTCCCGCAGGAAGTATTACATCGGCAATTATGTTGCCGTCGGCCTGAATGCTGTGGCCAATATCGGCGCAGCTGTCTGGGCCCATGGTCAGATCACTGCCTTCAAGGCGCAGTTCATGACCATCGACTTTGAGGTGCTGACGTGGGCGCTGAACAAGCTGAAGATCCCCGCCGAGGTGCCGACCTTCTGGTTTGATGTCCACTACTTTGTTTTCGCACTGACCCTGGTGGTCACGGTGCTCCTGATTCTGAATGTAATCTGGAAGCGTCAGCTGATGAAGGCTGAAAAGCAGCTGATCGAAGAAGGAAAGGCGGTGTCCTGATGGAAGATCGTATCATCAAAACGGATCGGATGCGTTACACCAAGAACACCGCTTCCTCCCGGCTTGCGCTGCTGGCGATCGTCTTTGACGTGCTGTATTTCGTCAGCATCTATCAGTCCGACGTCGGCTCGCATTACTACACCATCCTCATCGGCGCTTCCGTTGTGTATAATCTGCTCTTCATGCTCATGGCGTTCCTTTCATCCGAGGGCGTGAAGAATTATAAGACCGGCTATTCCTGGCTGCTGATGGTCCTGGGCGTGATCCAGGTGGGGCGCATCTTCATCCTGCCCCTGCAGGCCTTCCAGGCCACCGTCAAGATCAAGAAGGAAGTTCTCCCCGTGATGGGACAGGCACAGTTCACCTATGTGGTGATCTGCCTGGTGCTTTCCTGCGTGTGCTGCATCGCCAGCGCAGTCATCAACCTGATCAAGAGCCGCCGCCTGCAAAAGCACATCGCGTCCCTTGACGCGGACGCGGCGTAAGGAGGAGTCACAATGGCTGAACTGAGCTTACAGCATATTGACAAAATCTATGATAACAATGTGCAGGCCGTGTTTGACTTCAACATGGACGTCAAGGACGGCGAGCTGATCGTGCTGGTGGGCCCCTCCGGCTGCGGCAAGTCCACCACGCTGCGCATGGTCGCGGGCCTGGAGGATATCTCTGCCGGCAAGCTGCTGCTGGATGGCCGCGACATCACCCAGACCCCTGCCAAGGACCGCGACATGGCCATGGTTTTCCAGAACTACGCCCTCTACGGCCACATGACCGTGTATGAGAACATGGCGTTTTCCATGACCCTGCGCAAGGAGAACCCCAACGTCATCCACAAGAAGGTGCTGGCAGCGGCGGAGATCCTGGGCCTGACGAGCCAGCTGAACAAGAAGCCTGCCCAGCTTTCCGGCGGTCAGCGTCAGCGTGTGGCCATGGGCCGCTCCATCGTGCGTAACCCCAAGGTCTTCCTGTTTGACGAGCCGCTGTCCAACCTGGACGCCAAGCTGCGCGGCGCGACCCGCCGCGAGATCCTGCTGCTGCACAAGCGCCTGCAGGCCACCATGCTCTACGTCACCCACGACCAGACCGAGGCGCTGACGCTGGCGGACCGCATCGTGTGCATGTCCATGGGCCATGTGCAGCAGATCGGCACGCCCCTGGAGCTGTACGATACCCCCGCGAACCTGTTCGTGGCCGGCTTTATCGGCCTGCCGCCGATGAACTTCTTCGATGTGAGCTTCGAGGACGGCAAGCTCAAGGGCAAGGGTTTCGAGGTGGAGCTGACCGACGAGGAGAAGTACCGCCTGAGCGATTACAATATGCAGGAGATCACCCTGGGCGTGCGCCCCGAGGACATCGCGGAGGGCAGCGCCATCCCGGTGAAGGTCTTCTCCAATGAAAACCTGGGCATGAATACCCTGGTGCACGGCCACATGGGCGAGAACAACAGCCTGCGCATCTCCGCCAAGCTCCGCGGCTGGACGGATTATCGCGCCGGCGACGTGATGAAGGTCGACTTCAAGAAGAAGCACTTCTTCGACAAGACGACCACCAACGCCATCAGGAAGGAGGGCTAAGGCATGAAGGAGTTTTTCCGCAAGCGCATCGTGGCGCTCAAGCGCAAGCCCCAGACCATCGCGCTGGTGGTGCTGGCGCTGGCCTTTGTGTACTATTCCCTCAACCTGACCAACGTTTCTGACACCACGGCGAAGATCCAGGGCCCCGGCATGGGCCTGAGCGGCTTCGTGACGATGCTGCTGTCCACCCTGTCCCTGGTGTGCTTCCTCAATACCTTCCCCCACCGCAAGAAGGTCAACGTCATGATGCTGATCCTGACGGTCGCGATGCTGGGCATCCTGATCTTCTGCGACTTCTACTACCTGAACTGCATCACCCAGGCGGTGACCCGCGTCAACAACCCCATCAGCATGACGGGCACGAACAGCTACATCGCCGACGTCAGCGTGATGCTGAAGGTACATGTGGGTATCCTGCTGGTTGGTCTGGCGCTGCTGGCGCTGCTGCCGGTGTACGCCAAGCTCATCCGCCGCATCAACACCTCCGTTGAGGTCGAGGCGAATGAGAACATGGGCGCGATCGAGCTGGACGGCTCCAACGAATGATCGGGATGCGGAGGCTGCCTGGGCAGCTTCCGGCTCCCTGTGTCTGGTGAAACGGTAAATGGCAAAGAAAAAAACGGCGCAGCCCCCTGTTGAAAAGAAGGCTGCGGCCGAGTACTACAAGCTGAATACAAAAGCTGTGGAGGATCTGGTCACTGCGGATGAGAGCAATTCCCCGGTCATTCCGGAGGAGGAGCTCCGCAAGTACCAGTCCGGATCGAAGATCAAGCTGTCCCACTGGCTGAAGATCACGCTGATCAAGCTGTGGTTCAACGGTGCGGTGTGCTTCTTCTTCATGTGGGGGCTGGGCGTCTATCTGCCCAACATGCTGGATCAGATCGTCGTCACCGGCATCGCCATGGGCTTTGTCAACGATATCCTGGTGAAGAATCTCCTTCACTTCATGGAGAAGACGCCCGGCAGCAACAACCGCTTCATGATGTTCCCGCAGAAGGGCTTCGTCACCCTGCCGCTGAACGTCCTCTACGCCTTTTTGCTGATGGCCTGCGTGGTGCTGACCTATCAGGTCATCAACCGGCTGATCATCATGCTCTTTGCGGTCAAGGATACGCTTCCCCTGGGCGTGGAGCCGATCCTCTTCGGCGTCTTCACCGTCGCGTGGGATTCGCTCTTCCTGAAGATGAAGCAGGTCTTCAGCGACATCGTGAAGGACGCCAAGCGTCAGGCCCGCGGCCGGTAAGGTGCGTCAGTCCTCCTCCAGCAGCAGGCGCGCGCCGTCGGCATCCGGCGGGAAGGGGAGCCCCTCTTCATCCCGTCTGGATTTGCAGAAGTTGCTGGGCGATACGCCGTACTTCTTCTTGAACATGCGGGAGAAATACAGCGGATCGCGGAAGCCGCACATCACGGCGATATCCGCCACGGTGTTGCCGTTGCTGGCGGCGTTCGCCAGCGCTTCGGCGGCGATCTGCAGCCGCTTGTTGTTCAGGTACTGATGGGGCGTTACGCCGAACTCCTTCTGGAACAGCTTGCGCAGATAGTCGCAGGAGAAGGGCAGCGACTCCAGATAGCTGTCGAGCTTGTAATCACAATCGGAATAGTGATTGATGATGCTGTGCTCGATCTCATCGGCGATGGCGGAGCGGGGATGCCCGGTCTGATAGGCGATGAGGTAATAGCTGATCAGGTTGCCGTAGGCAGAGAGCAGGGCCGTGCGCTCCGGACGGTCGGTGTAGAAGTGGTAGAACGCCGCGCTGAAGGCGTTGAGCAGGAACTGGTTGCTGTCATCCACAATGACCGTCGGCTCCTTGAGGGTCAGGATGGGCGAGAGCATGTTGATGTGAATGTTGTTGAAGCCCTGCTGGCTGTCGTTGGAATGCGGCGTGTTGGGGGGGATGACCACCACATCGCCCTTCTTGTAGCTCAGTACGCTGTCCGCAAAGATAAAGCTGCCGCCCCCGGCAGTGCAGTAGACGTACTCCCAGCTGTCATGGGCATGGCGGGAAACGGTGTACACCGTGGTATGTCTGCCGACATAGGTGATGTCATTCATGGCGAGGCTCCTTTCAGGGGGAGATAAACCATTATAGCAAATAATATCCGGTTTGTCCATGCGGCAACGGAAAAATCCCGGTAGCGAGGCCGAAGGCGGCCGGACGCCGGAACAGGCAATGAATTGTCTTAAGGAGGCAATGGGTATGGCGCACTTGACGCTGAAGAACATCAACAAGATCTACCCCAACGGATTCCACGCGGTGCACAACTTCAATCTGGAGATTGAGAAGGGCGAGTTCGTGGTGTTCGTTGGCCCGTCGGGCTGCGGCAAGTCCACGACGCTGCGCATGATCGCAGGTCTTGAGGACATCTCCAACGGCGAGTTCCTGATCAACGGCGAGCGCGCCAATGAGAAGGGCCCCCGTGAGCGCGAGGTGGCGATGGTGTTCCAGAGCTACGCGCTGTACCCCAATATGTCCGTGTACGATAACATCGCCTTCGGCCTCACCCTGCAGGGCGTGGACGAGGACGTGATCGAGCAGCGCGTGATGAAGACCGCGAAGATCCTGGGCCTGACGGAGTACCTGGATCGTATGCCTCGCGCGCTCTCCGGTGGCCAGCGTCAGCGTGTGGCGATCGGCCGCGCCATCATCCGCAAGGTGGGCGTGTTCCTGATGGACGAGCCGCTGTCCAACCTGGACGCCAAGCAGCGCGTGACCATGCGCTATGAGATCGCCCAGATCCACCGCGAGACCGGCGCCACCACCATCTACGTCACCCACGACCAGACCGAGGCCATGACCCTGGCTGACCGCATCGTGGTGATGAAGGACGGCTATGTGCAGCAGGTGGGCACCCCCTACGACCTGTACTTCAAGCCGGCAAACGTCTTTGTGGCGGGCTTCATCGGCGAGCCTCCGATGAACTTCGTGCGCGGCACTGTGCAGGACGGCGCGATCATGTTCGGCGGCGTGAAGCTGGATCTGACCCGCAAGCTGCCCAACGTGAAGGACTACGAGGGCAAGGAGATCGTCTTTGGCTTCCGGCCCGAGTCCATCACCCTGGGCGAGGCGGAGAGCGCCTACGTCATCCCCGCCAACGTGGAGCTGACTGAGATGCTGGGCGACAACACCAATGTGTACATCACCGTGGATGACGCCCAGGCCATCCTGAAGGTGGACAGCCACGATACCCCCGAGATGGGCGCAGACCTGACCTTCTCCATCCCCTACGAGAATGTGTATCTCTTCGACGGCGAGACGGAGAATGTGATCGACTGCGAGATCGCCAAGGTGAAGGCATAAGCAAAAAGAGACGAGCATCCGGTGAATATGCCGGATGCTCGTCTGCTTATGTAATGCAATACACCGAAATGGCGGAGATGGGAGTTTGCGGCTGCTTGACAAATTGGGGTTTGTGAGTTTTCTTTTTCTACAAGGCAGGCCTATTCTGCCGCAGGTGGCCGCTTTCGCGCGTCGAAAGCGGCGCAAAGCCGCCGGGGGGAAAGCAAAATGGTGCTTTCCCCCCGGTCCCCCCTCTTTTCCCTATGAGTAGTCCGCTTTGCGGCTGCGGTGCTGGGCGGCTCGGGTTGCAGAGGGTTTC
>JAFQEB010000095.1 GCA_017399225.1 Clostridia bacterium | reverse complement strand
GGGAGAGCTCCCGCGTGAGCGGGTGAGAGGGTTCTGCGCGTCCGCAGACGCGCCTTCCAGTGCGGCAATCTGGATTTGTGGCACGGCGGGCGACCAATGGTCGCCCCTACAGAGAGGTAACAGCCGCGCAGCCAAAGGCTCCCTCTCGAGGGAGCTGGCATCGCCGTAAGGCGATGACTGAGGGAGTGTGCAAGCAGCATGAACGACAAGGTGAAAAAATCAATAATCCGTCAAATTCAGGTTTGTCGCTTTCATCCCATCATGACAGAAAAAACCGCAAGCCTTATCCGGCCTGCGGTTTCACTATTTGAATAAGGGGAAGTGAAGGATAACTCCTTCCTTTCCATCACCCTCCCTGAGCGGCCTGCTCTTTTGCTGTGCGGTTTTCGGCGGGCTCCTCAGGGACGGCGCTTCGCAGAGGCTGCCTTATTCAGACCGCTCCATCTTCGTGAAGCTCTCATAATGGTCATCGGTGTAGTACACCAGCCCGTCGCTGGAGAAAACGATGCGCTCGGCGCCCCGGGGGCCGGAAACGTAGTTGGCGTCGGCCTCCGTCCAGGTGCGGCCGCTCTTGGTGGGCAGCAGCTCCTCATAATTGCCGAAGCGGTCGCCGCCGATGGATTTGCCCGGCGCCACGTCGGAAACGTAGTTCTCGCTGCTGTCCCAGCCCAGGGCCTGCGCTTCCTTCTTGGTGATGAAGTTGTCCGGCAGCTCGCCGTGCGCGAAGATGTAATCGGCAATGGCCTGCGGGGCGATGATGGCCTCGCCGCTGCCGTCCGTGCCGGGCAGCAGGCCCAGCTTGCCGCCAATGAAAGCGATCAGCAGCAGCGCAGCCAGGGCGATCAGGGATTTGAAATTCGCTTTCTGGTTGGTTTTCTTCTGGTTCATAGGAATTCTCCTTCCGGGCAGCGCCGCATCGCAGGGGCGCTGCTCATTTGTGATACCGCTCGCCGGAGCGGATCTTCATGGCCCGGTAGAGCTGCTCGAGCAGCATGACTCGTGCCAGCTGATGGGGGAAGGTCATTTTGGACATGGACATCTCCTCGTCCGCCCGGGCGAGCACCTTCTCCGAAAGGCCCAGCGATCCGCCGATGAGGAACACCAGGTTCGACTGTCCCCGGGTCATCAGCTCGTCCACATGGCGGCTCAGGCCGGGGGAGTCCCATTGCCTGCCGGGGATGGTCATGGCGATGACGTAGTCTCCGGGCTTGATGCGGCTGAGGATGGCTTCCCCTTCCTTGTCCTTGATCTGCTGCTCAATGGCGGGGGAGGAGTTGGTCGGCTCCGGCAGATCCGGCAGCTCGATCTCCTCCACCTTGCTGTAGCGGCTCAGGCGTTTGAGGTATTCATCCGCCATCTGGCGGTAGGGCTTTTCCTTCATCTTGCCCACGGCGATCAGCGTGATGCTCATTTTACGGCGCCTCCCTGCTCCTTGCGGCGGCCCATGGGCAGCAGGCGGAAGAAGTAGCTGCCCATGCCCAGGCCGAAGGCGATCATGACGATATCCACCATCGCGCGCACGCCGGCGTCCACGCCCTCGCGGTAGGCCTCCTGGGCCAGGAGGGCCATACAGCGGTACAGCCCCATGCCGGGCACCAGCGGGATCATCGCCAGCAGCAGGAAGATGGTGGCGATCATCCGCATCCGCCGTGCGCAGTATTGCGCCAGGAGCGACCCCAGCAGCGCGCCGATGAAGATGCTCAGCGGTTCATAGACCCCGAGCTGGAGCAGCGTCCAGTACAGCCCGTAGCTGACGGCACCGATGAGGCTGGCCGGGAGCCAGGCCCGCTTCGGCGCGTGCATAAAAATGGCGAAGCCCAGCGTGCCCACAAAGCTGCCCAGCAGGGCGACGACGCCCTGGAGGATCATTTCCCATGTATTCACAGTAGCGCACCTCCCGTCAGCAGGCGGAAGGCCGCCGTGCCGATCAGTGCGCCCCCGGCGACCATGGCAGCCGTCAGGATCGCGCTGGTGGCCGAGGCAATGCCGGAAACCATGTCCCCGCGCATCGTGTCCTGCACGGCGTTGGTCATGGCCAGGCCCGGCAGCAGGGGCATCAGGCAGGCGGCAACGGCGGCGTCAACGGTCAGCCAGCCCGTCGCCAGGTGCAGCAGCATCGGCAGGATCGTGCCCAGGAAGCTGCCTGTCAGCGTGGAAACGAAGGAGCGCATCCCGGCCCGATCCTGCAGGAAGGCAATGCCCTGCGCCAGGAAGGCCACCAGCAGCGCGACGGCGCCATCCAGCAGGCCGCCGCCGAACATGATGGCCCAGCCGCCGGCGGAGAGTCCCACTGCGGCGGTCAGCTGCAGCTTGCTCAGTCCGGCCTTGCGGTTCTCGACTGCCTGGAGCTTCTCCATGACCTCCTCGCAGGTCAGGGGTTCCTGCTCCATCTGGCGGGAGATGGCGTTGACGGCGTCCACCCTCGTCAGATCCGTGCTGCCCTTGCGGACGCGCTTGACGGCGGTCTCGATGGTACCGTCCGCCTTGCGGTAGCTGATAAAAAGCCCGCTGGGCACAGCAAAGCTCTCAACCTCCGTGAAGCCGAAGGCGCGGCCCATGCGGGTGATGGTCTCCTCCACCCGGTAGGTCTCGCCCCCGTTTTCCAGGATGAGCCGCCCTGCCAGGTGCAGCGGGGCCATATAGCGTGCGTCATCGATCATGAACGGCCGACTCCTTAATTGCGCAGTGTGAAGCGGAACAGGTAGTGCCACAGCTTGTGCTTATACTGATCGTACGCGCCCACCCGTTCATACAGGCGGCGGTAGGCGGAGTAGACCAGCCAGCGATCCTTCAGGGAGGCAATGGGATGGGAGATGGAGCGGAAGAGCTGCTTCACCACCAGCCCGTTGGGGTTGCGCACATACTCATATACGGGCGTGGTGACATAGCTGTAGCGGCGGCAGTGGGCCAGGTAGTCCATGACGAAAACGAAGTCCTCGCCCCAATGGAGCCCGGGGGTGAAGCGGGGCTTATGCTCCCGGATGATATCGCCCCGGAACAGCTTGTTCCACAATACGCCGTAGTAGAAGCTGTTGGCCAGCTTCTCCAGGCGGCGGAGGAATTCCTCCTGCCCGATGGCCTCGTCCTTTTTGTTCAGGCACCGCAGGGAGCGGGAGCCGGCCAGCACCTCGGTGTAGGCGGCCAGCACCAGATCGCTGTCATGCGCCTGGGCGGAATCCAGCAGCGCGGCAAAGGAGCCCTCCGGCACCACGTCGTCCGCATCCACAAAGCGGATGTAGACGCCCCGGCAATGTTCCAGGCCGGTGTTGCGGGCCATGGAGGCGCCGCCGTTTTCCTGATGGATGGGGCGGATGCGGCTGTCCTGCCCGGCCATGCGGGTGAGGATGGGCCAGGTGCCGTCGGTGCTGCCGTCATCCACCACGATGATCTCCAGATCCTTCACGTCCTGGGTGAGGATGCTCGTGAGACATTTTTCCAGATACTTTTCGCCGTTCCACACAGGGATCACGACGCTGATCAAGGGTTGCTGAGTCATGGGGCCCCTCCCTTTTGTAGGTTTGGCGCAGGCGAAGGCCTGCATACGCGTCAGCCCAGCTTTCCGGCGTGGAAATGCTTGCGGCACAGGCTCACATACTGGCTGGAGCCGCCCAGGAGGATCTGATCGCCTTCCTTGACGACCTTGCCGTCCACCACACGGGCGTTGCAGATGGCCTTGCGGCCGCACCAGCAGATGGTCTTGACCTCCTCGATCGTGTCGGCCCAGGCCATCAGCCACATGCTGCCCTCGAAGAAGTTCTCCTGGAAGTCCGTGCGCAGGCCGTAGGCGATGACTGGCACGTTCAGCTCGTCCACGATCTGAACCAGCAGCTGCACCTGCGCCTTGGTCAGGAATTGTGCTTCGTCCACGATCACGCAGTCGTAGCCCTGCACATCCGTCAGGGCGACGTCCTCCACAAAGCGGCACTCGGTCTCCAGGCCGCAGCGGGATCTGACCACCACGGCGCCGTCGCGGTTCTCCAGCTTCGGCTTGAGCATCAGCACCTTCTGGCCCCGTTCGTGGTAATTGTACTGTACCATGATGGCATTGGCGGTCTTGCTGGAGCCCATCGCTCCGTAACGGTAGTAAAGCTTGGCCATGGATCGGCACCTCGTTTCGCTTGATAGCTACATCATACCATAGTTTCCGGCAGAATAAAAGACTTGACATGGAAATTCCCGGGGATCGGCTGGGGTTCTGAAGGGCTCCAACAGGGGAAACGTGCAGGGCGGGCAACCAATGGTCGCCCCTACAGGAATACGGGCCCCGCGCCCCCAAAAGGCTCTCCCTCCGGGAGAGCTGTCACCGCAGGTGACTGAGAGGGCTCGCGCGTCCGCAGACGCGCCTCTGTGCGGCAGTCCGGGCGGCCATTCAAAAAACTTCCCCTGGGGGAAGGGGGACTGCCGCGTCAGCGGTGGTGGATGAGGCCGTCGCCCGCCCGCGCAGCCAAAACCCGCCCCCCCTCTTGCAATCCCGCCCGCATTGATGTAGAGTAGTAGGGAACATTCCGCAGTGAAAGGAGGCCGCCGCTATGTCCGATACCCCCGTGGGCCGGTTTGCCCCGACCCCCAGCGGGCGGCTGCATCTGGGTAATATCCTGTGCGCGATGCTGGCTTATCTGTCCGCGAGGAGCAAGGGCGGGCGCTTCCTGCTGCGCATTGAGGATGTGGACGTGCCCCGCTGCCCCCGCCGCCTGGCACAGCAGTGCATCGACGACCTGACGTGGCTTGGCTTCACCTGGGATGAGGCGCCCCTGTACCAGTCCGACCGGACGGAGATCTACCGCGAGGCCCTGGAGCGCCTGACGGCTGAAGGGCACATCTACCCCTGCTTCTGCACCCGGGCCCAGCTGATGAGCCTGGCCGCTCCCAACCTTGGCGACACGCAGGTGGTGTATAACCGGGCCTGCGCTGCCCTCACGCCGGCGGAAGCTGCCGAGCGGGCCAAGACCCGCGCCCCGGCGATGCGGCTGCGCGTACCGGATGAGGAGGTCGCCTTTGAGGACGGGCTTTTCGGCCTCCAAAGGGAGAACCTGGGCCGCGACTGCGGGGATTTCATCCTCCGGCGCTCCGACGGCCTGTACGGCTATCAGCTGGCCGTGGTGGTGGATGACGCCCTCTCCGGTGTAACGGAGGTCGTGCGCGGCCGGGATATCCTCTCCGCCACGCCCCGGCAGCTTTACCTGCAGCGGCTGCTGGGCTATCCGCAGCCGGAATATGTGCACATTCCCCTCCTGGTGGACGCCCAGGGCCGCCGCCTGGCCAAACGGGACCGGGATCTGGATCTCTCTGCCCTGGCGCAGCGCTTCACCCCGGCGGAGGTGCTGGGGATGCTGGCCTTCAGCGCAGGGCTGATCCCGGAGAACCGCCCCGTGACGCTGGAAAAGCTCATCCCTCTGTTCGACTGGGGCCGGGTCAGGCGGGAAGATCTTCGCCTGCCGGATATTGACAGGGCTCAATGAATATGCTACAATAACGTCACTGTTTCCATGAAGGAAGCGAACGCGGGCAGAAGTCCGGGCTTTCTTCATGGACTTTTTTGTTTGGAGGGATCTGTTTATGCGCAGGAATGACCTGCTTTACCGGATGATCGTGACCGCCGCGCTGCTGGGGATCGGGCTGATCCTGCCCTTCCTGACCGGACAGATGCAGGCCTTCGGCAAGCTGCTGAGCCCGCTGCACATCCCGGTGCTGATCTGCGGCATGACCTGCGGCTGGGCCTGGGGCGGCACGCTGGGTGTGGTGCTGCCCCTGCTGCGGATGGCGCTTTTCTCGATGCCCGCTGCGCCCATGGCCTATCCGATGGCCTTTGAGCTGTGCGCCTACGGTGTGCTGACGGGACTGCTGTACCCGTGGCTGTGCCGCCGGCTGTGCAAGGGCCTGGGGGCGAGCCGCATCGTGGTGATGCTGGCGACGCTGGGCCTGGCAATGGTCGGCGGGCGCCTCGTGGGCGGCGCGGCAAAGGCGCTGCTGCTGGCCGGCGGTGCGATCGCCGGTGCGTCGCTGACCTTCGAGGCCTTTGTTGCCGGCTACTTCGTGGATACGGCCGTGGGTGCGGTGATCCACCTGATCGTTGTGCCTGCGGTGGTCACTGCGCTTGAAAAGGCGCGGCTGTCCCCTGTGGGGCGGGAGCTGGCGGCGTAACATGAGCAGGAAAGAGGGATCCTCCAACGCGGAGGATCCCTCTTTTGTCATATTATATTCCTTCCCTGTGCCCCATCTTGGGCTCCAGGATGATCTGTGCATGGTACAGGCTCACATGGCCGGACAGCGCGTAGGACACCGCCGCTGCCACGCCGAAGAAGAGCAGGTACTCCGTACCGAAAAGCTCTGCCGCCAGCATGATGGAGGCCAGCGGTGCGTTCGTCACGCCGCAGAACAGGCCGATGATGCCCACCGCCGCGCCCAGCGCCGGGGGGAACCCGAGCAGCCCGGCGGCTGTGCAGCCCAGCGTCGCCCCCACGAAGAAGGAGGGGACGATCTCGCCGCCCTTGTAGCCCGTGCCCAGGGACAGGGCCGTGAAGACGATCTTGAGCAGGAAGGCTGCCGGAACGGCGTGGCCCTCCAGCGCTGCGTGGATCACGTGCATACCGCCGCCGCGATAATCCTGGGTACCCAGCAGCAGGGAAAGGAGGATCACCGCCGCCGCGCCGGAAACGATGCGGAGGTAGTCGTTGGGGATCAGTCGCTTGAAGCTCTTCGAGGCGCCGTGCATCACCCGGCAGAAGAGGATCGCCACCAGCGCGCAGAGGACGCCCAGCGCCGCGGTCTGCAGCAGCGGGATCGGATCTGCCTGTGCCAGCCCGGAGGCCAGCGGGAACACCTCCGCCGGTGCGCCGATACCCACCGCCACGAGCTTTGCCGTCAGCGCGGAAACCAGGCAGGGCAGCAGCGCCCGCTCGTTGATCTTGCCGACCTCGACGATCTCCACCACAAAGACCGTTGCAGCCAGGGGCGTGCCGAAAAGCGCGGAGAACAGGGCTGCCATGCCGCAAAGCTGGAAGATGCGGATCGCGTCGGCCTCAGCACGCTTGCCGGCCCTCTCCAGCGGCAGCGCCCGGCCGATGCCCGCGCCGATGCTGCCGCCCAGCTGGAGCGCCGCGCCCTCCCGGCCTGCCGAGCCGCCCGTCAGGTGAGTCAGCACGGTGGAGATGAAGATCGCCGGAGCCATGGCCAGCGGCACCCGTTCCTGCGTGCGCACGGTGGTGATGATCTCGTCCGTGCCGATGGAGAGGGGCAGGCGCAGCAGCCGGTACAGCCCGGCGATCGCCAGGCCGGCCACAGGCATCAGCCAGGGCAGCAGTGTGCTTTCGCCCCGCAGGTGCGTCGCCCATTCCACCGCCATGGCAAACAGACCGCCCACCAGGCCGCAAACCACGCCGACTGTCGCGCTTGCCGCCAGCCATACGGCAAAGGCGCGGGCGTAGGCAGCCACCTTCATCAAATCCTTCTTCAGCATAAGGCGCCTCCAAAAAACAGAAACCGTCAGTTTTTGCGGCTTGTATTATAGCACCGGCCCGGGGGAAGAACAAGGGGGAAAAAGAAAAATTTCATACAGATCCGCGCGGCGTACAGGCGTTGCCAGCGGGGCGGAAGTGTGCTATCATGATCCCAGAAAACAGGAGGAGGACGCACTGATGGAGATGCGCACCATTTATTTTGCCGGCGGCTGCTACTGGGGTGTGGAGAAGTATATCTCCAATATTGCCGGCGTTGTGGAAACCGAGGTCGGCTTTGCCAACGGCCATGTGGAGGCTCCGGCCTATGTGCAGGTCAAGAAGGGCGACACCGGCCATGCCGAGACCGTCCGTGTGAAATACGACGCGGATGTGCTGCCCCTTGAGACGCTGCTGCGGCTGTTCTTCCGCATCATTGATCCCACCAGCTTTGAGAAGCAGGGGGAGGACGTGGGCAACCAGTACCGCACCGGCGTGTACTGGACGGAGGCGGCGGATGCACCCGTCGTCTGCGGGGAGCTGGAGCGGCTGCAGGCGCAGTATGCCGCGCCGCTGGCGGTGGAGGCCTGCGGGCTGGAGAGCTTCTATCCGGCGGAGGAATACCATCAGAAGTATCTGGACAAGACCCCCGGCGGCTACTGCCATGTGCCGTGGGAGGCCATCGAATGGGTGAAAACGGCAGATCTGAGCGATATCTGATATGCAGGCGGCAAACATATCAAAAGGCTCTCCCTTGGGGAGAGCTGTCAGCGAAGCTGACTGAGAGGGTCTCTGCGCGTCCGCAGACGCGCCTCATTGCAGCAGTGTGAGCATCCTGCAGGGCTTGCCCATCCCCGGCAAAAGTGGTACAATACCATTTGACCAAATGAACAGGAGAAAAACCATGCAGAAGGAAAACCGTACCCTGCCGACGGGGACGCTCATCAGGCGGTTCCTGCCGTACTTTGCAAAGCACAAGAAGACCCTGATCTTTGACCTGCTCTGCGCGCTGCTGACCACCGTGTGCGAACTGGTGCTGCCCATGATCGTCTCCGAGATCACCGGCCGCGCCGAAAATGACTTCACCACCCTGACCGTTCCCTTCGTGCTGACGCTGGGCGGGGTGTATATCCTGCTGCGCATCATCGACGCGGCGGCGAACTACTTCATGCAGTCCGTGGGCCACATCATGGGCAGCCAGATGGAAACCGACATGCGCGGCGACCTCTTCCACCACCTGCAGAAGCTGTCTTTCGGCTATTATTCCGACGCCAAGGTGGGTCAAATTATGGCCCGCATCACCTCCGACCTGTTCCAGGTGACGGAGTTCGCCCACCACTGCCCGGAGGAGTTCCTCATCGCGGGGGTGAAGATCATTGTCTCCTTCACCGTGCTGTGCACCAAGAACATCCCCCTGACGCTGATGATGTTCGCGGTGCTGCCCTTCATGCTCATCTTTGCCCGGCACTTCAACGGCAAGATGCGCCGCATCTTCAAGGCCCGCAACAAGCAGGTGGGTGAGATCAACGCGCAGGTGGAGGACAGCCTGCTGGGCATCCGTGTGGTGAAGTCCTTCGCCAATGAGAAGATCGAGGAGGAGAAGTTCCGTGAAGGGAACCTGCGCTTCCTTGACCTGAAGTCCGAGAGCTACAAGGTCATGGCCCAGTTCGGTACCTCCAACCGCATCTTCGACGGCCTGATGTACATCATCCTGGTCTGCGCAGGCGCGCTGCTGATGGCGCAGGGCCCGGAGGTGCTGTCCATCGCGGACTTCACGGCCTACCTGCTCTACGCCACGGTGCTGCTCAACTCCATCCGCCGCATCGTGGAATTTACCGAGCAGTTCCAGCAGGGCATGACCGGCATCGACCGCTTCTTCGAGGTGCTGGACGCCCCCATCGACATCTTCGACGCAGAGGATGCGAAGGAGCTGACCGGCGTGAAGGGCGAGGTCACCTTCGAGGACGTGAGCTTCCACTACGGCGACGACGAAACCGAGGTGCTCCACGGCCTGAACCTGCATGTGACCCCGGGCCAGTCCATCGCGCTGGTGGGCCCTTCCGGCGCGGGCAAAACGACCCTTTGCAACCTGCTGCCCCGCTTCTACGACGTGACCGGCGGCCGCATCCTCATCGACGGCCAGGACATCCGTACCCTGACGCAGAGGAGCCTGCGCGAGGCCATCGGCGTGGTGCAGCAGGACGTGTACCTCTTCGCCGGCACGGTGCATGAGAACATCGCCTACGGCAAGCCCGGCGCGACCCGCGAGGAAGTCATCGAGGCCGCCAAGCTGGCCGGCGCCCACGAGTTCATCATGGCGCTGCCGGATGGCTACGACACCTACACCGGCGAGCGCGGCGTGCGCCTCTCCGGC
>JAFQEB010000094.1 GCA_017399225.1 Clostridia bacterium | reverse complement strand
CGCGCTCCCACGGAATGCCCCTGGACCCCGCAAGGGATTTCCCCTAACATCGCTTGCACCTTTCGCCTGCGGCGAAGTCCCCACCGGGGACGCGCTGCTGCACGATGCCCATTGACCCTTCCCGCGATTGAGTTATTTGTTTCTTTGCGGCTGAGCACGCGTGTAAATAGAGAGAACGAAAGCTTGTGTTCCTTTGTTGCGTGCGCTTTGGCTCGGATCCATGAACAAGTTCATGGAGTCCGAGCGTCGCCCAATCCTGACTTCTCTTTCATAGCAGTGAGAGGCGGCCCCCACCTACGATGGGGTACGGAAGCAACAACGTCTAAAACATTGCCTTCCCCGTCTTTTTCAAATTATCCGTGATAAACCTTTTTTTACAAAACCGCTTTACTTCCCCCTCAACCTGTGATAATATAAATACGAACATTTGTTCCTTATATTATCGGAGGTGTTACCATGTGCAAGCCCGGCTACTCCATCAAGACCTATGTGCAGGTCGATGTCGAATTTCACGATAACGGCGTGATGCACCCCAAGGGCATCCTGTGGGAGGATGGGCAGTATTATGAGATCGACCGGGTGCTGGATATTCGCTCTGCCCCGGCGGCAAAGGCAGGCGGGCGGGGCGACCGGTATACCGTCCGCCTCGGCAGACAGACGACCTATCTTTTTTTCGAGCATAACACTGATTGCAGCAGCAGCGTGCTGGGGCGTTGGTTTGTGGAGCGCAGGCATGTGCAATGATGCACGGCACAAAAAAGCCGCGCAGCCCATGCAATTTTCCTGCCGCGCTATATACATTTCTCCCGGCAATATGCTATAATATGCCTGATTCGCCCTTATCCGGCGGCAAACCACCATGAAAGGCGGTATCCCATGTTCCGGATCATGAATGCGGACGAGGCCATCAGCCTGATCCGCGACGGAGACTGCATTTGCGTCAATTCCTTCGTCGGCATTGAGAATCCCGTGGCGCTCCACGAGGCCCTCTACCGGCGGTATCAGAATACCCACTCCCCCAAGCACCTGACGATGGTCTCCAGCGCCGGCTTCGGCGTGTGGGACGAGGAGCACAACGCGGAGGGCTACATCCGCGCAGGCGCCGTGGACAGGCTGATCTGCGGCCACTTCGGCGCGATGCTCTCCACCAAGAAGATCATCCTGGAAAATCGCTTTGAGGCGTATAACCTGCCTCTGGGCTGCATTTCCCATGCCATCCGCGCCCAGGCCGGCGGCCTCCCCGGCGCGATGTCCAAGGTGGGCCTGGATATCTTCGTCGATCCCCGCCGCGAGGGCCCCGGCATCAACCAGATCTCCACCGACAATTCCTTCGTCCGGGTGGTCGAGGTCGAGGGCGAGGAGTTCCTGTACTACAAGCTCCCCCGCATCACCGTCGCGCTGATCAAGGGCACCGCCGCCGACCGCAAGGGCAATATCTCCTTTGACGACATGTATATGTCCGGCGACGCGCTGTCCATCTGCCAGGCGGTGAAGAGCAACAAGGGCATCGTCATCGTGCAGGTGGACAAGATCGTGGAGGAGCCCACCCGCCCCCGCAACACGATCATCCCCGGCTGCCTGGTGGACGCTATCGTCGTGGAGGAACCGGAAAAGCGGGACGACGCCCTGACCGCCCTGACCGGCAGCTTTGAGATCCGCTACGAGCAGTGGCACGAGTGGACGGAAAAACTGGACGCCCTCATGCCCCGGCCCCATGACAAGTCCCTCACCAGCCAGCTGATCGGCCGCCGCGCTGCCCGCGAGCTGCGCAAGGAGGATATCGTCAACATCGGCATTGGTATCCCGGAGACCATCTCGAAGTTCGCCGAGGAAAGCGGGATGCTGGATCACATCACCCTGACGGTAGAATCCGGCGGCATCGGCGGCTTCCCGGCCTCGGGCAAGATGTTCGGCGCGATGATCGGCGCGGCCTCCGTGTACGACATGGCCAACCAGTTTGACCTGTACAACTCCGGCGGCCTGGATATCTGCTTCATGGGCGCGCTGGAGGTCGACCGCTTCGGCAACGTCAACGCCCACCGCGGCCCCGGCGCCTATGCAGGCATCGGCGGCTTTGCCAACATCACCGCCCAGACCCCCACCGTGGTCTTCTGCCTCACCTTCAACACCAAGGGCCTGCAGGTGACCCAGGAAGACGAGAACATCACCATCGTGGAAAACGGCTCGGTGGCGAAGTTCGTCCCGGCGGTGCGCAGCGTCAGCTTCTCCGCCCGCAAGGCCATCGCCAACGGCCAGAAGGTGCTCTATATCACCGAGCGCTGCGTGTTCATCCTCACCTCCCGCGGCCTGAAGCTGCTGGAGGTCTACCCCGGCGTGGATGTGCAGAAGGACATTCTCGACCTGCTGCCCTTTGAAATTGAGGTTTGAGATCGACCCTATAAAATGTAAGCAACAAAAAACCCGCTGTCCACAACCATCAAAGCTGTGGACAGCGGGTTTCATTTCATCAGTTGCCGAACTTATCGTCGTGCAGGGCCTTGAGGAGCTTGTAGGTCTCCACCTGGTTGCGGCGGGCGTTCAGATCGGGCATACCAGCCACGATGATGTAGGGGATGATGCCCAGCCAGAAGCACATGTGGAACCACTTGCGGCCGGAATAACCCTTATCCTCAGCCACCTTGCTGGAGGACTTCGCCATCAGGTAGTTCAGCAGGATCGCAAGCACGAACACACCCACAGTGAGAACGAGAGAGATAATGACCGCAATGATTTCCATGAATTCGCCACGCATTTTGTTTTCCTCCTTCGTGTACCGTTCTTATGAACGACAAATGTTATTCTTATTATATCTATTATTCCTGTATTTGTCAATTGAAAAGTCCGCAGTTTTTTACTTTTCACTGCGGACTTATTTTATATTCCCGGTATGTATTGGGATTCCCGTTTCCTGCCGGGTCAGTTTTTCATTGCGGCCAGCCTGGCCTTCAGCTCCACCAGATGGGTGCTTTCCTCCCGGACGATCTCCATGAAGGCCTCGCGCACGGCGGAGTCATCGCACTTCTGGGCAAATTCTGCATAGGTGCGTACCGCGTCTGCCTCGCTCTCTGCGGCATAGGCATAGAGGCCCTGCAGGGTGGTCAGCGCCTGCTCGCGCTTCATTTCCATCACACCGCCGGTGAACAGCACCTCCGCTGCAAGGGAAGAGACCAGCAGCTTTTCCTCTGCCGCATCGACCTGATGCTCCGCCCGCATCTCGCTGAACCGGGCCAGGTGCCGCTTTTCATCCGACAGGATCTCCCGGATACCCGCCTGCACCTGCGGATCTGCCGCCAGCATCAGCGCCCGCTCATACACACGGATCGCCCGGCGCTCCATTTCCACCGCTACACACAGCGCCTGACCTTCGTTCTTCACGACCATTCAGATCACCTCTTCCACAGCTTATCCCCGTATTTCACAAGGTTATCCACACTTATCCCCAGGGTTATCCACATTTTCCACAGCATAATGCTATACTTTCATTGAGGTTTTCCACAATATCCACAGATTTATCCACACGCCGTGTTGATTCTTTTGGAAACGCACCGCAGCACACAAACCCGGTGATTTCAAGACATTGCAGGATTTTGCAAAAAGAATATTCTTCACAAAAAGCAGGAAATCAAAGGTCTCCGACGGCCAGGGGCACCTTAACATTCCTTGTCGCTTTCGCCTACGGCGAAGTCCCCACTGGGGACGCGCTCCCACGGAATGCCCCTGGACCCCGCAAGGGATTTCATCCCTTGACCCATTCTGCGATTGAGTAATCAATGCCTTTGCGGCTGAACGCGCATGGATATCGAGGGAACGATATTTTGTGTTCCGTAGTTGCGTGCGCTTTGGCTCGGATCCATGAACAAGTTCATGGAGTCCTCGCGTCGCCCAGTGCCGCCTTTTCCCTTGGGGTATTGAGAGGCGGCCCCCACCTGCGATGGGTTGCGGGAGTTACAACTGCTCTTACATTGCCTCCCGTACTTCTCCCTCGTTTTTCATGAATAAACAAATAGAACGCCTCCCTCCGCCATGGCAGAGAGAGGCTTTGCAGTGCATCAGGCCTTGGCGATATACACCTCGTTGAGCTGCTCGACCAGGGTCTCCACGTCGTTGCCGTGCACCATTGCCGCCTGCTCGAGGCTCTCGGCAGTGGAATGGGGGCAGAACAGGCAATGCATACCCATGTTGTTGAACACCTGCACCACGTCCTCAAGGGCCTCCTCCGCACAGGAGCGCAGCACCTCGCCGACGGTCATATCCTTATGGATCATCTGATTTACCTTCCTTCCGCAGCTGCATCCCGCAGCTGTCTATCCATATCATACGACAGGATACCCACAATGTCAAGAAGTTATTCCAGGGGCTCCTCAAGGGTCTTCGACCCTTGACCCATTTTGGAGAAAGGTTTGTTGCTTTCCTGCAGGAGTCACGGCGCGTGACGGACGTGCCGCGACGCAAAGCCGCTGCCTATAATCCTCATTTCATTCCGGCACGGTATGAAGGTTATCGCAGACAAAGGACTTTCCTCACAAAAAATCGCCCCTGGCACACAGAGCCAGAGGCAATTTGAACTTATTCCATATCCACCGGCAGATCCGTCTCCAGGAAGGGGTCTGCACCCTCATAGCCGTCCAGGCTGACCGCCAGATCGGGCATGAGCTCCTCCGGCACCTGTACGGGCGCGGGCAGCACGTTGATGTTCATGAAGCCGTCCTCCTCAAACTCGAGGTTCACGGCCTGCCCCTGCACCGTCATGGGGATGATCTCCGTTTCGCGGCTGCGGCTGCGGCGGGCATATTCGGTGATCACGTCGCCCCGGCCCCAGAAGTGCATGGGAACCAGCACGCGGGGCTTGGCGCTCATCATGAAATAGTTTGCGCCGGCGTCAAAGTGCATCCCCATCCGGGGATCCACCGGGAAAAAGCACCAGTCGATCTCCTTTTCGTCGATGTCGGCCACTTCCTTGCGGAAGTCCTCGTCCGCCAGCTCGATCTCCCGGGCCGTGCTGACCTCCCGCCAGTGCCAGAAGTTAAGGTCGCCGGCGTGGAAGAACTTCACTCCATCCAGCTCCACCAGATAGGAAACGCCTGCATCCGTGGAGCCGTAGGCCTTGACCTTCACCCGGTCGGAGAGGGTCATTTCGCCTCCCTTGCCCATGCGGCGGCCGCGAACCTCCGCAGACATATCGTCTGCCACGATGTAGGTCACCGGCGCATACTGCTCCCAGGTGTAGATCACTTCGTCAAAATGGTCGGGATGGTCATGGCTGACAAATACATATACATCGCGGAAGCGGGCCAGAAAATCCGGCGTGATGCGGCGGTTTTCCGGCAGCTTTTTCTGCTTGCCCGTCCAGTAGTCAAACACCAGCAGCACATCGCCGCTGGCGACGGAAAAGCCGCTGTGATGATAATACGTGACTGTCATCATCTTGCTCAAAACTGAGCACCTCCGATTCGCCATGCGCCCTCCGCACGGCCCTTGATCTCCATTTGTGCCGTTCAGATTCCCCTTGCAGCACCTTCAATCCATCTTCTGTATTATGCCACGAAAAACCCCATTTGTCAAATTTTTAGGTGGTAAACAGACATCAAAAACCATTATTCGACATATTTAATGCGTTATTTTTAACTCAATCCCCACTTGAATACCATTTTTGATGTTTTTGAGCATTTCAGCGCCACTTTTGCTTAAATCCGGTAGAGGGTCATCCGCCGCTGCTCAAAGGCGGCCTGATACTTTCCGCCCAGGGTGCGCACCATTTCCTTCGCGCGCTCGATATCCGCGTAGTTCCGCCCGGTATCATGGCTGTCGGAGCCGAAGGTGAAATTCTCGCCGCCCAACTCAATATAGCGGCGGATGATGCTGGAATGCGCAAAGGTATCACCCGTAGTGGCGTAGCCGCTGGTATTGACCTCCAGGCATTTGCCCAGGGTGATGATGTGCCGCAGGATCGCATCGAAGGCGTCCTGGGCGTCCTCATAGACCAGCGCACGCTCCGGACCAGTGTAGGCGCTGAACTTGGCCACATAGCCGATGTGGGCCACGCTGTCAAAGTCCGTCCAGTCGAGGATGGATTCCGCCTTGGCCTCTGCATACTCCCGGTAGGCCTGCTGACGGGTCTTGCCGGTGAAGTAGTCCGCCGTGTCGTAGCAATCCACGCCGTTGACCAGGTGCAGGGACAGCAGACGGAAATCCAGCGGCAATTCGTCCAGTTCGGCCTTGATCTTCGCCCGCAGCACGGGATTATCCCCGATCTCCACCCCTGCACGGATGGTCAGCTGGGGGTATTTACGCCGGGCCTGGGCAACCTCCGCCAGGTACACGTCCCAGATAGGCGGAATATCCAGCTCCGCCGAGGGGTGCCCGGGCTCGATATGCTCCGTCAGGCAGAATTCCTCCACGCCCTTTTCCAACATGGACTGGCACAGCTCATCCACCGTCTGCCGCCCGTCCATGGAGTGCAGCGTATGCAGGTGGTAATCCATTCGCCTTTGTTTCACGTGAAACATCTCCTGTTTTTTCATTCCGGGATGCGGGGCATGGCGTAGGCCTTCCCCTTTCCGATGGCATAGAGCCACATTTCCTTCACCGGCTGCCCGGTGATGCGCTCCAGCGCCCGGGCATACCATTCCAGCTGCATGGCGTACCGCTGGCAGAAGGCTTCCTCGTCGCTGATGCGGTCGGTCTTGTAATCCACCAGCACCCAGCCGTCCGCTTCCATGAAGACACAGTCGATCACGCCCTGCAATAGCGTGCCGCGACGGTCGTCCATCAGCAGATTGAAGCTCCATTCCCGGCGCACCAGATCGCTCCGCAGCAGCCGCTGGCCCAGCTCGCTCTCATAGAAGCCCGCCACACCCCGCAGATTCAGCGCCATCAGTTCCTCACCGCTGAACACGCCGCGCTCCACCAGCTCATGCACCGCCTGATGCACAGCCCTGGACAGACTTTCCGCGCCCCGCAGGGTTTGCAGGGGAATAAGGGACAGCACCCGGTGCACCAGCGTACCGCGATCGGCGCCGGTGAGCTGCTTTTCCTCCATGAAGGTCGGACGGGCCGGCAGCTCGCTCAGCCGCAGGGGACTGACGATCTCCTCCGGCACGCGCTTGGTCTCCGCGTCTTCCTCGCTCTCCGATAGCGGCATGGGATCAGGAATGACCTGGCGCTTTGCCACCGCGCTGACAGAGGTCTTCAGCGGAGCAGCCGCATCGGTTTTCTCCATGTGCTCCCAGCCGTCAAAGAGGCCGTCCGCCGGGGTATTGAGCTCTGCCTGCAGCCATTCCTGTATGCACACTTTATCCACAGTTTTATCCACAGCGAGTCCGTCACAATCATCCCAATACCGGATTTTCCATGGGTTTCCGGCTCCCTGCGGAATTGTGGATAAGTTGAACGCATCCTGTTCATAAACGCCCTGCATGATCCAGTCGGTCATGCTTCCAGCCTTCCACACGCGGTAGTCGCTCTCCGGCAGCGTCCATATGGCACGATCCTTCTCCCGGCAGCTGCCGACCATGATCAGTCGCTCCCTGGCGCGGGTCATGGCGACGTAGAGCAGCCTGGCGCGCTCCGCCTTTTCATCTAGCTCACGCTGCACACGGAAGGCCTCGTCCGCCATGGTCTTGCGTTTCACCCGCAGCTCCCTGTTGACATAGGGCATCGCAACGCCCAGCTGCGTGTGCAGCAGCACATTTCCCCGGTGCCCCTTGTGGATCCGGCCGCTCATCTGCATACAGAACACCACCGGGAACTCCAGGCCCTTGGATTTGTGCATCGTCATGATGCGCACCAGGTTTTCGCCCTCGCCCAGCATCTTGGCGGAGGTCTTGTCATCCCCGCTGGACTGCTGATCCGTCAGGCGGATGAAATCCCGCAGCGTTTCGCCGCCGTCCTGCTCGAAGTTCAGCGCCCGCTGATAGAGCATACGCAGATTCGCCTGACGCAGCTCCCCTTCAGGCAGCGCTCCGCAGGCCGCATAATACCCCGAATCCGTCAGTATGTGCCAGATGAAATCCGACAGGCGCATGATCTCCGCCTCAAAGCGCCAGTCCTGCAGCTGCTTCTCTGCCTGGCGGCACTTTTCAGCAAGGGGCGTTTCACCCTCGCAGCACGCCCGGAATGCCTCGTAAAAGGGTACATTCCGTCCGGTTTTGCTGAGGCGCACCTGGGCCAGCTCCTCCTCATTGAAGGAAAAAGGCGCCATCTTCAGCGTGGAAAGCAGCGGAATATCCTGCATGGGGTTATCCAGCACGGAAAGCAGCGCCTTCATCGTCTGGATCTCCGGCAGGGAGAAATATGCCGCCGCGCCGTCATAAAACACGGGAATGCCCTGCGAATTGAGCATTTCCACCAGCTTCGGCGCGGTATTTGAGGCCGCAGAGAGCAGGATCACGATGTCCCGGTATGTATAGTTGCGTATCTCCCCGCCATCATCGAAGCTTTCATTCAGCAGCTCCCGGATGCGCTGCACCATCACGGCAGCCTCCGCCTCCAGGGCTTCCACCTTTTCGCCCTCTTCATCCGGCGACAGATCCAGCAGGTGCATCTCCACCGGCGGGTCGTTTTCCGTCTCCCGCCCGCAGATCAGCTCATCCTCCCTTTCATATTCCAGCTCCGTCACTGCCGGACGCATGGCCTTGCGGAACACCTGATTCGTCGCTTCCAGCACGTTATAGCGGCTGCGGAAGTTTTTTTGCAGGAAGATCCGACGGGTCACAGCGTCCTCGTCATCCTTGTAGGTGCGCATCCGATGCAAAAACAGCGTCGGATCAGCCTTTCGGAAGCGGTAAATGCTCTGCTTCACGTCGCCGACCATGAACATATGGTTTTCATCGCTGTGAATGGCATGGAGGATGGCGTCCTGCACCTGGGATACGTCCTGGCATTCGTCCACAAAAATATGGTCGTATTCCGCCTGCAGCTGGCGGCGCAGCTCCTCCTGGGAGAGTACCTCCATCGTGAACTGCTCCATATCGCTGAAGTCGATCACATGCTGCTGGGCTTTTTTCTCTAAAAACAGCCGATGTGTGCGCTTTGTCAGCTCTGCCAGGCCCGTCAGATGCAGGTGCATCATGGAAAATTCCCTGTCAAGGCGCTCTTCATCGATATTCAGGGCCTCCAGGGCGTCGCTGATGATGTCCTTGATGGCGTCCCGGTGCTTACCGAAGCGCTTCAGCCAGTCCTTCTGCGCATCAGAGGTATTCCGGGCAGCCTTTGCCTTCACCATTTCATAGCCTAAAAGGGCGCTGATCACCTCATCCGTGCGGTTCCAGTTGACGTCCAGCAGCGCCATATAGGCGTCAGCGTCGGCCTGCCACACCTCCCGGCGCGCTTCTACGGCGTCGGGCTCGTCCAGCATGGTGCGCATCGCCTGCAGAATATGCGAAATGCCCTCAATTTGCAGCCGGGTATGGTTTTTCAGCGTCACATACCAGGGATGCCGCTCATAGGGCTTGTACAAAACCGCTTCCACTGCCCGATCCAGCCAGTCAAAGGGCGCAGGCAGGGACATCAGAAACTCATAGACCTCTGCCGTCATGTCGTAGAGGGCGCTCTGATCCCACGCGTTGGCCAGCTCGATCAGCCCATGATGGGCATTTTCATCCAGCAGCTGGTTGAGCGCCTCCAGCCACGCCTCATCGAACAGGGCCTTTCGCTGCTGATCCTCGCAGGGCCGCACCATTGGATCGATGCCCACGGCCTGGAAGTTATTGCGCAGCACCTTCTGGCAGAAGGCATGGATAGTGGAAATCTCCGTTGATTCCAGATCATCCAGGGCGCGACCCATGATCTCCGGGTCGCTCTGGGCTTCCCGCACGAGCCGCTTGTTCAGGCGCTGACGCATTTCCGCCGCAGCAGCCTTTGTGAAGGTGACGATCAACATGCGATCCATCCGCCAGCCTTCGCGGATGAGCTGCACGATGCGTTCCACCAGCACAGCCGTCTTGCCGGAGCCTGCTGCTGCGCTGACGAGGATCGTCCTGTTGCGAGCACTGATGGCCTGCTGCTGCTGTGGCGTCCAGTTTGGCATGATGATCAACTCCTTTCCATCATATTTTACCACAGGTTTCACATGGATAAAAGTGTTTCACGTGAAACATTGCGATTTTTCACACAGTTTTTTCAGTTATTATAGGTGTATATATTTCAAACCGCTGAAACCCTTGAAATTGCTGGTACTTTTCATATATTTGCGCTCAAAACTGATCTTCACCATGTAACATGACCCGATCATCATCTTCATTTTTCTTCAAGGGCTGTCATCGCGGCATACAAAAAGGTCTGACAGGCGCATTTTTGCCCGTCAGACCTGATAAAAATGTTTCACGTGGAACAATTTACAGCTCCAGCTCATCCAGCTCGTTGTTCTCCTGCCGGACTTCGCTGCCGGTGGAATTCTCCCGGATGTGCGCATAGCCCTCCGCATCCATGTATACCTGATAGCTGCGGCGCTCCCGACAGCCTTCCAGATCGGATTCATCCGTGCAGGTGATGAAGGTCTGCACGCCGCTGATCTCCTCCAGCAGGCGGGTGCGGCGGGTCATGTCCAGCTCGCTCATCACGTCGTCCAGCAGCAGGATGGGCGCTTCCCCGGTCTCCTGCCGGAACACGGCAAGCTGTGCCAGCTTCATACTCAGCGCTGCCGTGCGGATCTGCCCCTGAGAGGCAAACACCTTCATCTCCCGGCCGTTGAGGGTCAGGGCGACGTCCTCCCGGTGCACACCGAAGCCCGTGCCGCCCCGGAACATATCCTCCTGCCGGGATCTCTTCAGCGCATCCCGGGCAAAGGCGGCAATATCTGCCGTTTCCGGCACACAGCACTGATAGGCCATGCGGAACTGCTCGTGGGGCCTGCCGCTGATGGATCCATACTTCTCCTGGGCAAACTCGGCAGTGCGGGCCACCATTTTCCGCCGCAGCGGGATGATCACCTCGCACTGAGCAGCCATGGCCTCCTCAAAGGCGTCCATCATCCCCTGATCGAGCCGTCCGCCCTTCTTTGCCTCCCGCAGCAGGGCATTGCGCTGATCCAGCGCCTTCTGGTACTGCTGCAGGGCCGTGAAATACCCGGTGCTGAGCTGGGAAAGCATCATATCCAGGTATCTGCGGCGGATGGAGGGGCCCTCCTTGACCAGCATCAGATCCTCGGGGGAGAAAATGACGCACTGCACATGCCCCATGAGATCAGAAAGGCGGTTTGCCCGCTTGCGATCGACAAAAATGGCCTTCTTCCTGATTTCTCCGGGGGTTAGCTTCACCTGCACGTCCATGCGGACGCCGCTTTTGTGAAGCTGCACGCCGATCGCCGCAGCCTCAGCCCCCTTGCGCACGACTTCCTTATCCTGACTTGTGCGGTGGCTGCGGCCCAGGGCGCTGTAGTGGATCGCCTCCAGCAGATTTGTCTTGCCGGAGCCGTTCTGTCCGAAGAGGATATTGACCCCCGGATGGGGCTTCATCTCCGCCTCACCATAGTTCCGGAAGTCTCTTATTTTTAATAAATCTATTATCATTTTTCTTATATTGAAATAACGGGATACAAGATGAAAGCATATCCTTTCAGAGCCTGTATCCCGTTATATTCTTATACTGTTTTAGCTGAACACACGCACCGGCAGGATCAGATACAGGTACTGATCGCCGTCGGCGGGAGAGACCACGCAGGGGCTGACGTTGGAGTTGAAGTGCATACACAGGTCATCATCGGTGATGTTACGGATGACGTCTGTGATGTACTTGGCGTTGAAGGCGATCTCGAGGGGGTCGCCGGAGAGGCTGGCGTCCAGCTCCTCCAGCACATCGCCCAGCTCCGCATTGGAGGTGATGGCCAGGGTATCGCCGCTGAATGCCATGCGGATGAGGTTGTTCTTGCCTTCGCGGGCCATGAGGCTGGCGCGGTCGATGGCATTCTGCACGCCCACGCGGTCGGCCTTGGCCGTGGTCTTGAAGGACAGGGGCAGGATCTTGCGGTAGTCGATGTACTCGCCAGCCAGCAGCACGGTGGAGAGCCTGGTGTTGCCGAAGGAGGCCTGCATACGGGTCTTGTCGATCAACAGCGTGCAGAACTCGTCCTCCTCCGCCAGGATCTTGGACAGCTCGTTCAGCACCCGGCCGGGAATAACGGCCTTGAGGGTCTCGGTGCCCGCAGGCAGCTCAAAGGGCTGGAAGACCTTCTGGATCGCCAGGCGGAAGCCGTCCAGGGCGACCATGCGGGCCTCGCTCGCAGTCACCTCCAGCAGGCAGCCGGTGAGGATCTGACGGCTTTCGTCGGTGGCGATGGCGAACACCACACGGGAGATCATCTCGCGCAGCTCCTTCTGGGGGATCTTGACCGTCACGCCCTGCTCCACGCCCGCCATTTCGGGGTACTCGACAGGGTTCATGCCCGCCAGGTTGGACTTGGAAGACATGCAGCGGATGGAGGCGGCATGGTTGTCGCCCACCTTGATGGTCACCTCGCCCCCGGGCAGCTTGCGGGCCAGCTCGGTGAAGAGTTTGCCGGGCAGTACCGCGCGGCCTTCCTCGCGGATGTCGGCGGGAATATTGGTCTCAATGGTCAGGCTGCCATCCGAGCAGGTCAGGTTGACCCCGTCGCCCTCGGCTTCGATGAGCACGCCCTCCAGGATCTGCTTGGCCGGACGGGCCGCCAGCGCGCGCGTTACGGTATTCAGGCCATCCAGAAGATCCTGTACGTTCACGGTAAACTGCATGGAATCATCCTCTCCGCTACTTAGATAGTAGTAATATATATTTCGTAGTAGTAATAGGGGCTGTGAAAACTGTGGAAAAGTGTCGCAACCCCGCTTATTGACTGCTTTTGGGCCAAAGGATAAGCTGTGGAAAAGAAGCATCTCTATCCACACCCCTGTGGAAAGAATCCCACTCCTGTTATTATTCGGTTTTCCGGCAGCGGATTCCTGCCTCCCCGGGATGTATAGGCTGCATAAATTTTATCCGCCGTTCATCGCCCGGAAGGTCTGTCAAGCAGGGGGGACAGGGCGTCGTCCACAGCGTCCACATGCTGTGGATAAACTGCCTGTGGATAACCGAATATGCCGGATATCCGCCTTTTATGGCGCTTCGGAGGAAAGAATCCACCGTTTTTCCACAAAATCCGGCAGCTGCCTTTTACGCCAAAAGAATGTGAATAAGCCTGCATAAACCCGGTTTTCCAGCCAAAGGGCATCATTTGGATTTTACCATGCAGATCGCTTCATTGTCAATGAAAACCCCGGATGATCGCGGCTTTGCCGGCTCAGACGCGGAGGGTCTCGCCGGCCTTGATGCACACGAGCTTGCCGTAGGCGTCCGCCCAGACGTCGGTGGCGGTGGGGTTGTGCAGGGTGTGGCCGTCGGCGCTGGAGATCATGGCGCGGCAGGCGTTGACGTAATCGACGATCTGGATGTTGGTGGCGTACCAGATATCCTTCCGGCCGGCCATCTTTTCGCAGAATTCCTCGATGACGTGCCAGTTGTTGTCCGCCTCGAACTCGTAGCTGTGGCCCCAGAGGTAGAACAGCCGGCTGCCGAAGGGCACGGAATCCGCCAGGAAGCGGTCACAGAGCTGCATCAGGTTTGGGGCGTTGTGATGGCAGGTGGGGTGCAGGCGTAGCCAGTCGTTGGGGATCTCGGTGTTGTTGGTGGAGATCACGGTGCGGGCATAGGCGGTGCCGGTGGCCCTGAGGGCTTCGATCACCGCGTCGGAGTGGGTGCCGAAGGGATAGGCCAGGCCCCGGACGAGGCCGCCAAACATGGCCTCGAGGTTTTCCCGGTCCGCCAGCACCTCGTGGGCGATCTGCCCCGCGTTCAGCTCCGTCAGGGAGGCATGGGTCAGGCAGTGGGCCGCCACCTCATGGTTGGGGTTCTGATACAATTCCTTCACCTGGGAGGCGCTCATGCGGCGGTGAATGTGTCCCTTGGGGTACACGGTGCCCTCAGCCGCCCAGCAGCCGCTGTTGAGGTTGAAGGTGCAGCGGATGCCGTACTTGTCCAGGATCTCCATCAGGCGGACGTCCTGCTCCACGCCGTCGTCGTAGGAAAGGGTCAGCGCCTTGCGCAGGCCGCCGGGAAAACGGTAGAAAATGCTCATGTTCTTTACCCTCTTTCTGTATGTATTGATCGTTCAGGATGCGTTTTTTTGTGCCCTGCGGCGGTCGATGGCCCCGTTGAGCTTTTTGAATAGCTTGCCCAGCAGCCATGCGCCGGGCTTCTCGATCAGGAAGGTGATGGCCGTTGCCGTCACCAGCGACAGAGAGAAGCACAGGAAGGTATATTGATCCGCCCAGGGCTGCTCCGTGCCGCCGGGGGCCATGTTGGGGGCCGGGTAATTCTCTGCCGGGGGGAACTGCACGCGCTTTAAGTGCACGGCGATATTCTGATGGATGAGGTAATAGTTCATGGAGATGAGCGCCAGGAAGCCCATCAGATGGTTGCCGAAAAGGAAGCGGACGGGCCTGAGGGCGAAGGGCAGCGAGAGGGTCACAGCAGTCAGCAGGAGGCCGAAAATGGGCCTGCGCATCATCTGGCCCCCCTGGATGCCGAAGGTGCCGGAGGAGCCCGCCTGGGCCTTGAGCGTCACCACCAGGCCCCAGATCGCCAGGATCAGCACCATGGTTGCAACGGCGCTGCACAGCAGCTGCTCGGTCTTCTTTTTCGGCCAGAGGGTCGTCAGCTTCACATAGATCAGCGCTGCCGCCATGCCCAGGGCGTATATGTCCATGAAGTTGATCACCTGGTTGACGACCATGTTGTAGTCGGTCATCGACCACAGGCACCAGCTGCGGAAGCCCCAGGCGGCGGCCATCATGGTGGAGAAGGTTGCCAGGGGATTCTTCCTTGCGCATTTTGCCAGCAGGGGGAAGATGAGGTATGCCTGCATCTCGATGGCGATCGTCCAGGAGGCGACGCCGATGGGCGTACCGATATAGGTGCTGTAGTTGAAGGTCTGGGTGAAGGTCAGGTGCATGAGGAGATCGCGCCACATGTCCGCCGGCCGCCAGTACAGGCCGTAGGGGATCGCCACGACGAAGAGCATCAGCAGCGTGACGAAATAGTAGCTGGGCACGATGCGCATCACCCGCTTCTGATAGAAGCTCCGTACATCGGGCACCGGATCTCCCAGGAGCATACTGCGGGCATGGGGCAGAAACAGCAGGAAGCCTGAGAGCAGGATGGTGCCGTCCACCGGCACATAGCCCGAGCGCACCAGCCAGTCCAGCGAATAGCGGCCCACATAGGGCGTGAGCCATGACTGCTGCCAGAAGTGATACCAGCTGACGATGAACACCAGCAGCACGCGCAGGCCGTTGAGCTCCGGGATGTGCCGGGCCGAAGGGGCGTAGGGCTTGTTCAGCCAGCGGGAAAAGGCGTTGGCAGGGGGAGAATTGCTCATGGGACGGCTCCTTTTGAAGATCATTCAGTCTTTTATATAGCATAGCATAAATGGGCAGGATTGTCACGCATTCTTATAGGAGAGCGGCTGTTTTTTGAAGCGAGGGCTTCGGGAGAATGAAAAAAGCCCGCACGCCGGGAAAACCGCAGCGGCGTGCAGGCAGATATGCAGTTTTACTTTGAACGATACCGGTCTTTTCCGGCTTACCAGCGCATGAACCAGGTGGAAACATAGCCGGTCTGGCCGTCCACATCGACCTTGCACCAGTCGGTGCCGTGCTCGATGACGGTCACCTTGCTGCCAACGGGCAGGCGGCTGATGACGTCGCTTTTCAGGGACGGGCCCTTGCGGAAGTTGACGTAGGAGCCGCCGTTGACGTTGATGAGCCTGGCCTCAAAGGGCTTCGCCTCGGTCTCCTCATCGGTGACCTTGAGGTACTTGGCCATCATGTAGCCCACCTTGCCGTCCTCAACCTGCACCTTGTGCCAGGTATTGCCGGCCTTGAGGATGGTGACCTCCACGCCGTTGCGGTAGTAGTCCAGCACCTTGGCGTCCAGGGAGGGGTTCTGCCGCAGGTTCAGCACCTGGGTGTCGCGGGGATTGCTGACGACGGCCTTCTTGCCGGTGGGGATGCTGCTTTCCTCCTTGCCGGAGAAGCGCAGGTATTCCGTGGCCATGAAGCCGTCCACGCCGCCTACGGTGACGCGGCTCCAGTTGGAGCCCTTCTGGGTGACGGTGACGGTCCCGCCGTTCTTCACGGACGTCAGGATCGCGCCGTCCATGCCCGGCTCCTCGCGCACGTTCAGGCCGATGCCGCTGTTGGTGCGCACCGTCGCAGTCTGCACGTTCAGGTCGCCGGTGAGGAACTTGGACATCATGTAGCCGTTCAGGCCGTTCACTTCCACCTCGTACCAGTCGCCGTGGTAGCCGGTCACCTCGACCAGCGTGCCGGTGGGGAACTGGCCCAGCACCTTCGCGCTCAGGGAGGGCTCCTGGCGCAGGTTCAGCGCGCCGCCCTTGACCAGGGCGCTGTCGGAGGCCGCAAGGGCTGCCGTCGAGGTCAGGGTCAGCACGGCAGCGGCGCTCAGGCCGGCCAGCTTCTTCAGGGAATTGTGCTTCATAGGGATATCCTCCTTTGCGGTAATGGAGTGCGTCCGCCTTGCTGCGGCCGCGCTCTCACCCATCCAAACGGGGCATGTGCAGCCCTGCATCCCGCAGAAGGCTGGTATCATCTGGCAGCCTGGGCCCCTGTTTCCAGCATATGGGGAGGCTGCGTCCTGTATGCCGGGAAAGCCCGCATCCCTCCTGCCGGATATTGCCAATGATGAAAAAACGGTGAAATTTACACATATGCGCCTTTGGGAGGCTGTACATCCGGGGCATTTTGCGGTACAATAAACTCGGTTGACTATACCATCCGTTTGTGCGGATGTTAAAAGGAGAGAGATCTATGAAGCTGAAGAGCCTGCTGATCCTGCTGGTGGCGGCGCTGATGATGCTGCCCTGCGCCATGGCGGAGGAATCCGCTGCGGATACCCTGCTGATGCAGGAGCTGACGGAATGGGCTGCCCGGTATCAGGCCCGGGCCCTGTCCAGCGAGCCGCTGAACGACCCCAGGGAGAGCCTGACCAGCGACGGGTATGAGTTCATCTACGACTTTGCCACCCTCTATGCCGATAAGCCGGTGATGAAGGCGGATACCGTCGTCAGCGCGGTGGTGGTGACCTCCCCTGAGGAGGAGGGCCCCCGGGGCGTTGGCATCGACGACACGACCTCCGTGGTGCTCTCTGCCTTCTACACCGAGAATCCTGCCCTGCGCGGCAGCCGCAGCAACGCGGTCATCTATCTGATCGACCTGCTGCCCGATACCCTGCAGTGGGCGGAGGTGCAGCGGGACGGTCAGCGCGTGGAGACCATCCAGTATGCCGTGCATGACCAGCTGACCACCGGCGGCGACGGCTATACCGACGCGGGCGTCATCTTCACCATGCAGGACGGCATGGTCAGCGCCATCCGCGCCTACGGCCTGAATACCCGCATCGACTTTGACCAGGCCTACGCCCTGAGGGATCAGATGAAGGCGGCGGCGCTGGTGACGGATTACGAGCAGGTGCCTTTCAGCTACGACGGTGCGGCGCTGGAGAAATTCGGCGGCTCAGACCTGTTCTTCTCCGGCCTGGATTTCACCGAGCTGACCCCCGAAGGCGCTGCGGCGCTGCTGGGCGAGCCCCTGGATGACGAATGGATCGAGGATGAGGAGCTGGGCGCCATCCGCACGCTGACCTTCAGCGATTGCGAGATCACCTTCCTGACCGACGCCGATCGGGAGAATGCCCGCATCTACATGGTGCTGCTGACCGACGGCGGCCTGGAGGGCCCCCGGGCGGTGCGCGTGGGCGATACCTTCCCGGAGGTGTTCAACCGCTTCCGCAACGGGGAGGGCGAGTTCGACGGCGTGAGCCGCGAGACCCTCTACGGGAGCGAGGAAAGCGGCGAGTTCGGCACGGCGGAATACGGCGCCGACGCCTCTGCCACATTGCGCTACGGCCTCGTGCTGGAGGATGGGCGCCGCGTGGTGCTCCACATGAATTTTATCCACATGGAGCTGACCGAGGCCATGGTTTACATGGCGAAGTAAGCAAAATACCCTGAAGAAAAGGAGGGGGCAAGAATGCAGATCGATCTGACATGCCCGGTAGAGGCATGGAAGGTTGAATTGCCCACGGCGGAGAAGCACGCCTGTGAGGTGACGCTGTTCAATCTGTCCTCGATGCAGGTGGTCTCCGTGGAGGTGACGCTCAAGCTCTCCTCTGCCGATGGGGAGGAGACTGCCCGGCTGACCCACCGGGGCCGTCAGCTGGACGGCGCGCCGGGCAAGACCTTCCGCATGACCGTGCCGGTGGAGCAGCTCATCCGCGCCGAGGTTTATGAGGTGCGGGTGGATAAGGTCTGGTATGACAACGCTGCCGTGTGGCGGCATGATAAGGAGAACCTGATCTCCTATGAGCCTAACAACCTGCACCGCTCCCCGCAGCTGACCCAGCTCCGGGCCGTGGCCGGGCCGATGGCCAGCGGTTATCCCCAGCAGCAGGAGGGCCTGTGGGTCTGCGTCTGCGGCCGCCCCAATATGGATGATACCCTGCAATGCGCCCGCTGCCATCAGGAAAAGAAGGCGGTGTTCGCCCGGTTCAATCAGGCTGCGGTGGCTGCCGTTGCCGCCGCCCGCGAGGAGGAGCTGGACGCCAAGCGCCGCGCAGCGCTGGAAAAGTCCGGCAATCTGCAGGAGGGCCGGGAGAAGGACTTTGTGCAGCGCAAGGCAAAAAAGGGCCGTGCGGCGAAGGTGATCCTCGCCCTGGCCGCAGCCGGCGCACTGACCTATGGGGCGGTCTGCTACGGTCTGCCCTATGTGAAATATCAGCTGGCGCAGAACGCCCTGAACGAAGGCCGTTATCAGGAGGCGCAGACTGCCTTCACCGGCCTGGAGGATTACCGCGACGCCAGGGAAAAGGCGCTGGAAAGCCGCTACCTTGCCGCAGCGAGCGTCATCACTGATACGGATCTGCTGGCGGATGCCTCCGCCGTGCCGGACGTGTACCTATCCCCTACCCGGGAGGAGCTGATTTCCGCCCGGGCGGAGCTGGAGGCTCTGGGGGATTATCAGCGCAGCGCCGAGCTGGCCATGGAATGCGACTGGCTCCTGGCTGAGCAGCTGCTGGCCCAGGGGAGTATCCAGGAGGCCGAGGCGCTCTATACCGCGCTGGGCAGCTACCGTCAGGCCCCCGATAGGCGTCAAATGATCGCCTATGACCGGGCCTGCGCGCTGCTGGAGGACGGTCAGTGGGGCGAGGCCCGCATGGCCTTTGCCAGCCTGGGCGATTATCAGGATAGCGCCGCGCTGCATCTGGATACCTGGTATCTGCCGGGCAAGGAAGCGCTTGAAAATGGCGATGCGGAAACGGGCCTTGCCCTGCTTGGGGCCATCCCCGGCCACCGGGACGCGGATACCCTCGTCCTCCGGTACCACTATGACCGGGGCGTCATGCTGCGCAGCGAGGGGAAGATCGAGGAGGCTGCGGAGGCCTTCGAGCTTGCGGCCGGCTATGAAGACGCCGCCGATCAGGCCAATGAGTGCTTCTACATGCCTGCCAGCGTCGCCATGGAAACGCTGAATTACGAGCGGGCGGCGGAGCTGTTCGGGCGGATCCTGGACTACCGGGATTCCCGCGATATGTGGCGCAAAGCCACCATTGAATCCGCGAAGAAGGCAATGAAGGAGATCAACTACGCCAAGGCGGAAAAGCTGCTCTCCCAGCTGCCTGCGGAGGATGAGGAGGCTGCATCCCTCCTGCTGGACTGCGCCTACTACCCTGCCCTGAACGCTTATACCCGCCGGGATTATGCCGAGGCCATCGAGGGCTTCAGCGCCATCCCCGAGCACCGGGACAGCAAGGAAATGATCAGCCGCTGCCAGTATGACTGGGCGGGCGAAATGCGCGAAGCAGGCCAGTATGCCGGGGCTGCGGAAAAGTATGCGGCCCTGGGCGACTATGCAGACGCTACAGCCTTGCGCCAGGCGACCCTCTATGAGCAGGCCGGGGCGCTGACGGCAGCCGAGACCGAAACGGCCGAGGAGAAGCTTGCCAATCTGGAAAGCGCCGCCGCCCTCTACACGGAGCTGGGCGCATATGCCGACAGCGCCGACAAGCTGGCGCAATCTGCCCGCACCCGGGCAGAGACGCTCTATGCGCTCCAGCGGTTCGCCGAGGCGAAGGACGCCTTCCTGGCCCTGAGCGACACGGCGCGGGCAGCAGACTGCGATTACGCCGCTGCCGACGCCCTGGCTGCCGCGGGGGATCATGCGGGGGCCATTGCAGCCTTCACCGCCCTGGGGGATCATGCCGACAGCGCCGCCCGCGTGCAGCAGCTGCGCTATGACGCCGCCCAGGCCCTTGCCGATGCAGGCCGGGACGACGAGGCCATCGCCGCCTTTGAGGCTCTTGGCAGCTACAACGGCAGCGATCAGCGCATTCTGGAGATCAGATACGAGGCCGCCCAGGCCCTTGCGGAGGGCGGCAACCAGGCTGAGGCCATCGAGGCCTTCACCGCCCTGGGGGATTATGCCGACAGCGCCGACCGCGTGCTGGCGCTGCGCTATGAGGCTGCCGCTGCGCTGGCTGTGGTCTCCCCGGAGGAAGGCCTCGCCGCCTTCGAGGCGCTGGGCGAATACGCTGACAGCGCTGCCCGGGCGGATCAGCTGCGCTACGAGGCCGCCAGGGCGCTGGCAGAAAGCGACCCGGAAGGGGCCATCGCTGCCTTTGAGGCGCTCAGCGGCTACGGCGACAGCGCCGATCAGGCCAACCAGCTCCGCTATGAAGCCGCCGAAGCCCTGATGGAAACCGACCCGGAAGCCGCCCTTGCCGCCTTTGAGGCGCTCAGCGGCTACGGCGACAGCGCCGACCGGGCCAGCCAGCTGCGCTATGAGGCCGCCGAGGCCCTTGCCGCAACGGACTGGCGTGCCGCTGCCGAGGCCTTCGACGCCATCAGCGGCTACGAGGACAGCGCCGACCGGGCCAATCAGCTGCGCTACGAGGCCGCCGAGGCCCTTGCCGAGGCAGGCGACTGGAATGCCGCTGCCGAAGCCCTGGAGGCCCTGGGGGATTACAGCAACGCAGGCGAAAAGGCCAATCAGCTGCGCTACGAGGCTGCCGAGCGCCTCAACGCTGCCGGAGAGTGGCAGCGGGCCGCCGCCATCATGGACGGCCTGGCGGGCTATGCCGACAGCACTGCCCGTGCCAGCCAGATGCGCTACGCCGCTGCGGCTGCCCACGCAGCCAAGGGCGAATACCTGCAGGCGGCGGAGATCTACGCCGTTCTCGGCGAGTATGCCGACGCCCCCGCGCTGGAAAAGCAGGCCCGCTACAATGCCGCCGACGCCATGGTGCAGCAGCATCAGTATGACGAGGCCGCCGCCCTGTTCACCGCTCTGGGGGACTACAATGACAGCCCCGCCCGCGTCCGGCAGGCAAGGTATGACAAGGCCGTCCACACCGCCGAGGGCGGCGATCCCCTTGCGGCGGCGCAGCTCTTCCTCGCCATGGGGGATTACCGGGATGCGCCTGCCCAGGCAGAGGCCATGTACGACCGCTACTACGGCAGCATGGTCAACCCGGTGAATCTGGCCTACAACGAGGGCCGCTACACCGATGTGGTCATCCTCATCGATACGCTGGATATGACCCAGGTGCCGGAGAAGTATGCCTACCTTCGGGGCGTGTACAAGGAATCCTGCTACCGGCAGGGCAATGCCCTCTACGACGCCGGCAAGCCCTACGAGGCCCTGAAGTGGTACCGGATGATCCCCGGCTACAAGAGCGTGGACAGCAAGCTGCAAAAGGGCTGCTACCTCATTCTCGGCCAGTGGACGGATCTGAAGGGTGACCTCTATATCTTCCGGGATGACGGCACCTGCAGCCTCGGCGGCGAGGAGATGACCTTCTCCGTGGACGGCGACAGGATGTACACCGGCGAAAGCGCCGACATGCAGGCAGAAACGCATCGCCTGACCGGCGTGACCCGCCAGCACGCATGGCTGTACGACAAGCGCTCCGGGACGGAGATCACCATCTACCTGACCCGGGTGGAGGAATAACAGAATTACCAAGGGCGCGCCGCAGGCCGGATATGGCTGGCGCGCCCGCTTTTTTCGTGCTTTACACAAGGGAGCCTTTGTCTATGCTGCTGCCCGGATGCCCATTTGCCGCTTGCCCCGCGTTGCCGCAAGGAAACGACGACCAAAGCCTCCCTTGTGCAAAGGGAGGTGGATCGCCGCAAGGCGAGACGGAGGGATTGCCTGCGGCAGGTTATGTTGTCATGAGCTGCGCAGTGCTGAAGGCGGCAATCCCTCAGCCCCTGCGGGGCAGCTCCCTTTACACAAGGGAGCCTTTGTCTTTGCTGCTGCCCGGATGGGTTCTTTGCGGCAGTCTGAACCGCAGCAGGGCGGGCGACCAATGGTCGCCCCTACGAAAATGCTGATTTCCACGCAACCAAAAGGCTCCCCCTTCGGGGGAGCTCCCGCGTCAGCGGGTGAGAGGGTTCGCGCGTCCGCAGACGCGCCCTCGTGCGGCAGTCCGAACCCGCAGCAGGGCGGGCTTCCACGCAACCGAAAGGCTCTCCCTCCGGGAGAGCTGTCACCGAAGGTGACTGAGAGGGCCCGTGTCAGCGTTGGTAGTTGAATCCGCCCTTTCATGCACACAAATGGAAAATTTCCCGCATTTGCAGGAAATTGCTTCCTTCCCGCGTTGTATGGTCAGAAAGACAAGGAGGATTCCGGCAATGAAGAAGATCCTGGCAATGACGGCGGTCTGCATCCTGCTGCTGACCATGACCACCGGCGCCCTGGCGAACCAGTGGGGCCTCCGGGGCGGCGTCCTTGATATCATCTACAATGATGACGCCTATGACGATTACAACGCCGATGCGGACAACGGCAACAAAAAGGTTGGCGGCCGCAATGTCAACCAGGCCATTTTGTCCAACAGGTATCACAGTCAGCTGATCTGCGCCGTACGCGAGGATGACAACTGGGTCGCAGAGGCGGTTTCGACGGTTGCCGTTTATCAGCCCGGAGATGACCGGGCCGTGCGGCCGGAGCTGCGTCACCTTGCAGGCGGCGGCATCTCCCTTTCCTATGGCGGGAAAGAGGCGTATATCTTTGCCCGGCATGACGGGGAATACTGCCTGCAGAGGGTGCTTTTCGATGAATCCTCCTCCTACGGCGACAGCCTCATGTGGACGGGCAGCGATTACTCTTATTTCCAGGCCGGCCAGCAAAACAGCCGGCAGCCCATCGGCGACGCCCTGTGGAAGACGGATATGCTGACCCTGGCGGAGTTCAACATCACCCAGCTTCCCCGCTCCATGGCCGACGTGCGCCGGATGAACACCGTCACCGAGGCGCTGATGCGATCCGGCGGCAGGCTGAACGTACAGGAGATCTGGCCGGGTGAGAAGAAGGCCCGCAAGCTGGCGGTGTTTTCCGCACCGGATGAGGATTCCTACCGGGCGTCAAACGGCAAGGCCTCCGTCAGCACGGGCGGAGAAATCAGGCTGCTGGGCGAAATAAACGGCTGGACGATGATTGAATATGAGGTCAGCCTCCGCACCAGCCGGATCGGCTTTGTGCCTGCGAGCCTGATGCAGGTGCCCACACCTGTTCCCGCAGCAGAGCCCGTGGACCTGGTGACAACCCGCGACACCTTCCTGACCGATGATCCCCATGTGTCCCAGTACGGGCAGGCCGCGCTGCCTGCGGGCACGAGGGTACAGGGCCTTGCCCTGTGCGGCAGCTTCTACGCGCTGGTCAGCTACGAGGGCGCAGGCCGCAGCTTCTGGGGCTTTGTCCCCCTGCGGGATCTGGCCCTGGCAGGGGATCAGACCCGGTGGGACGTGATGGATCTGATGATCGGCAAATGGAGCCTGGAAAGCGGAAACAGCCCCCTGACGGGCTTCCTGGTGCTCTCCTCCGACGGCACGATGAAGTGCGTCCAGCGGGATGAAAGCGGGATCTGGCTGACCCAGACCGACGCCCGTTGGCGCGTGACGAACTGCCCCCTGGACGCCGCCTATCAGAACTACCCGCTGTATGAAATGACCGTCACCCAAGAGGACGGCAGCGTCATTCGCTTCGGCCTGAGCCTCGACGAGGACGGCAGCATCCGCTTCGCCACGGAGGAGGACGCCGCCATCTATGAACGGCAGGAGTATTCCACCATCGGCAACGGCTGACGGCCGGAGTAGGACACAGTTTATTATTCACTTTTCATTATTCATTATTCATTTCTCGTAGGCTCCCAAGCGGCTACAAGGGAACCAACCCAGAGTGAATAGTGAAGTCGTTCGGCTTCGCCTCACTGGTGAATAGTGAATAGTGAATAGTTTGGAGCGTCGCCCCCACCGCACAAAAAGGCCGCAGGAGAGACATTTGCTCCCCTGCGGCTTTGCTTCAGCCCATGCTGCTTTCGCCCTCGGTGACAGGCTCCTCGGTGTTGGTGTCGTTCATCATGCCGCCCTCGGGCGTCACGGCGGGCATATCGCCCTGGGTGCCCTGGCGGCGCTGGGCGTCTTCCCAGGCACGCTGGATGGCGGTGAGGATATCGCCGTGCTCATCCCGCAGGGACATGGTCGCGCCGGTCACGCTATCGGAGGTTCGGGCGGCGCTGCCCTGCATATCCGTACCGGTGCTGCCCTCCTGGGCGTCCCCGGCTGTCGCGCTGCCGGTCTGCATGGGTTTGCCGTCGCCGGAGGAGAAATTCTCCTGGAACCAGGCGTTGATCTCCTCCATCGTCTTGCCGGTCATCATCTCCTCATAGGCATCCATCTGCTGCCGCCAGGAGCCGCTGGTCAGCATGTAGTCCTCGCCCTGCGCGCCCTTGGTGGTCCAGGCGGACACCTGCCGGAGGAAGGCGGGCTCGTCATCCTCGTCCGCAGGGAAGCCGTCGAACTGGCTGGAGAGCACCTCCAGCTGATCCACGTCCAGGCTGGTGACGCGGCCCTGACCGTCAAAGTCCGCGCAGGCAAAGACAACGTTGAAGGAGTACACCGGGTCGCCGTCCTCGTCCGTGCCGGGGCCCAGGCGGCCCGTGGCGGCCATGCCAACGCCGGTCATGGCGGGGTCGGGCACGTCGGTGACGGTGGTCATATCGATGCTCTCGGGCATGGATACGCCGCTGATAGCCTGGGAAACCGCGGTCTTGATGGCCTCGCTGGTGACGGTCGCGCCGGTGACGTTATCCACCTGCACGCTGTCCGCCCGGGCGATCAGATCCGGCAGCACGTCGATGGCCCGGGTACCCACGCCCTCGGTCTCCGAGTGCTCGGTGACGCGCACCTCGGTGATGTCCGTGCCGTTCATGCTGACGGTGACGCGCAGGGGGCCGCCGTAGCCCTGGGCCTGGCCCATGTGCTGCTCTGCGCTGGCGGTGCAGCCCGTCAGCAGGGCCGCCGTCAGCAGCAGGCTGAGGAGCAAGGAGATCGTTTTCTGCATATGATTGATCCTTCCTTTCATGAAAGTCGGTCATCATCATGCCCGGGATTGTAAATTTTCATGCAGATTTTGCCCTTGTTGCATCCGGCAGCAGGAAAATGCGGATCGGACGGCGAATAAAGAGCAAGAATAGGTCTGACTGTACCTTTTTTGAGGGTGGACAGGCCAAAAACGCGTATCAAATCCCGCAAAGGCAGGTGTAACCATATGGCAAAGAACAAGAACAGGCGCAAGGATCCCATGATCGCGCTGATCATCGCGCTGGTGGTGCTCGTGGCGCTGGCTGCATGCGCATGGTACTTCGGCGGCCGCATCACGGATTACCGTGCGGAGCTGCTGGAAACCAAGCAGACCGAGGTCGAGCTGCGCAACGCGGAAAAGGAAGCTGCCTATAATGCCGAGCTGAACCAGTACCGCAACGAGATCGCCTCCAACCAGGCCAACAAGGCCTGGCCCGCCGCCAAGGCTGAGGGCTGGGACGTGATCGACCTGACCAACTATCCCCTGGAGGCCCCCGGCTCCGTGACCGTCAGCCGCGAGGACGTGATGTACAACGGCCTGCTGCTGGTCAACGAGTGGCATTCCCGCCCCGCCGACTTTGACGAGAGCAAGATGGTCTCCATCTTCTCCTACGCCAAGGACGCCGGCCTGGAGACTTTCTGGGATGATTCTTCCTGCAAGCTGCATCCCGTGGCCATCGACGCGCTGGTCGACCTGATCAAGGATGCCAGAGCCCTGGGCTATAACTATTTTACGGTTCGCAAGGGCTATAACTTCCGCACCTATGAGGAGCAGAACAAGCTCTTCCAGGATGAGCTGGCCTACCAGCGCGAGCGCCGCCCCAATCTGAAGGAGGAGGAGCTGATCGCCCGCGCGAAGGCGAAGGTCAACTATCCCGGCACCAGCGACTACAATTCCGGCCTGAGCTGTGTGCTGAAGATATATGTACCGGAGGATGGCGAAGTCAAGCAGTACTATAAGGATACTCCCTTCTATGAGACTGCTGACGGCAAGTGGCTGCTGGAGAACGCCTGGCGCTACGGCTTCGTGTTCCGCTTCCCCATCGAGGGCTTCCCCACGGCGGACACCATGAGCAAGAGCTACAAGACCGGCGTGAGCGTGGATCTGAACCTGTACCGCTATGTGGGCAAGGCCCATGCGGCTGTGATGAACCACCTGGATCTGTGCCTGGAGGAGTACATCGAGTACCTGCAGGAGCATCCCCACATTGCCGTGTTTGAGGACGGTGTGAAGCGCTATGAGATCACCTACCAGAAGGTGGGCGACGACGTGGCGACCTTCTCCGTTGACATCAACCGCCTGACCAACAACTACACCATGTCCCTGGATAACTTCGGCGGCGTGGTCACGGCCTACGAATACTGAGCAAAACACAGCGTCCCCGCAGCTGCAATGGCTGCGGGGATGATTTTATGTGCGGGAGAGCAGGGGGCGAGGGCCTCATCCACCACCGCTGACACGGGCCCTCTCAGTCACCTTCGGTGACAGCTCTCCCGGAGGGAGAGCCTTTTAGTTGCGTGGAAGCCCGCCCTGCCGCGGTTCGGACTGCCGCAAAGAACCCATCCGGGCAGCGGTACAGACAGAGGCTCCCTTGTATAAAGGGAGCTGCCCCGCAGGGGCTGAGGGATTGCCGCCCCCAGCACTGCGCACTCCCGGCATATACATCCTGCCGCAGGCAATCCCTCCGTCTCGCCTTGCGGCGATCCACCTCCCTTTACACAAGGGAGGCTTTGGTCGTCGTTTCCTTGCGGCAATGCGGGGCAAGCGGCAAATGGGCATCCGGGCAGCGGCACAAACAAAGGCTCCCTTGTGTAAAGGGAGCTGCCCCGCAGGGGCTGAGGGATTGCCGCCCCCGGCACTGCGCAGATCGCGGCAAGCATAGCCTGCCGCAGGCAATCCCTCCGTCTCGCCTTGAGGCGATCCACCTCCCTTTACACAAGGGAGGCTTTTGGCCGTCGTTTCCTTGCGGCAATGCGGGGCAAACGGCAGCAACGGCGAAGTTTTATCAACACGGAGCCTTTTCGCTTTCAGAACTGTAAACCTTTTCCCGAACCGGTGGACAATCCCCCCGGAAATATGGTATGATAAGGTGAAAGCAAATGCCCTGACGATCTACAGAAAGGCTGTGAATCTATGCGCAACCTGATCCGGCTGCTGGCGATGCTGCTGGCGATGCTGCTCTTCCTGCCTGCCGCCATGGCACAGGAGCCTGCCCTGCGCGGGTATGATAAGAAAGACGGCTATGTGTACCTCCTCTTCGGCACCTATCCGCAGACGGAGGCGGGGGAGGAACAGCCCATCCTCTGGCGTGTGCTGAGCACGGAGGAGGGCCGGGCGTATATCCTGTCCGAATATGTGCTGGCGGCCCGCCGCATCCACGGGGATTACAAGGAATATGCCAACAAGCCCACCCACAAGAAGAACCCCGGCTTTGAGGGCGATTTCACGAAGACCGAGATGGCCCAATACCTGGGCGGCGAATTCAAGCAGCATTTCACCGAGGAGGAGCTGGCGCTTCTGTCCCCGGATGAAACGCTGGGCAGCTTCACCCTGCTGAGCAGCGATGAGCTGAAGGATAAGAATCTCGGCTTTGCCAAGGACAGCGACCGCAAGGCCTGGGGCACCGAATATGCCATCACCCACGGCCTGTTCGTGTACGGCAGCGCCCGGGGCAATCACAGCCCCTACTGGTCCCGCACCCAGTCCTCCACCAACACCCAGGGGGCGCGGTGCATCAAGTCCAAGGGCGAACTGGGCTACATCAACGTCATCACCGAGGACGAGGGGATGCGTCCTGCCTGCTGGCTGGATCTGACGAAGGTCGTCATCGCCTCAGGCACCGGCACGATGGAGGATCCCTACATCCTGCAGACCGGCACGCCCGCCGAGCCCGCCCCGGCCCCCGCCCCCTGCTGCATCCCCGGCCAATGCACCTGCTGCGACAGCTGCGCCTGCGGCTGCAAGTAAATCATTATTCACTATTCACTTCGCGTGCTCTCCCCCGCAACCGCGTTGGCGCCCGCCAGAAGTGAATAGTAAACTGGCTATTCAGCTGCGACCGCGCTGCAAGTAAATCATTATTCACTATTCATTATTCATTATTCACTATTCACTATTCATTTCACGTGCTCTCCCCCGCGACCGCGTTGGCGCCCACCAGGAGTGAATAGTGAATAGTGAAGCCGTTCGGCTTCGCCTCACTGGTGAATAGTGAATAGTTAATAGACTCTGAGAGGACGAACACCCCCATGAAATGTAAGCTCCCCCTGCTCCTGCTGACCCTGCTGCTCCTGCTGCCTGCCGCCGCCCTGGCGGACAAGACGGTCACCATCACCTTCGCCGGCGATGTGACGCTGGGCTGTGAGGATTATCTGCGCAGCGACCCGGACTCCTTCCCCTCGGTCTATCAGGAGAAGGGCCCGGATTACTTCCTGGCCAACTTCGCCGACTTTTTCGCCGAGGACGATCTGACCGTCGTCAACCTGGAGGGCGTGCTGACGGACAATGAGCTCCTGCAGCCCATGGACAAGGGCAAGGGCGTTGAGACCGGCGCAGGCTACTGGTTCCGCGGCAGCACGGAGTATGTGAAGGTGCTCACCGGCGCCAGCGTCGAGGCGGTTTCCCTGGCCAACAATCATGTGATGGATTACCGGGAGCAGGGCCTCCGGGACACCATCGCCACGCTGGAGGCAAACGACATTGCCTGGTTCGCCACCCGTGACAAGCACCAGACGGATCTGGAGCGCTTCTACATCTACGAAAAGGACGGCGTGAAGGTCGCCTTCGTCAGCCTGTACTGGGATGACTACCTTCAGGGCGATCCTGACGGCAACGGCGCGTGGCTGTCGGTAAAGATCCGGGAGCTGAAGGAGAGCGGCGAGGCTGACGCGGTGGTCGCTATCCTCCACGGCGGCCAGGAATACGGCCGTCACCGCACCCGCCCCCAGACCGTCTTCACCGCCATGGCCATGAAGGCCGGCGCGGATCTGGTCATCTGCCACCACGCCCATGTGGTGTTGGGCATGGACGTGATCGGCAACCGCAGCGCGTTCTATTCCCTTGGCAACTTCTGCTTCGGCGGCAACCGCAATGCCTACCAGGTCAACAGCAGCAAGAAGAAGGTTGCCGTGCAGGATGCTGCGCCGGCGCTTCTCGTCCGCGCGGTGCTCACCTTTGATGACGAGGGGAATTACAAGGGCCAGCAGATGTCCCTCTACCCCATCCAGACTACCTCTGTCGACCGGGTGGATGAGACTCAGCCCAACGATTATCAGCCCAAGTTCATCACCGGCAAGCTGGGCGCCCATGTGCTGCACCTGCTACAGGTGGATATGTATTACGACCTCAAGGACAAGGCCAACAAGGATCTCAAGGCCATCGTAGTGGCCAAGGAGAAGGAGCTGGAGGCCATGGAATCCTCCGAGGGTATGGCCTGCCTGACCCTGCCCTATCTCCCCGCTGAAAACGAATGACCCCGATCGCTGCAAAAGGAGACCTGATGATGAAAAAGGCAATCTTCACCCTGCTGCTGGCCCTGCTGATGATTGCAGGCACCGCCTTTGCCTCCACATTGCCCGGCAGCCTCACCTCCGTGGGCGCCAATGCCTTTGATGGGGACGTGTCCCTCTCCGGGCGCGTCGTGCTTCCCTCGGGCGTGACCAGCGTCGGCTCCCGTGCCTTCGCCGCGACCCGCATCCATGCGCTGGTGGTCAACGAGGGCCTCGCCAGCCTCCCCGGCGATGTGCTGGAGGGCGGACGCGCTGCCTATGTGATGTTCAAGGGGGCGAATACGACTGTCAGCGGTACGCTGTCCAATGTGCCGCTGGTGTTTGCGCCCGCCGGCAGCAGCCTGAGCAGCCACAGCGGCTTCTACACCACGGAGAACCTGGTCGCTCAGGACGGCTGGTACTACTACGTCACCGAGGGTGAGGCCATCCCGCTGTGTGCGGTGGACGGCACGGCTGTCTCCGGTGTATACCGCGTGCCCAAGCTGGTGGACGGCCAGCCCGTCAAAACCCTGGAGCACCTGTGCCTCAAGGGCTGCGGCAGCGTCACGGGGCTTGAGATCCCCAGCTACCTGACGCCCCTGGAGGATATGCCCTACACCACCTATGACGCCATCACCGTCGAGCCCCCCATGCCGGACGTGACCGAAACGGACGCAGGCAAGTTCGTCACCTGGACGACCAGCGTGACCAACACCTACGGCGACGTGGCTTACTTCTGGCAGTTTAACTGCGAGGGCGAGATCTTCACCCGCATCACCGCCAGCAATGTGATGAAGTGGTACACCATGGTCGAGGGCGACTGCGTGGCCACCGTGACCGTTGTGGACGCCCTGGATGACCGCGCCGGCGCCACCGGCCCTGCGGTGAAGATGAACCCGCCCAAGCCCGTTTACCGCGCGCTGCTGGTGGGCAACACCTACTCGGATACCATTGATCCCCTGCAGGGCTGCGATACGGACGTCCGCGCCATGAGAACCGTGCTGAACAGCATGTCTGCCACCCCCTACCACACCAATGTGCAGTATGACCTTACCGCATCCCAGATCCGCGCGCAGGTCTCCGCCACCTTCGCGGACGCCAACGGCAGCGATATCTCCCTCTTCCATTTCAGCGGCCACGCCTCCTCCTCCGGCTCCCTTGCTGGCGCGAACAACACCAGCCTGAAGGCTGCGGATCTGAAAAAGGCGATGGACAAGATCCCCGGCACCAAGGTGCTGATCATCGACGCCTGCTACAGTGGCGTTCTGATCAACAAATCCGGCGAAAGTGCAAGGCCCTCCGCCTTCAACAGCGCCTTCATCAGCCCCTTCTCCTCCGTGCCCAAGGATGACTTCTTCGCCAACGACGGCTACATCGTGATGACCTCCTGCTCCAAGGAGGAATTCTCCCAGACGCTGAGCGACGGCACCGTCTCCTTCGGCGCCTTCACCTACGGCGTGTGCTACGGCAGCGGCTTTGACGAGTGGAACCAGACCAGCCTGGGCAATCTGCCCGCTGACGCCGACGGAAACGGCCAGATCACCCTGGGCGAAGCGATGAGCACTGCCCGCTCCCGGGTCAGTTGGCTGGCCACGCTGGTGGAGGGCATGGATCAGAATGCCCAGAGCTACGGCGATTCCTCCTTCGTGCTGTGGGCCCAGTAATCGAACGTCCGTCCCTTTCCGGGGACGGACTTAGTGTATAGACAAAGTGCTGAAGGCACTTTGTCGAGGCTTTGCACTCTCTCACTGGTCGACCGACAAGTCGTTCGACCGGCCGTTCGTTCGTGTAAGGAAGCTTTTCCTGACGGAAAAGCGCGAAAATCGCCGCGCATGTCGCCGATTTTCGATCTGAAGTCGAAGGGCTTGCGAGCCCTCCGACGTCTCCCTGGGTTTGTTGACAGTTTGCGTCCGTCCCTTTCCGGGGACGGACTTTTTTTATGAATTTCCCGTTTCGGGGGTTGACAAACCTGCTGCCCCGTGGTATCATAATCAATGTCGTCAAGCGACATGGTGCCATGGCTCAGTCGGTAGAGCACATCGTTCACATCGATGGGGTCGTAGGTTCGAGTCCTACTGGCACCACCACAAGAAAAAGCCACCCTATACGGGTGGTTTTTTCTTGTGCTCGTCAGATGAGAATCCGCACCTGCGGCACCCATGCCAGGTGAACCTTGTATCATGATCGACCGAGGCACCCTTTATGGGTGCTTTTTTTGTGCCGGTCATGTATGGGCGCATACCTGCGATATGGCGGCGGGAGCCCCCGCATTGTCCTTCCTCTGTTCCTTGCATGGACAACCCCTCCCCCCCGTGCTATAATACCTGCATAGGAAAGAAAAGAAGGTGGATGACCCATGCGGCATTACGCCCTGATCGGCGAAAAGCTGGGGCACAGCATGTCCCGGCCGATCCATGAGGCGATCTTCGCGGCGGCGGGCGTCGATGCGGATTACCGCATCATCGAGATCCCCCGCGACCGCTTTACGGAGGAGACCAGACAGCTCATCGCCACATTGGACGGCTTCAACGTCACCATCCCCTACAAGCAGGACGTGATGCCCCTGCTCAGGCAGATCGACCCCCTGGCAAAGGAGATCGGCGCGGTCAATACCGTCGTCACCGGGGAGGCGTCCTGCGGCTACAACACCGACGCGGCGGGCTTCATGCGGATGCTGACCCGCTACGGGCTTGATCCGGCGGCGGCGCCCCACTGCTTCATCCTGGGCAGCGGCGGCACGGCAAAGACGGTGAAGGCTTGCCTGAAGTCCATGGGCGCCATGGGCGTGACGGTGGTCTCCCGGCACCCGGAGGCCGAGGGGGAGATCAGCTATGCGGAGTACTACCGCGTTTTTCCTGAATGCGGCGGACTGATCGTCAACGCCTCGGCGGCGGGCATGTGGCCCAGGAAGGACCCTGACAACATCTGCGCCATCCATCCCGACCGGGTGGACGAGATGATGCAATATGCCACCGGCGTGGCGGACGTGGTGTACAACCCGCCCCACACCTTCCTGACTCAGGCGGCGGAGCGGGCCGGGCTCCCCTGGTGCACCGGGCTTTACATGCTGGTGGAGCAGGCCGTCCAGGCCGAGGCCATCTGGCAGGGACGACCCATGCCGGAGGGCCTGACGGACAAAATCATGCGCGAGGTGAAACTGCTGTGAAGAAGATCCTGATTCTCAACGGCCCCAACATCAATCTGACGGGCCTGCGCGAAAAGAGCGTATACGGCGCCAAGACCTACGACGACCTGATCGCCCTGTGTCAGGCAGAAGCCGAAAAGCTGGGCGTGGAAGTCCGCTGCGTGCAGTCCAACCACGAGGGCGACCTGATCGACGCCATCCAGCAGGCCTATTTCGACGGCTTCGACGGCGCGGTGTTCAACCCCGGCGGCTACACCCACACCTCCGTGGCCCTGCATGACGCCATCGCCTCCGTGCCCATGCCGATCATCGAGTGCCACATGTCCAACGTGCACGCGCGGGAAAGCTACCGCCATGTATCCATGACAGCCTCGGCCTGCCGCGGGCAGATCGTGGGCTTCGGGTTTTACGGGTATGTGATGGGCATGCGGGCGCTGGTGGAGGCGGAGTAAACCGGAAAGGGGACAGAACGATGTATCGCTTGTTTGCAGAACACAGCCTCCGCCACGTCACCTCCCTGAACGGCCTGTGGGAAATGACTGCCCAGGGCAAAACCTGGCCGATGATGATCCCCGGCGTGTGGGAGCGCATCCCGGAGCTGCGGGCCTACAAGGGCACGGCGGAGTTCCGCCGAAGCGTCGTCATCGACGAGCCCGGTACGTACCTGCTGCGCTTTGGCGGCGTCAGCCACACGGCCACCGTGTATTTTGACGGCGTGCAGGTCGGCTGGCACTACAACGCCTACACCGCCTTTGAGGTGCTGCTGAAGGACGTTTCCGCTGGCGAACACGAGCTGCGCGTGACGGTGGACAACCGTTACGAGACCGGCTCCGTCCTGCACTTCCCCAACGATTACTATACCTACGGCGGCCTGAACCGCCCGGTGGAGATGCACCGGCTGGGCGGCGCGTACATCACCCGGATGGCCTTCTCCTGCCGCCAACAGGGCGAGGGCACCTACGACGCGACGGTCGTGGTACACCTCCGGGCGCTGTCGGACAGCGGGGCGCTGCGGGTGGCACTGTCTGTGGCGGGCGGCGAGGCCTGCGCGGATGTTCCGGCGATGGCGGCGGGCGAGGAGACTGTCGTGCCCGTGTGCGTCTCCGTCAGCGGCGTGACGCCCTGGGATATCGGGCAGGGCAGCCTCTACGACCTGACGGCCCTGCTCCTGCAGGACGGGCAGCCCATCGATGACCTGACCGACCGCGTGGGGTTCCGCACGATCGCAATCGCCGGGCCGGACATCCTCCTCAACGGCCGGAAGATCTTCCTTAAGGGCTTCAACCGCCATGAGGATCACGGCCAGTTCGGCAGCGCGCTGTCCCTGGACGCGATGATGGACGATCTGCACCTGATCCTCTCCACCGGGGCCAACACCGTCCGCACCTGCCACTATCCCAATGACCCGCGCTTCCTGGACCTGTGCGACGCGCTGGGCGTTCTGGTGTGGGAGGAGAACCATGCCCGCGGCATCAACGAGGAGACCATGCGTGATCCTCGCTTTGACGAGGTCTGCGCGAAGGTGAACGAGGAGATGGTGACCCAGCACGTCAACCATCCCTGCATCTGGGTCTGGGGCCTGCTCAATGAATGCGAGAGCGCGACGGAGTTCGGCCGCTCGGTGTACAAACGGCAGATCGAGCAGCTGCGCGCGCTGGATCCCACCCGTCCGGTGACCTTCGCGTCCTGCCGGTGCCTCACCGACGTCTGTCAGGATCTGCCGGACGTGTGCTCCTTCAATATCTATCCCCTGTGGTACCACGGCGAGCCTGCAGCGGACTATGCAAAGCGCATCGCGGAATTCATGGACAGCGCCGGCGCGGCGGAGAAGCCGATCATCTTCTCCGAATTCGGCGCGGGAGCCATCCCCGGCTTCCACGATCCCTTCCGCCGGGCCAAGTGGTCCGAGGAGCGGCAGTGCGACATCCTGCGCGAGCAGCTGGAGGCGATCCTGGGCATGGAGCGCGTGTCCGGTGCGTACATCTGGCAGTTTGCCGACGTCCGCGTGGCGGAGGAATGGGCCCATGGCCGTCCCCGCACGATGAACAACAAGGGTGTGTTTGATGAGTTCCGCCGGCCCAAAATGAGCTATGAGACCGTGCAGGCGTGCTTCAGGACACGCTGATCCCATCAGGCAGCAAAACAGCTCCGGAGCAACAAGTCTCCGGAGCTGTTTTCAGGTGGTCCGTCATGAGCGCTGCTGCTTCTCCATCCGCCGCCAGTTGATGAAGCCGTAGATATCGTTGACGAAGAACATCACGAAGCAGGCGACCATCGCCGTGCCGGAAATATCCGTCAGGGAGGAAATGACCCACAGCACGATCAGCACCAGGTCGTTCATGGCATAGGCCAGGGCATACCAGGGGCTGCGCTTGGCCGTCAGGTAGGAGGCGAGGAAGCTGGTGGTGACGGAAAGGGTGCTGACCGCGAGGGCCGCGTTGCCCAGGGCTTGCAGGATGAAGTAGAAGATCACCGTCGCCAGCACCGTCAGCAGGAGCATCACGGCGGTCTCCCGGCGGGTCATGCGGTGCACGGCTACCTCCTGGGTGTCCTCATAGGGATGGCGCAGCCAGGTGATCAGCGCCAGCAGCGCCATGGGGGCCGTCATGCCCAGGTAGGTGATCATCTCGCCGTAATACTGCACGCGCAGGGAGATCACCCCGTAGAGCACGGCAAAGACGATCGTCAGCAGCTGCCCCAGGGCATGACCCTTGCCCACGAAGATCAGCGCCGACACGCCCACCAGCGGTGCGGCGAGGGACAGGGCGTCGCCGCTTTCAAAAACCAGGAAGGTTCCCCCTGTCACCAGCAGCGACAGGCTCCACAGCGCCCATTCGAAACGGCTGAGGGAGAAGGTGAAGAGCTTCTTCAGCATACTTGGCTCCTTTCACATAAAGACGGCATTCCGCCGTCCCTCTTCCAAGACCTGACGAGGGGCGGGAGAATGCCGTTGCATTTGCAGCGACCCGGTGGCCGCTGCGGCTCTGTTCAGTTCGGGGGTATCATAGCACATTCCCGACAGGAATGCAAGGAGGATTTTTACTCATGGGCATTGCTGCCCTGGCGCAGGGCCTCCCGCTCCTCCGCCAGCTCCCGGAAGAGCCGGGGCAGCGTCCAGGCGGCGTTGGTGGGAGTCAGTACGGCCTTGAGGGCGAAGGGCGGGATGCGCTGCTGACGGGCCAGCTGCAAAAAGCGGCTGACTGCGCTGTCCGGCATGTGGCAGAACACCAGCAGCTCCTCCTCCACGCTGCCCTCTGCAGGCAGGGCTTCGCCGGGGGCCTCCAGGCCGCTCAGCACGCTCAGGGGCTGGGTGAAGTCCGCCTCCGTGACCGGCTTGATCAGCAGGCCAAGACGCATGCACAGGAAGCGCAGCTTGCTCATCCGCGCGTCCGTCAGATGGCAGGCAAGGATGGTCGGGCGGGGCATGAAATCAGCCTCCTTTTTATACGGCCACGTTGTTGACGGGCGTGCCGGCGAGGTACTGGCGGACGTTGTCCACCGCGATGTCCATCAGGCGCTGGCGGGTCTCGTAGCAGGCCCAGGCGATGTGGGGCGTGAGGATCATGTTGTCAAGGCCCAGCAGGGGGCTGTCGGCCCGGATGGGCTCCACCGTCACCACGTCGGCCGCGGCGGCGTACACCTTGCCGGAGAGCAGCGCCCCCCGCAGATCCGCATCGTTGACGAGGCCGCCCCGGGCGGTGTTGATCAGGATCACGCCGTCCTTCATCTTCGCGATGGTCTCCCGGTTGATCATCCCGGCATTTTCCGCCGTCAGGGGGCAGTGGAGGGAAACGATATCGCTGCGGGCATAGAGCTCATCCAGGGGGACGAAGGGCTCGCCCTGACCGTGGCGGCTGTAGGCCAGTACCTTCATGCCCAGGGCCTGGGCGGCCATTGCCGTCGCCTGGCCGATGCGGCCGTAGCCCACGATGCCGATGGTCTTGCCCGCCAGCTCGATCAGCGGATAATCCCAGAAGGCGAAGTCCCGGCAGGCGCTCCAGCGGCCCTGCTGCACGGCGTCGTTGTGTTTGCCCACATGGTGGCAGATCTCCAGCAGCAGCGCCATGGTGAACTGGGCCACCGCCTGGGTGGAGTAGGCCGGCACGTTGGTGACGACGATGCCCTTCTCCTTCGCGGCGGCGATATCCACCACGTTGAAGCCCGTGGCCAGCACGCCGATGTACTTCACCTGGGGGCAGGCGTCCATAATTTCCCGGGTGATGACGGTCTTGTTGGTCAGGATGACGGGGGCGTCGCCGATGCGGGCGATGACCTCCGCAGGGGCGGTATAGTCATATACGGTCAGTTCGCCCAGCGCCGCCAGGGGCTCCCAGCTCAGGTCGCCGGGATTTTCCACATAGCCGTCCAGCACGATGATCTTCATAGGGCACAGCTCCTTTTCAAGCAGGTGTTTGGTTGCAAATCCGTTGAAAAGATGATATCATAGAAACGAAAGCGGCGCAAGCTTTTCCAGCGCCGGAGAGAAAGGAAGTAACACCGATGCGTATCGCACTGATCAATGAGAATTCCCAGGCGGCCAAGAACGCCATGATCGAAGCCTCCCTGAAGAAGGTCGTCGAGCCCATGGGCCATGAGGTCGTCAACTACGGCATGTACACCGCCGAGGACGCCTGCCAGCTGACCTATGTCAAGATCGGCCTGATGGCCTGCATCCTGCTGGAGACGAAGGCCGTCGACTACGTCGTGACCGGCTGCGGCACGGGCGAGGGCGCGATGCTGGCCTGCAACTCCTTCCCCGGCGTGCTCTGCGGCCACCTGTGCGACCCCTCCGACGGCTACATGTTCGCCCACATCAACGACGGCAACTGCGTGGCCCTGCCCTTCGCCAAGGACTTCGGCTGGGGCGCCGAGCTGAAGCTGGAGATGATCTTCCAGCAGCTCTTCGGCTTCGGCCACGGCCAGGGCTACCCCAAGGAGCGCGTCATCCCCGAGCAGCGCAACAAGAAGATCCTCGATCAGGTCAAGCTGGTCACCCACCGTAAGCTGATCGATATCCTCCACGACATCGATCAGGATTTCCTGAAGGAGACCATCTCCGGCGAGCACTTCGCCGAGTACTTCTACCCCAACTGCCAGGATCAGGAGATCGCCGATTATCTGAGGAAGCTGTAAGCCTCCGCTCCCCCGCCCGCCCTACGGCAGCCAGCCGTCCGGCGGGCTTTTCCTATATATCAGACGCAGGGCAGGCCGCTGCATGGTTTTCATTCACCGGGGGAGGCTATCCCCATAGGAGGGATGCGGATGCAATGGTTGCTGCTGGGAGGGATGGGGGCGCTTGTGCTGCGGGCGGCGGGGCGTGTGCGGCTTTGCCGGTGTGCGGGGATGCCCCGGGCGGCGCGGCGGCGCTACCTGGCGGCCTCATGGGCCCTGGGGCTGACGATCCTGGCGGCGATGGCCATGCAGGAGGGTGCGCTGCTTTTCTCCGGGCAGCTGTCGTGGCAGAATGCCCTTCCCCTGCACCTGTGCAGCCTGCTGGGTTTGCTGACTCTGCCGACGCTGCTCACCCGGCGTCCGCTGCTGCTGAACGCCGCCTTTTTTGCAGGCGTGCCGGGGGCGGCGCTGGCGCTGCTGTTTCCCGCCGTGCTGCAGACCCCCTGGCCCCGCGTGACGGCGCTGGCGTTCCACACCCTCCATGCGGGGCTGGTGTGCGCGCCGCTCCTGCCCCTGGGGATGGGCTGGCAGCCCCGGCCATGGGGGGCCCTGGGGGCATGGTGCTTCCTGGTGACGGCGGCGGCGCTGGCGACCCTCGCTAACCGCATCACCGGGGGCAACTACTTCTTCCTAGCGGGGCCGGTGGCGGGCACACCGCTGATGTGGCTGGCCGGACAGGGCGTGCTGCTCTACCGGCTGGGGCTGATGGCGCTGGTCACCCTTGCGCTGGCGGCAGAGGGCGTCGGGCTGTACTTTCTGTACAGACACATGCGGGTGAAAACCTGACGAAAATTGCGAAACCTCCGCACGGAATGTAAAATCCCCGTTGATTCTGCGTTAAATCTGTGTTAAAGTGATTATGTCTGCGGTTGCATAAACAGCGACGCAGCACGACATGTTTTCCACCGAAACGATCGAACGCAACGGAGGATGTTATATGCCAGCGGCGGAAGTATTCTCGATCAGTCAGCTTCCCGGTGTGCTCCTGCAGCTTCTTGCAGGCCTGGGTCTTTTCCTCTTTGGTATGAACACAATGTCCGAGGGCCTGGAAAGGGTGGCGGGCAAGCAGCTGAAAAATCTGCTGGGCACGGTGACGAAGAACCGCTTCCTGCAGGTGTTCCTGGGCTTTGTGATCACGGTGCTGATGCAGTCCTCCTCGGCCACGACGGTCATGCTGGTGGGCTTCGTCAACGCCGGCATCATGCAGCTGGCGCAGGCGGTCGGCATCATCATGGGCGCCAATATCGGCACCACGGTCACAGTGCTGATGATGTCCATCAAGTTGGATTTCCATTTCATTTTCTGCTTTGTGGGCTGCATCCTGCTGTTCCTGCCGGCGAAGTTCAAGAAGATCAAGGGGATTATGCCGGTCATCTTCGGCCTGGGCGCGCTGTTTATCGGCATGAAGTTCATGTCCGGCGCGATGGAGCCCCTGCGCACCTGGGAGGGCTTCACCACAGCCCTTAAGGCGGTGCAGAATCCCATTGTCGCTGTGCTTATCGGCGCGGGCATCACGGCGCTCATTCAGTCCTCCGCAGCCTCTATCGCCATTCTGCTACCGCTGGCGGAGATGGGCTTTATCGATTTCAAAATGTGCATGTTCATCCTCTGCGGTCAGAACATCGGCACCTGTGTGACGGCGGTGCTGGCCTGCATGGGCGCAAGTGCCACCTCCAAGCGCGTGGCCTGCGTGCACCTGCTCTTCAATGTGATCGGCACGGTCATCTTTGTGGTGCTGGCCTGCATCCTGCCGGTGGATCAGTGGATCGTCGCCCTTGTCAACACCTTTGACGCAGGCAACATCGCCATGCAGATCACCGTCACCCATATCATCTTCAACTCCGTCACCACCCTGCTGCTGCTGCCCTTCTGCAAGCAGCTGGAGAAGCTGGCCTGCATGATCATCCGCGACGACGGCGTGGAGAGCGAGGCAATGAAGCTGCTCCACTTCGACCACCGCATGATGATGACCCCCGCCGTTGCGGCCGAGCAGCTGTTCAATGAGGTGCAGCGCATGGGTACCATCGCCCGCAGCAACTTCACCAAGGCGATGGAGTGCTTTGACGGGTGGAGCGACGAGAAGGCTGCAGAGGTCAACCGGAACGAGGAGGTGCTGGACTTCCTCAACAAGGAGATCACCACCTGCCTGGTGGAGGTCAAGGGCCTCGACCTGGACGAGCGCGATACCCGCCTGGTGGGCTCCCTCTTCCACGTCGTCAACGATATGGAGCGCATCGGCGACCATGCCCAGAACATCCTGGAGGCTGCCCAGCTGCGCCAGCAAGAGGATATCAAGTTCTCCGCCAAGGCCGTGCAGGAGCTGGATACCCTCTCCGGCATGGTGACCGATCAGATCGACCGGGCGATGACCTACTTCCGCGAGCAGATCTCCGGTGCGGACAACCAGCAGGTGGTGGAGGACGCGGAGCAGCAGATCGACGATCTGACCGAATCCCTGCGCCAGCACCATGTGGATCGCCTCAAGCAGCACAAGTGCTCCGCCAAGAACGGCATGATCTACCTGGATATCCTGACCAACCTGGAGCGTATCGGCGACCATGCCGAGAACATCGCCACCTCTGTGGACAAGGCGTTTGTGCATATCCAGGCGTAAGCGCACTATGACAGGGCGTCTCCTTCTTATGAAGGAGGCGCCCTTTTGCACCCTATATCTTGCAGGATCTTCACGAAATGTTAGGGAAATGGCGGGGAAGGTAATGTCCGAGTAGTTGTAACTTCCGCACCCCACCGCAGGTGGGGGCCGCCTCTCACTATCCCAAGGGAAAAGACGGCACTGAGCGACGCGAAGACTCCATGAACTTGTTCATGGATCTGAGCCAAAGCGCGCGCAACAGCAAGAGCGATGAAAATGATGAAGTTATCCTACACTTTACATCATTCAAATAACAAAACCGCAAGCCTTGGCTGGCTTGCGGTTTTGCGTACTGTTGTGATAGAATGAAAGCACAAATATACAAACTGTGCCATATAATGATCCTGCATCAAGGAAGCGAGAGAATATTATGAAAGTTGCTTTTTTAGATAGAGATGGAACGATTAACCGTGATTACCCAGATGATATTTGGAGCCAGATTCAGTGTCCGGAGATATTGCCGGGAGCAATTCGGGGAATGAAATGCTTAAAAGAAAAAGGGTATGAAATAATTATTGTAACCAATCAATATATCATTGGAGAGGGGATTATTTCGATAGAGCAATATCATGAATTTAATAGCAAGCTTTTGGCGTTACTCATAGACAATGATATTCGCATTTTGGATGTTTTTTATTGCCCTCATGCACGAGATGAACGATGTGATTGCTGCAAACCCCAAAATGGGCTAATAAAGCAGGCAATAAGAAAATATCCGGAAATCAATTTGGAGGTATCTTTTATGTGTGGAGATTCATTGGGCGATATGAAGTGTGCTGAAAGTGTTGGACTGAATTTTTGGGGTATAGGCATTGGAAAACAAAGAATTAGTGATTTGTCGGATTTGTGTAATCTGATTTAGAAAGAGCTTATTAGGTAAACCCCAATTTATCGGGCTGGCAAATAACACTTCTCCCTCATTGGGTGAGGGCGCAATTATACGCACGATGTTCGTGCATTGCGTTTATTGGGCCACATAAGCAAATGAGCATCCGAATGCCGGATGCTCATTTGTTCATTGTTGGATAAATTGTTCCTTAAGAACTTTCCCGCCAAAGGAACACTTCCTTTCGTGCCCTCTATATCCACGCGCACTCAGCCAGACAGGGATAAATAATTCAATTGCGGGAAGGGTTAATGGGCATCGTGCAGCAGCGCGTCCCCTGTGGGGACTTCGCCGTAGGCGAAAGCTGCAAGCGATGTTAGGGGAAATCCCTTACGGGGTCCAGGGCCGCGGAGGCCCTGGCCGTCGGAGACCCTCGCTTCTCGCCCTTTCTGCACCCCACATTTTACAACTGCGGTGCAGGAAACGGGCGGGCATAACGCGAAATCCTCCTTATCCCGCAAATAAGGAGGAAGGCTGTATGGAAAACCTGATCCAGCGCATGAACGGAGAGATCCGCGTGCTGGTCTTTCTGCTGATCCTCTGCGCGGGCGTGGTGATCGCCGAAATGTACAAGCTCCAGGCGGGGCCCTCTTCATCCGGCAAAAGGCGAAAGCGGCGGAGTAAAAAGGACGTCCGGGAAACGAAGACCGCCCTTCTGGTCATCGTGCTGCTGATGATCCTGCTTTCCGTATTCAGCGGCATGGAGATCCATGATTATCACCTGGACAGGGAAAGCGTTCCCGTGCAGGCGGAGGGCGTCGTGACCAGCGCAGGGTATATCAGCGCCGGAAAAAACCGCAAAAAGTACCGCATCAAGCTTGATGACGGGTCGGAAAAAGGCTTGTCGCTCTACATCCACAAGAGCCTGATCGAGGATTACGGCATCGAGGAGGGCTCGCATTATGTGGTCACCTACTACCCCCGCACGAAAACACTGTGCGAGGCAGAAAAACGCCGATAAGCCGATAATATGACAAAACCGCAGCGTCCGGCATCATTCCGGGGCGCTGCGGTTTGCTGTTCACATACTTTTCAGGAAGCTCTCCAGGGTGTACTCCGCCGCCTGTGCGTCGGTGAGCACATGGGCGAAGTCCGCCCGGGCGGACAGATCGCTGCCGGGGCCGATGCAGCCGTACTCGGCATAGAAGCCGTGTTCATGAAAGGCGGGCTTGCCCCAGTCATCCCAGCCCTCGGGCTTGATGTGGGGGCCGATGAAGCAGTGCAGCAGCACGGTCTTTGCGTACTCGCGCCAGGGACGGCCCAGGTACATGCACTGATCCGGCACGCCCTCTCCGGCCAGGAAGCGGCAGCGGTGGAAGACATAGCCGTATTTCTGCCCCTCCGGGGTGGAGGCCGCCGCCGCATAGCCGCTGGGCACGCGCCCGTCGGTGTAGGCGTTGACGGAGACGATATCGCAGTCCTCAAACCAGGCTGCCGCGCCGCCGAAGATGAAATCCACATCGCCCTTGATGGTACACCGGCGGTAAATATGGCGCTGGGCGCGGCGGGGCAGGAGCTGCGTGGGCCCCAGGAACCCGCCCGGAATGACCTCACGGGGCGGCAGCGGCCCGGTGTAGAGGGTATCCTGGGCGGAGAGCAGCGTGCAGTCCTCGCAGGTGAACAGGTCGCTCTCGGCAAACAGGGCGATGCACTGCCCGACGCTCTCCCGGGGCGCGGCGGCATTTTCGATGGTGAGGCCTTGCAGGGTGCAGCCATCCGCCAGCACCAGCAGCGTGTAGGTGCGGAAGGTGCCGCGCTTTTGCCCGTCGGCATGGAGGGCGGTGGCCGCGTCGGCCCACACGATGCGGGTCTGCGCAGCGCCTATGCCCTCGATGGTCGTGTTGGGGCGGCGCAGCTCAACCTTTTCCCGGTACACGCCGGGGGCCAGGCGGATCACCGCGGGCGTACCGTCGGCAGGCAGGCGGTCAATGGCGCTTTGCAGGGCGTTTTCGCCGGGCGTTACATGAATGGTGTGCATGGTGTGGGCCTCCGCTCTTGTGTTGCTGCGTATACATTTCGTGAAGTATGGGGGAAATTCCTGCCGGGGGGTTCGGATTGCCGCAGAGGAGGCGCGTCTGCGGACGCGCAAGACCCTCTCACTCGCTGCGCGGGAGCTCTCCCCAAGGGAGAGCCTTTTGGTTGCGTGAACGCCGGTATCTTCCCGCAACATCCTTGTTGCAAGTTCGGACAAAAAACGCTATAATGCAGACAAGACCACCTGAAAACCACACCAAAGGGAGGCCATTCCCATGACTCTTCATGATCAGATCACCGATATCCTCGCCGCCGCTGTGGAGGAAAAGCAGTGTGCAGGCATCACCGTGCTGGTGCGCCGCCATGGCGAGGAGATCCTCTATACCCAGGCCGGCATGGCGGATCTGGAGAAGCGCAATCCCGTGCAGCGGGACAGCATCTTCCGCCTGTACAGCCAGTCCAAGCCCGTCACCGCTGCGGCGACCATGCTGCTGGTGGAGCGCGGCCTCATCGACCTGATGGACGGCGTGGACAAGTACCTGCCCGGCTTCCGCAACCCCCGCGTGGTGGACGCCCAGGGCAATATCACCCCCGCCTACCGCGCGCCGTGGATCATGGAGCTGCTGGGCATGACCGCTGGGCTGTGCTATCCCGACGCTGACCCGGCGGGCCAGTTCGCCGCCCGTGTCTTTGAGGACGCCCACGCGCAGATCGCCTCTGGCGGCGGCATCCCCACGGTTGAATTCATGAACCGCCTGGGCGAGCAGCCCCTGGCCTTCCAGCCCGGCACGCACTGGCGCTACTCCACCTGCGCGGACGTCCTGGGCGCGGTGATCGAGGTGGTGACCGGCAAGCGCTTCGGCGACTTCCTGCGCGAGGAGCTCTTTGAGCTCCTGAACATGGTGGATACCGCCTTCTGGGTGCCGGAAGAGAAGCGCGACCGCTTCGTCACCTGCTACAAGCGCACGCCCGATGGCCTCAAACCCTGGCTGGACATGAACCTCGCCTGCGGCGTGTACGACCGCGACCCGGCCTTTGAATCCGGCGGCGCAGGCCTGGTCAGCACGCTGGAGGACTACAGCCACTTCGCCGACATGCTGATGAACAAGGGCATGTATCAGGGGAAGCGCATCCTCAGCCCCAAGAGCGTCGAGTTCCTCACCTCGCCCCAGCTGAACGATACCGTCCGCCGCGACCTGTGGGACTCCCTGGACGGCTACAGCTACGGCAAGCTCATGCGCATCTGCACGGAGCCGGAGCGCATGGCAGGCCTGGCTGTCAAGGGCGAATACGGCTGGGACGGCTGGCTGGGCAGCTACTTCTGCAACATGCCGGCCGAGGGGATCACCATCCTCTCCATGCAGAACACCACCGACTGCGGCACCAGCCCCTACGTGCGCCGGGTGCGCAACGCCCTGCTGGCGGCCCTGAGCCGGGGGGAGATCTGAACAACGGCATAAGAAACCCCGCCTGCGGCATGTGGCTGCGGGCGGGGCATTTTTGCGTCAGTCGTTGAGCCAGTCGAGGGCGTCGGGGTAGGTGTAGTTGAGGCCGTTTTCCTTGCACCACTGGGCGGCGTAGGAGTCGCGGGGGACGGTGATAATGGTCGTGGATTCGAACGCACCATCCCCGATGGTGGTGACGGAGTCAGGAATCGTCACGTCGGTCAGGCGACAACGGTAGAATGCAGAATTCCCGATGGTCGTGATGGAGTCAGGGAGCGTTATGCTCCTCAGGAAGCGACAGCCGCAGAATGCGGAATCCCCGATGGCTGTGACAGTGTCTGGAATCCTCACGTCAGTCAGGCGACAACCGTAGAACGCGTCGTCCCCGATAACCAGTATACCCTGCGGGACAGTATAGCTTCGGTTCTTGTATGCGTAGGGATAGCAGATTAGCTTCTTTTCCACCTTGTCAAACAGCACGCCATTAATACTGGCCAGCATCGGATGGTCAGGAGAGACGATGATGTCCGTTAGTTTCACGCAGTCTGTAAAAGGATTCGTCCCGATGGTAATGACGGAGTCCGGGAGGGTTATGCTGGTCAGGCGACATCCAGAAAACGCGTAATCCCCAATGGCCGTGACAGAGTCAGGGAGCGTCACGCTCGTCAGGAATTCGCAGTTATTGAATGCGTAATCCCCAATAATCTGGATGTCCTGTGGGATGACATAGCTGGTATCCATGAAGGCACATGGATAGCAAATGAGCCTCTTTTCTGTCTTATCAAACAACACGCCGTCAATAGTTGCCAGTGTAGGATGGTCGCGGGAGACGATGATGTTCGTCAGTTTTCGGCAATATGCAAAAGGATTCGTTCCGATGGTCGTGATCGAGTCCGGGATCGTCACGCTCTTCATGGCACTAATGGAGAACGCGGAGTTCCCGATAGCCGTGACGGTATTCCCGTCAATTATCCCGGGGATTGCCAGCTCATCATCCGGACCGAAGTAACAATAAATCTCCGCCGTCCCATCCTCCAGCAGGACATACTTCCACTCCCCGGAGGTATACACAGTTGGCTCGTCCGTCTCCTCGGCCCCGGCGCAGCACATAAGCAGCGCCATCAGCGTAGAAATCAGCACAACCAGCAGCTTCTTCATATGAACATCTCCCTTCGCTGCCCCCATTATACCACCCTGCCCGCCCCTGCACAAGCAAAAACTCCCCCATCCACTCGGACGGGGGAGCAAAATCCATCTCTTACAGCGCCTCGGCCACGGGCACATAGTCCAGCTGCAGGCTGTTGGCCACGTTCTTGTTGACGCACTTGCCGCAGTAGATGTTCAGGCCGTTGGCCAGGCCGGCGTCGCGGCGGCAGGCCTCCTCCAGGCCGTATTTGGCAATGTTCAGCGCGTGGCCGATGGTGGTGTTGCCCAGGGCCACGGTGGAGGTACGCGGCACCGCGCCGGGCATGTTGCCCACGCAGTAGTGCACCACGCCCTCCTCGATATACACGGGGTCGGAGTGGAGGGTGGTGTGGCTGGATTCGCAGCAGCCGCCCTGGTCGATGGCGATATCGACGATGACGGAGCCGGGCTTCATCAGCTTCAGGTGCTCGCGGCGGACGAGCTTGGGGGCCGCGGCGCCGGGGATCAGCACCGAGCCGATCACCAGGTCGGCCTCTGCCAGGGCGCGGCGGATGTTGCGCTCGGTGGAGTACAGGGTGGTCACGTCGTTGCCGAAGAGGTCGTCCAGGTAAGCCAGGCGGGAGAGGTTCACGTCCAGCAGGGTGATCCGTGCGCCGATGCCCACGGCCGCCTTGGCCGCGTAGGTGCCCGCCACGCCGCCGCCGATGATGACGATGTGGCCGTTCTCCACGCCGGGTACGCCGCCCAGCAGCACGCCGCGGCCGCCGAAGCAGCGCTCCAGGTACTTCGCGCCCTCCTGGATGGACAGGCGGCCCGCGATCTGGCTCATCGGGCGCAGGCAGGGGAGGTTCCCCTCCTTGTCGGTGATGGTCTCATAGGCCACGGCCTTCACCTTGCGCCTGAGCAGGAACTCCGTCAGGGGGCGGTTGGGGGCCAGGTGCAGGTAGGTGTAGAGGATCTGCCCCTCGCGCAGCAGCTCCCACTCGCACTCCTCGGGCTCCTTGACCTTGATGATCATCTCCGCCCGGTCAAAGACCTCCTTGGCCGTTCCGATAATGAGGCAGCCGGCCTCCTGATACTCTGCGTCCATAAAGCTGGCGCCCTCGCCCGCGCCGGTCTCGATCAGCACGGTGTGGCCTGCGTCCACCAGCAGGGCGGCGTTGTCGGGGGTCAGGCCCACGCGGTATTCGTGATCCTTCAGTTCCTTGGTGCAGCCGATGATCATGGCATATCACTCCTCAAAAGCAATGGAATTACGCCTATTATAACGCAGATCCGCCCGAATGCAATGTTTTTCTGCTGTACTGGCAGGGCCTGGAATGAAAAGGAAACGCTGATACGTTATAATGAGCAGACAGGAGGATGCAAACGATGAAGAAATGGCTGACGATACTGCTGATGTGCCTGTTGATGCTGCCCGCGCAGGCGGCGGAAACGGAGATCACCCCGGCGTGGCTGGAGGGCGTGTGGCGCTTCGAAGGCGGCGCGGAGGTGTGCGGCTACGGCTTCCGCCTGGATGCGGACGGCAGCCTTACCTGGTTCAGCACGGATGATTTTGAGAGCTTCCCGCCCCAGCGTCTCATCCCCACGGCGGAGATGGCTGCCTGGCAGTACCGCAAGGGGAAGCTGACCATCTCCGGGGAGGGAAGCAAAACCAGCTATCCGCTGAGCTTTATCCCGGAGCGGAGCGCGGAGAGCGGCTGCGACACCATTCACCTGGCCGAGGGGGACGGCGGCGGCTTCTACCGCCGGGGCGATGAAAGCCATGTGGTCGCCCTGGGCGCGCCCATCCCCCGGGACGTGCTCTACGCCGTGGAGGAAAAGCACCCCGATTACCGCCTGGAGGGCTACTGCGAGCTGGCGGATACCCCCATGGGCCATGCGGGCTTTGCGCTCATCCGCTGCGGGCACGGGCGGCGGCTCTATGGCTTCCAGCAGGAGAAGGGCGAATGGGTCTGCTTCCTGGATACGGTGAAGGCCGTGCCGCAGAACGACGCCGCGGAGGTCGTGCTGGGGGCCAGCGCCGAGGGCAGCAGCTACAGCCGCCTGTGGTTCGATGCGGACAAGCACGGTGATCTCGCGCCCCAGGGCCCCACGGTCGGCGTACTGACCACCAACGGCGAATCCTATGAGGCGCAGGTCACTTATTCTATCCAGGCAGATGGGCTGCGGCTGGCCGGCTGGGGCTTCGACGCCCAGCGCATGGCGGACGTGGTCGGCGATCGGCTGGTGTTCTACGGCATCGGCGACGCCGAAGCAGCATGGGCGCCCCTGCGCTTTGACACGGCGATCGGCGCGGTGGACTTCGCCGCTCTCCCCCAAAGCGCGGCGCAGGCGGAAAGCTACACCGGCCCCGGGGCCGCAGAGGAGATGTACCATACCCTGTGCAGGCTGTGGTATTCGGACATGTCCGCGCCGGAGCCTGCGCTGGGCGGCGGCGTGTGCTTCCGGGCGGACGGCACCTGCCTGCTTTATGATGCAGGCGGCACGAAGGAAGGCTTTGCCTCCGCCCTGGCCCTCCGGGAGGAAGGGACCTGGTCTGTGACCGGCGATACGCTGACGGTCGTGACCGGCGGGGAGCGCATCGTTCTCCCCGTGCGGCTGCTGACGGAAAAGGACTGGCACTACCACGGCGGCGTGGGGCTGGGAGCCGGGCGGTATCTGCCCAGCAGCCCGGAATATGCAGGCCTGACCCCGGAGAGCGTCATGCCGGAGGCCATCCGGGGGCACATCCGCGCCTTCCATCCCGACGACCTGATCGAGGGCTACGCCGAGCTCCCCAACGCCCCCGGCGGGCCCATGGCCTTTGTGCTGATCAAAAATGAATACCGCCGCCAGCTGAACATCTTCCGGCTGGAAAACGGCAGATGGGACGAGGTCGAGGACGTGGAGGCGGCCATCCCCCAGGGGGAGCATGAGGGCGTGAGCCTGGGCGTCAGCCGGGAGGGCGGCAGCTATGAAAACAGCCTGTGGTATGACCCGGACAGGGACGGCTACACCTACCCCGCAGGGCCCTTGCTGCATGTGAATACCGACAATGGGGAGCATGTGGAGGAGTTCGTCACCTTCGTCCTCCAGGAGGAGGGCATATACCTGCTCTCCTACGGCGACGGCCCCAACACCCAGATCGACGTGGCCGGGGATGACCTGGTGTTCTACAACATCAGCTACGGCTACGACGGCAAAGCCCGGCGCGACTTCAGCACGGATATCCTCGCCGTGGACTTCTATGCCCTTCCCCGGGCGATCACCGACGTGAAGCTCTCCGGCGCCGGCGAGCCTGCCATGCCCCAGACCGATGCGGAAAACGCCCTCGCCGTGCAGGATGTGAAGCTCCGGGCGGACAAGAAGTATCCGGTCTACATGGGCCCGGGCAAGGCCTTTGGCCGGGCGGCGGGCGGCAAGGCCTCCGTCAGCACCAACGGCTGGGTGCAGGTTTTCGGTGAATACGACGGCTGGCTGCTGATCCACTATGCCATCAGCGCAGAGCAGTACCGCTTCGGCTGGATCACAAAGGACGCCCTGGCCAGGGGCGAAAAAGCCCCCCGGCTGCCCCTCACCTTCGGCGACATGATGACGGTGGAGGAGAGCATCGACCTGATGGACGACCCCGTCAACAGCCGCACCGCCCTGGCGCAGATCCCCCGGGGCGCGACCGTCGAGCGTCTGGCCCAGCTGGGCGACGGCTACAGCCTTGTCCGGGTAAAGCTGAAGGGCAAAACCTGGTGGGGCTTCGTGTACTCCTGGCCGCTGGGGCATGGGTGATATAGTGATTTGTCAAACCAAGTGCAACACATTATAAAGTTCAAGATCCCAAAGGAATTGAGGTGACTGGAAATTGAGCACCTTACGAGGCCTGGCGTTGATCAACGCCAGGTTTCGTTTTAGTGTAACGGGACTGACTCTG
>JAFQEB010000093.1 GCA_017399225.1 Clostridia bacterium | reverse complement strand
GCGCTGAACAAGCTGTTCCCGGCTGAGGAAGCCGTGGAGGAAGCTCCTGCTGCCGAGGTGCTGAAGTCCAGTGCCGTGGGCTTTGTGGGCGAGGACGTGCGCGTGAACGTGACCCTCGACGCAGAGGGTGCGATCGCGACGCTGGAAATCGACGTGAGCGATCAGGTGCCCCCGGCCTGTGATCTGGTGCTGGCGGAAGAGTTCGTCAACCAGTTCATCGGCAAGAAGGGCCCGTTTGTGAAGGGCGAAAATGTGGACGGTGTGACCGGCGCGACCTTCACTTCTGACGGCGTCATTGCCGCGCTGAACAAGCTGTTCCCGGCTGAGGAAGCCGTGGAGGAAGCCCCTGCTGCTGAGGTGCTGAAGTCCAGCGCTGTTGGCTTCGTGGGCGAGGACGTGCGCGTGAACGTGACCCTCGACGCTGAGGGCGCGATTGCGACGCTGGAGATCGACGTGAGCGATCAGGTGCCCCCGGCCTGCGACCTGGTGCTGGCGGAAGAGTTCGTCAACCAGTTCATCGGCAAGAAGGGCCCGTTCGTGAAGGGTGAGAATGTCGACGGTGTGACCGGCGCGACCTTCACTTCTGACGGCGTGATCGCTGCGCTGAACAAGCTGTTCCCGGCTGAATAAAGGAATACGGAATGCGCCCTGCCTCAGCAATGGAGGCAGGGCGCATTTTTATCGGAATCAAATCACTCTTCATCCGGGACGGTGTAGGTGGGCTCTTCCGGTTCGTACACGGGGATCGCATCGTCGCTCAGGGGCGCGGCGTCCACCTCCAGCTCAATGGCGTCGGGCTCGTCGTACTGGGCTGCGGCTTCCGCCTCGGCGTCCAGCGCATCCTGGGCGTCCAGCTCCCGGCGCAGATCGTCGCGCTGCTCGCGGGTCAGGTCGGAGACGTCGATCACGTCCTCGTTCATGAACTTCTCGCAGAATTCCCGGACGCGGCGCTTGAGGTCCTCCGCCGTATCGCGGATCTGATCCACCGTGTCCTGGTTGGCCTTCACGGTCTCCTGGCCCTTCTCGACCAGCGCGCGGGCGATGTCGCCGCCCTTCTCAACGATGGTGGCTGCCGCGCCGATGCCGCCGTAAACCACGCTCTTGACAATGTTCTCCAGTTCGTTCATGGCAATTCTCCTTTCATCCGCCGGCCAAAGGACCGGGGCTGCATATCCTCATTGCGCGGCGGATGCGCGGGGCGTCCGCCTGTTCAGCTTGCCTCATTGGCAGCTTCAGTATACCTCCCGCGGATCTTCAGCTTCAAGGGATTTTCATTAGAATATGCAAAGAATTGTCTTAAAACCGCTTTTTGCCGCTTAAAAGCGCAGCACGGCCTCGGGGACGAGGGTCTCCAGCAGGGCGGCCTGACCGGCCCGGTCGTCGGGGACGTCAAACCACAGCTGATCTTCGGCGGGGGTGAGCTTCTTCAGCACGGCGGCGGCGTCCCGGGCGGCGGCAACCACCACGGGGCGGGAGCCGGCGAGGCAGGCGGCCACGGCCTCCCGGAAGGGACGGCAGCGCAGGACGTCCCTCGTCAGGCCGCTGAGCAGCATGGGTGCGTGTACCCCGCGGGCAGCCGTCAGGCCCGGCGCGGCGATCTCCTCCAGCACCTCCGGGACGACCGCCCACCTTCCCGGCGCGAGCAGGAGGCGGCAGGGCACGTCGTTGTGCAGGGGCGGCGCGGGCGGCAGCAGCAGGTGCATGGCTTCCCCGCGGATGCTGCCGTCCACCTCAAAGGGGGTCAGCCGGCATCCCACCGGACGCACGTTCAGGGCGGTAAAAAGCTGCCCGGCAAGATCGCCGACATGGTTCCCGGTCAGATAAAGCTGCTGCATGGGGGCCTCCTTGTTTGGTTTTGATCGGTCTGTTTCTTCTATTGTAATCGGGAAAGCCGGGGTTGTCAATCTGGGGAATGCGGAATGCGGACGGCCGGGCCCACCGCACGCGCAATGTCATGAAGCTGAGCATGTGCGGAAACCTCATCCGTCACCGCCTGACGGCGGCGCCACCTTCCCCAAAGGGGAAGGTTCAAAGCATCGACAAAGTGCTGAAGGCACTTTGTCGAGATATCGCACTCACTCACTGGTCGATCGGCCATCACTGAGCGAGCTCAGCGCTGGCATACACCTTCGCTTCGCTACAGAACCTTTGCTCCTGCGGAGCAACTCCACACTGTGGAGTCGGTTCGTTCGTGTAAGGAAGCTTTTCCTAACGGAAAAGCGCGGAAATCGCCGCGCATGTCGCCGATTTTCGATCTAAAGTCGAAGGGCTTGCGAGCCCTCCGACACCTCCCGGGGTTTGTCGATGGTCTGCACCTTCCCCAAAGGGGAAGGTTAAGCTTGTTGTTCAGCAAAATAGCCTTCCCCTCTGGGGAAGGTGGCCGAACGAAGGGGGAGCCCCCGAAGAGAGGTCGGATGAGGTCTCCTGGCGGAATGGCTGCTGCACACGCGGAGTTCCCTTGTAAAAACTCCGTAACATTTTCCCATGCGCCTTGACTTTCCGCGGGTTTTGCAATAGAATGTATGCAGACGAATCGCGCCTTTTTGGGAAAGGCGCTGAAGTTTGAGGTGAAACAACCATGAAGCGCAGCTTGAAATGGTTCGTGCCCGCACTGCTGGCACTGGTGATGCTCCTGACCCTGACCTTCGCGGCGGCTGAAGGCGCCTATGGCGTGGCCACGAAGGAGCAGGTCGCGGTGCGCAAGCAGCCCAGCAAGAGCTCGGTCTACTGGTTCCGCATCGACACGGGATTCATCTGTGAGATCCTCGATGTGGTGGAGAAGGACGGGCAGGTGTGGTACAAGGTCAATTCCAACCACCCCAACCCGGACAAGGATAACACCTACATCGGTTATGTGAAGGGTGAATCCTTCCGTCCGCTGACGGCGGAGGAGACGGCGGATTACCTGTCCGGCGGCGCGGTGGAGGTCACGGCGGCCCCTGTGATTGACGCGCCGGTGTATACCGCAGCGCCCACCATCCGCCCCTCCACGGACAGCTCGCTTGGCGGCATCTTTGACGTGGGCATCATGACCGGCACGACGGCGGCCCCCACCATGGCGCCCGAGTACGCCCCCGGTGACGAGGAGGACGATTATACCTCTGGCGGCAGCGATATCCCCGTGACCAATGCCACGGGCGAGATCACCGCCAGCGGCACCAATTTCCGCGTCACCCCCAGCACCAAGGGCGAACTGATCGGCAAGCTGAGCGCCGGTACGGTGGTGGAGCTGCTTACCATCCCCAGCGATGTGGGCAGCGATTACTGGTACCGCGTGCGCTACAACGGCCAGGAGGGCTATATCCAGTCCAATTATGTCCGTATCCTGACGGTGGGCTATACCCCTGCGCCCGCGCCCAGCACCTATGGCTATGCAAAGCTGGTGTATGACAGCGCCAACCTGCGCGACGCGCCCGACGGCGTGACCCAGGCCCAGTGGGTGGGCAAGGGCTCCCTGCTGCAGATCGTCGGCCCGTCCCAGGATAAGGGCGGCTACACCTGGTATCCCGTGTTCTACGGCGTTGACAGAAAGACCTACTACGTCCGCGAGGACGTGATCACCCTCATGGGCTACAGCGGCGGCAGCGTTGCAACGGCCACCCCTGCTCCCGGCTATGCCTATGGCTACGTCATCACCACCGAGCCCGGCGTGAACCTGCGCCTCAAGCCCAGCGGTGAGACCATCGCCCAGATCCCGCGCGGCAAGGTCGTGCCCTGCATCGGCGAAGTGTACGAGCCGGAAAACAGCAGCTACGTCTGGTATTATGTGCAGTACGGCAGCCTGCGCGGCTATCTGCGTGGCGACTGCGTGCGCGTGTGCAATGAGGACGGCAGCGCCATCGTTGCCACCCCCACCCCCGCGCCGGAAACCAATGTGCCGGTGATCAGCACCTACGGCTACATCAAGCTCACCAAGGGCGGCGTGAACCTGCGCGTGCAGCCTGCCGGCACCTCCCGTGCCCAGCTGCCCAAGGATCTGATCCTGCCCCTGACCGGCATGAAGGTCACTTCCGGCCGGTATGACTGGTATCCCGTGCGTACCCCCGACGGCCTGACCGGCTACATCCGCAGCGACTGCATGATGCTCTGCGATGAGAATGGCAACAAGGTCACCGCGACGCCCACCCCCATTCCCGGCGGCTCCTCCGCGCCCGGCCTGTCTGCCTACGGCTATGTGCAGATCACGGAGAGCGGCACCAACCTGCGGAATACCGTGGGCGGCGATACCATCCATCAGCTGAAGAAGGGCACCGTGTGGCCCCTGATCGGCATTTCCGTGAACTATGCCCAGTACACCTGGTTCCCCATCCAGGCGGAGGGCTACACCGGCTTCGTGCGCGGCGACTGTGCCTTCAAGCTCTCTGCATCCCAGGAAATGAGCTACCTGAGCGGCAACGGCGTCCCGGCGGAGACCCCCGTGCCCACCCCGACCCTGAGCAAGTACGTCATCACCGTTCTGGACTATGTGAACCTGCGCACCTCTGCCTCCCGTGATGCGGCTGCGCCCTTCAAGGTCCGTACCGGCACGGTCATGGCCTTCAACGATGTGAAGACCGTGGGCACCAGCACCTGGTACCGCGTGGTCTACAGCGATACCGAGGTGTGGGTGCTGGGCACCTGCGTCGAGGTGATGACCACCGCCGAATACGACGCCTGGCTGAGCCAGAACCCCTCTGCCAAGCCGGATGAGAGCGCCAACCTGGGCTACCTGAAGACCATCAAGGCGGGCGTCAACGTCCGTGCGACGGCCGGCGGCTCCGGCATCGTGGCCCGCCTGGCCAAGGGCAGCATCGTGCCCTATTTCGCTGAGGCGAAGGAAGTCGGCAGCTATAAGTGGTATGCCGTGCGCACCCTGGACGGCGTGCAGGGCTACATCCGCAGCGACATGGTGGAGAAGTGCGACCAGAGCGGCAACGAGATCATCGTGCCCACGCCTGCGCCCGGCGGCTCCACCGGCGGCAGCAGCGGCTCCATGCAGGAGGCTACCTACACCACGCTGCGCCTGGGCTCCTCCGGCACGGCGGTGCGCAACCTCGTGACCGAGCTGAAGAACCAGGGCTTCTACACCGGCAGCATCACCAGCAGCTACACCTCCCAGGTGCAGGCGGCGGTTATTGCCTTCCAGCGGGCCAAGGGCCTGACGGTGGACGGCATTGCAGGCAGCCAGACCCAGCACGCCCTCTATGGCACTGTGCCTCCCGGAACGGCTGACCCCAACAACCTCTCCTTCACCTTCTACCCGGTGGAGAAGATCGACTGGTTCACCGGCGGCATCCAGCAGCTGTGGGCCAAGGGCGCCAACTACAAGGTCTACGACGTGCGCACCGGCATCGTCTGGTGGGCACACCGCTGGAGCGGCGCTTACCACGCGGATATCGAACCCCTTACTGCGGCGGATACCGCGCGCCTGTGCCAGATCTACGGCGTGGACGACGCCCAGGATATCTGGGATAACAACCTGTGGAAGCGCCGTCCCTGCCTGGTGACCATCGGCACCCGCACCTTTGCCTGCTCGCTGATGGGAATGCCTCATAACCCCGACGGCGACACCATCGACAACAACAACATGACCGGCCAGATCTGTATGCACTTCACCAACTCGAAGGGCCATGAATCCGGCAAGGTCGATACCTACCACACCCAGGCGATCCAGGAGGCCTACGACTGGGCCAAGAGCCGCTACGGTGCGAAGTAAGGCAAGCAAATCCATCATTCCGGGCAGGGCTGCGGCGAGGGTCGTCAGCCCTGCCCTTTGCTTGACACCCCGAAGGCTCTTGTCGTATAATGGTGCAATCAGCCCGAGGGCTGCAAGTCAATGAAACCAATGTCTGACAAGGAGGACATGATGATGAATAAGATCCTTTCCACCCCCAAGGCGCCCGCTGCCATCGGCCCCTACAGCCAGGGCGTGCAGGCATGCGGCAGCATGGTGTTCGTCAGCGGCCAGCTGCCCTTTATCCCCGAGACCGGCGTGCTGCTGGAGGGCACGGTGGGCGAGATGACCGTGCAGTGCATGAAGAACATCGAGGCGATCCTGCAGGAAGCCGGCTGCACGCTGGCGGACGTGGTCAAGACCACCATCTTCCTCAAGGATCTGAATGATTTTGCCGAGGTGAACGCCGCCTACGCGACCTTCTTCCCTCAGAATCCTCCGGCCCGCGCCTGCGTGCAGGTTGCTAAGCTCCCCCGCGATGCGAAGGTGGAGATCGAGGCCATCGCCGCGAAGGCGTAAGGGAAGCGGAGCTGCTGCTGCCGGCCTGACAGGGCCCGACCGGAAGTGAACAGTGAATAATGAATAGTGAAGCGTGAATAGTAAAAGGGCGTGCCGGAGGCAGCCGAAGACACGATACATGATTCGCTAAATCGTTTCTGAAAGGATGACATCACCAGATGGGCAAGCACATCCTCCTCGTTCATGATATGACGGGCTATGGCAAGGTGGCGCTGGCGGCGATCATGCCGGTGCTCAGCCATATGGGACACCACCTGTACACCCTGCCCACCGCCATCGTCAGCAATACGCTGGACTACGGACAGTTCGAGATCCATGAGATGACGGACTACATGCGCAAGACCCTTGCGGTGTGGCGCAGCCTCGGCTTCACCTTCGAGGCGGTCTCCACGGGGATGATCTTCTCCAACGAGCAGGCGGTGCTGGTGTCAGACCTGTGCCGGGAGGCGTCGGAGAAGGGCTGCATGGTCTTTGTCGACCCGGTCATGGGCGATGAGGGCAAGCTGTACAACGGCGTGACGGAGGAAACCGTGGGCCACATGCGGGCCATGGTCTCCGTGGCGGACTACACCATGCCCAACTACACCGAGGCGGCTTATCTGGCCGGCGCGCCCATCCGGGAGGATCTGACCCGCCGGGAGGCCGACGAGCTGGTGGATGCGCTGCGGGCCCTGGGGGCCAAGTCCGTGCTGATCACCAGCGCGAAGGTGGAGGGCGCCTACTGCGTGGTGGGCTATGACCACCGGGCCGACGAGCGCTTCCTGCTGCCCTTTGAGATGGTGCCGGTGTTCTTCTCCGGCACGGGCGATATCTTCAACGGCGTGATGACCGGCCGCGTCCTGGACGGCGATCCGCTGCCCAAGGCCGTGCAGAAGGCTATGGATGCGGTGCGGGAGATGATCCTGCGGCACCGGGACAACGAGGACCACTATGTGGGCATCCCGCTGGAAACCTGCCTGGACGTGCTGGAGGAATAAGGCCTCAAAGGCGATGACGAACAGCCGCCCCTATGGCAGAACCCCGACAAAAAAGCAGAAATCATACGGCCGTGCAGCCCGGAGATGGGCGGCACGGCCTTTTGTGTGAGAAGCGCAAAAAACCTTCCCCCTGGGGCGGGAGAGTCGCGCCCCTACAGCAGGCACGGAAGCCAACGTAACCAAAAGGCTCCCCCTTCGGGGGAACTCCCGCGTAAGCGGGTGAGAGGGTCTGCGCGTCCGCAGACGTGCCCCTCGCGGCAGTCCGAACCCGCAGCAGGGCGGGCGACCAATGGTCGCCCCTACGGGAAATGCGGGAGCCAACGTAACCAAAAGGCTCCCCCTTTGGGGGAGCTCCCGCGTAAGCGGGTGAGAGGGTTTGCGCGTCCGCAGACGTGCCCCTCCGCGGCCATATCAACCCGTAGCAGGGCGGGCGACCAATGGTCGCCCCTACGGGAAATGCGGAAGCCAACGTAACCAAAAGGCTCCCCCTTTGGGGGAGCTCCCGCGTAAGCGGGTGAGAGGGTTTGCGTGTCCGCAGACGTGCCCCTCGCGGCCATCCGAACCCGCAGCAGGGCAGGCGACCAATGGTCGCCCCTACGGATATATACTCCATCCGCGCAGGCCTTGACAAACAAATGGAAAACGCATATAATTTATCATGCAACGGTAAAATATTCTAATAACAGGACAATGTGTGAATCCGGGAGGCGCTTATGGAAAAGAAGCAGACATCATCCGAGAGGATCATATGGCGTGTGGTGCTGAGCCTTGGTGTGCTGGTCGCGGCGGGGGTGGCAGGCTTCTGGCTGCTGCTGATGCTCGTCTTTGGCCGCAGCTTTGAGCAACATGCCATCATCGCCCTGTACCCGACCACCGTGGCGCTGCTGCTGCTGATCGTCAACGGGCAGTGGCGGAAGAAGTGGTTCCGGTGGGTGCTGCTTGCCTGGCTGGCGCTGGCGGTGGGCTTCGGCGTCTCTCTGGGGGTGAATTACTACCGCCTGTCCATCCCCACGGTGGATGACCGCAGCCTGCAGATCAACCGCTATCACCCCTTCAAGGAGGAAACGGAAGCCGTGACCCTGCCGGAGACATCCGATCTGCGGCTGAGCTATGAGGAGGCCGCCTCCCTGCGCATCGACGGCGCCACGGCCCTCTACCCCGTGTATGCCGGGTTCGCCCGCAACGCCTTCGAGCCCACGGAGGAATACTACCTCTGGGGTGAGGATCGCGGCACGACCCTGGAATGCAACGGGACGACCAATGCTTACCATGACCTCATCAAGGGCCGCGTGGACGTCATCTTCTGCGCCGAGCCATCCCGGAAGCAGCTGGAGGCCGCGGAAGAGGCCGGGTTGACGCTCCACCTGACGCCCATCGGCCAGGAGGCCTTCGTGTTCTTCGTCAACAGCCGGAACCCGGTGACAGGGCTGACGGTCCGGCAGATCCAGCAGATCTACACGGGTGAGATCACCAACTGGCAGGAGGTGGGCGGCAGGGATCAGCCGATCCTGGCCTACCAGCGGGATGAGGGCAGCGGCAGCCAGACCGCCCTGCAGCGGGTGATGGCGGGGCTCCCCCTGATGGAGCCTGACCGGGAGGAGCGCGTCGACGGCATGGGCGGCATCATCGAGCGGGTCGCCACCTACCGCAATTTTGACGAGGCCCTTGGCTTCACCTTCCGCTTCTACTCCAACGAAATGGTGGGCAACGACCAGATCCGCCTGCTTGCCCTCAACGGCGTCGCGCCCACGAAGGAGACCATCCGCGACGGCAGCTACCCCATCGCCAGCTATTTCTACGCCGTTACCGCCTCGCCCATCGGCGAGCCCGCCCCGGAGGAGACGAACCCCACGCTGAAGGCCTTCCTCGACTGGTGCCTCAGCGAGCAGGGCCAGTGGATCGTGGAGGAGTCGGGCTATGTGGGGGTGAAGTGAGGCGGGGGAGACCTCATCCGTCTTCGGACTGCGTCCGAATCACCTTCCCCAGAGGGGAAGGCTATCTACTGAACCACCGTCCGTACCAACTCCCCCTTCCCTCCAGGAGGAAGGGGGACCGCCGCGTCAGCGGTGGTGGATGAGGCTGGTCCCCTGCGGCAATCCGAACCCGTAGCAAGGCGGGCGACCAATGGTCGCCCCTACGGCGAATGCGAACATCCGCGCAGCCAAAAGGCTCTCCCCTTGGGAGAGCTCCCGCGCAGCGGGTGAGCGGGTTCGCGCGTCCGCAGACGCGCCCCTTGCGGCAATCCGAACCTGCGGCAGGGTGTGCGACCAATGGTCGCCCCTACGAGAGACGCGGGAGTCCGCGCATCCCAAAGGCTTCCTCTCAAGGGAGCTGGCATTCGGCGTAGCCGAATGACTGAGGGAGTCCTTGTCGGCAATGGCGGAAGAGGCGCACCCCTCGTGGCAATCAGAATCTGAGCGGCCCCTTCGGGGGCCTTTTTCATGTGCTGGCAAAAAAGTACAGCCAAAGTTCCCCGCCCCTCTTCCCAAAGAGGCGAAATCCGTGTTACAATATAGTATCTGACAAACGTTTTGGGGGAGGACGCCATGCTGCCGGAGATCCTTGCGCGCGCCCGGGCACTGTTTGAGGACGTTACGCCGCTGCGGACGGACTGCGGGCAGGTATGCGGCGGCGCGTGCTGCCAGTCCCTGCCCGGGGAGACGACGGGAATGCTGCTCTTCCCCGGGGAGGCGGCCTACTATGAGGGCCGGGAGGGCTACCGGATGCAGGCGACGGAGCAGGGAACGCTGCTCACCTGCTCCGGCCGCTGCGACCGGGCGGACAGGCCGCTGAGCTGCCGTCTGTTCCCGCTGCTGCCCCTTGTCCGGGAGGATGGGGTGAAGGTCGCCACAGACCAGCGGGCCCGGGTCATCTGCCCCCTGGCCCGGCAGGGCAAGGACGCGCTGGCCCCGGAGTTCGTGGGAGCCGTGCGGACGGCCGGCGAGCTGCTGGCCCAGGACGGGACGCAAAGGGATTTTCTGCTTCAGCTGACCCGTCAGCAGGACGAGATGAAGGCGCTTCGCAAGCAATTCAGGAGGGATGCGCATGTTTGAACCGGTTTCCGTTGCCCGCGAGATCACAGGCCAGGGGCGTAATCTGCTCCTGTGCGCGGATGGCTCTGCGCCGCTGAACGGGCTGCTGGCCGGCTATGCGGCCCAGGCCCAGTGCGTGTACATCGACCCTCCCTTCATGACGGGGGACAGCTTCACCCGCCGCCGCCGCTTCGGCCAGAGCGGCTGGAAGAAGGGCGCCCCCGCGCCGGAATACCCCGCCTATCAGGATCGCTACGGCACCCGGGAGAGCTACCTGGCCTTCCTGCGGGGGCTGATCGAGAATGCCCACAAGCTGCTGAACCGCACGGGCGTGCTGGCCCTGCACCTGGACTGGCGCACAAGCGCCTACGGCCGCATCCTGTGCGACGAGGTCTTTGGCGAGGAGCTGTTCCTCAACGAGATCATCTGGAGCTATGAGAGCGGCGGCCGGGCGAAGAAATATTTCTCCCGCAAGCACGATACCATCCTGCTCTATGCCCGGACGAAGGATTACCACTTCGACCTGCGTAAGGTGCCGCTGGAGCGCACCGAGCACCGCAAAAATCATATGCGCCGCCGCGTGGATGAGGATGGCCGCGCCTATTCCGAGATCAAGACCGGCGGCAAGGTTTACCGCTACTATGACGACGCCCCCGTTTATCCCGGCGACGTGTGGACGGATATCAGCCACCTGCAGCAGCGCGACCCGGAGCGCACCGGCTATGCCACCCAGAAGCCCGTGAAGCTGCTGGACCGCATCCTCAAGCCTGTGGTGAAGCCCGGCGACCTGGTCGTTGACCTGTGCTGCGGCTCCGGCACGGCCATGGAGGCCGCTCAGACGCTGGGCTGCCGGTTCATCGGCGTGGACACCAGCCCTGAGGCCATCCTGACCACCGCCAGCCGACTGGAGTGCAGCGACCTTACCATGGACTGCCCCTGCACCGAGGACGAGACCCGGCTGGAGGGCATGTACACCGGCGAGGGCGGGATGCTGCTGCTGACCGGCTTCAACGCCACGCACCCCTCCTTCCCCCGAATGGAGCAGGCGATGGACACCCTGGAGGGCTGGTCGGCCGGGCATATCACCGAGGGCGGCTTCGTGGTGGATCAGGCCTTCCGCCGCACCACCCGCAGCCCGGAGCTGCCCCTGTTCTGCCTCCTGCCCGGAGGCCCCGGCGAGCCCGGCGTTTCCACCGTGGACGCAGCCGGCCGCAGGCGCGTGTACCGCTGGATCGCGGAGTAAGAGCTCCATCACAAGCAAGAAAGGACGCCCCCTATGAATGACCAGGAACGGCAGTACGCTGCCGCCGCACCGGATGACGGCTCCGCCAAGCGCCGGGTGCCCCAGGAGAGCCACGGGTCGGACAAGCGGCCCGTAGCGCCGCCGCCCCGGAGCGAAGCGCCGTATCAGCCTGACCCTGCCGGGCCGACGGTGATCGGCGGGCAGACTGCCCCGGAGCAGCCGGCCGCTCCACGCAAGCGCCGCCGCTGGCCCATCGTGCTGGTGCTGCTGGCGGTGCTGATCATCGCCAGCCTCTGCCTGCTGGCAGGCCCGGTGCTGAATCTGCTTGCCAACATGCCTTCCAATTACAGCTATCAGGTCAACCCGGACGGGGAGACCTGCATCATTACGGATTACACGCCGCCCTTCGCGCTGCCGAACGGCTCGGTCGATCTTCACATCCCCGGGGAGCTGGAAGGCCTGCGGGTCACGGAGATCGATACTTCAAACCTGGGCGGCAAGGGCTCCCAGAGCTTCTACAGGCACGATGAGCTCCGGTCGGTCGTGATCCCGCAGGGAGTCGTGCATATCGGAAACAATGCCTTCGCCAACTGCTCCTATATCGTCAGCGTTGACCTCCCGGACGCCCTTCAGGAGATCGGCGGCCTGGCCTTTATGAACTGCGGACGGCTGGAGGCTATCGAGATCCCCCGCGGCGTAACGAAGATCGGCGGACACGCCTTTGACAACTGCTGGTCGCTGACCGAGGTGGTCATCCCGGACAGCGTCACGGAGATCGGCAACAATGCCTTTGCCGGATGCAGCAGCCTGCGCAGCGTGACCCTGCCCGTCAGGCTGAAGGGCGTCGGCGTCCGCCTCTTCAGCGGCTGCAAGAGCCTGACGGCTCTGACCATTCCCGAGGGCGTGACCTACATCGACCAGGAGGCATTCAAGGGCTGCGAGGCTCTGAACGCCCTGACCATCCCGGAGAGCGTGACGTGCATCGGCCCGGATGCCTTCAAAGGCTGCGAAAGCATCAGCCTCCATGTCTCCCGGGACAGCGCCGCCCACAAGTATGCCATGGAAAACAATATCCCCTATCGGGTCAAATGATGGAAGCCCGCCGCAGAGAGAACGTCTGCGGCGGGCTTTTGCCAATAGAAAAGCAGACCACATTCGGGTCTGCTTCGCGTGCTGAAAGGGTTTGCCATGATTTCAGGGCGGGATAAGGGCGCAGCAAATAAGCCCTCCCGCGATCCGGGCGCTCAGCGCTGGGGCTTGTGGCCCGCCAGGTAGAAGCGAACCAGCTCCTCGAGGATCTCATCCCGCTCCAGGCGGCAGATCATGCTGCGGGCCGCGTTATGGCTGGTGATGTAGGTGGGGTCGCCGGAGATGATGTAGCCCACCAGCTGGGTGATGGGGTCATATCCCTTGGCCTGCAGGGCATTGTACACATACAGCAGGATATCCTGCGCCTCGTTGCCCGACTCCTGCAGGGGCTGCAGCTTGGTCGTGTTGAACGTATCCATGTCTGTTCACACCTCCCATGGATTGATCATTCCCATTATACACGATTCCTGCAAGAAAGGGAAGCCCCCGGAATGCAAAATCTTTGCAGGAGAACGGGGAAAGAACAGCGTTCCGGCCCCTTTGTCCCGTCGCGGCGGATCGCCTGCAAATCCGGCCTTGACGCGCCCTGCATACAGGTGCTATAATAAAGCGTTGCTAATACATTGCTTTTACATACAGGAGGGAAAACCAATGTCCGGACATTCCAAATGGCATAATATTCAGGCTAAGAAGGGCAAGGCTGACGCTGCCCGCGGCGCGATCTTCACCAAGATCGGCCGTGAGATCGCCATCGCGGTGCGTGCTGGCGGCCCCAACCCCGACAACAACAACAAGCTGCGCGATATCATCGCCAAGGCCAAGGCCAACAACATGCCCAACGATAACATCAAGCGCTCCATCCAGAAGGCCAGCGGCGAGCTGTCCAACGTGGTGTACGAGGAGATCACCTATGAAGGCTATGCCCCCGGCGGCGTGGCTGTGATCGTCACCACCATTACCGACAACCGCAACCGCACCGCCTCCGACGTGCGCCACTGCTTCGCCAAGAACGGCGGCAACATGGGTACCACCGGCTCCGTGTCCTTCATGTTTGACGAGAAGGGCCTGCTGGTCGTGGAAAAGACCCCCGGCATCGACGAGGAAGAGCTGATGATGATGGCCCTCGACGCCGGCGCTGAGGACATGGTGACCGAAGAGGACTGCTTCGAGATCTACACCGCGCCCGCCGATTTCTCCGCCGTGCGTGAAGCCCTCGAGGCCCAGGGCCTGACCTTCCTCTCCGCTGAGGTGGACATGATCCCCCAGAATACCGTGGCCGTCACCGACGAGGACACCGTCAAGAGCATCACCAAGATGCTCGAGATGCTCGAGGAGAACGACGACGTGCAGAACGTCTACCACAACGCCGAGCTGCCCGAAGAGGACGAAGAAGAGTAAGGGCCTTCGACCCGCTTTGGCGCTGCCGCGCGGCGTTGGTTCCTTTGTGGGAGTCACGCCGTACAGAGGGTACGGCGCGACACAGCAGTGCAAAACAACGACGACCGACTGAACATTGTGCTTCAGCCGGTCGTTTTCTTACCGGAAGGAGGATGCACATGCCCGTGATTCCAGGTCTTGGCTGGACGTTCGACACCGTCGCGGCCACCTATGAGAAGCTGCGCCCCGGCTATGTGGAGGCGCTCTACCAGGATATCTTCGCTTACCGCCCGCTGGATGCAGCCAGCCATGCGGTGGAGGTGGGCATCGGCGGCGGACAGGCTACGGGGCCGATCCTTGCCACGGGCTGCGCGGTGACTGCCGTGGAGCCGGGGGCCAATTTCTGCGCCCTGTGCCGGGAGAAATTTGCCGCGTACCCGGGCTTCACCGCCGTCAACGCCAGATTCGAGGACGTCGACCTCCCGCCGGAGAGCTGCGACCTGGTGTACTCCGCCTCCGCCTTCCACTGGGTGCCGGAGGAGATCGGCTACCGCAAGGTCTTTGATATCCTCCGGCCCGGCGGCGCCTTTGCCCGCTTCGCCAACCACCCCTTCAAGGACAAGGGCCGCCCCGGTATGCACGAGGCCCTGCAGGAGGTCTACGCTATCTACATGCCCGGCAGCCTCGTGCCCAATGAGTACAGCGAGGAGCAGGCCGCCCGCCGCGCCGCCATCGCCGCGAAATATGGTTTCACCGACATTCAGCACCGCCTCTACCGCCGCACACGCGATTTCACCGCCGCGGAGTATGTGCAGCTCCTGGGCACCTACTCCGACCACATTGCCATTGAGGAAAAGACCCGCGGCCGCTTCTTCCGGGAGATCGGGGAGGCCATCGACCGCCTGGGCGGCAGGATCACCATCTACGATACCATTGATCTGCAGCTGGCCCGCAAGCCATAAGATAAGCCCGTGTCGGAAATCATCCGGCACGGGCGCTTTGTGTATTACAGGGTGAAATTCGTCTTCAGCAGTTCCTCATCCTTGGAGGAGTGGCCCACGAACAGCTCGAACTCGCCGGGCTCCACCACGCGCTTCTCCTCGCGGTTCATCAGGGAGAAGTCCTCGCGCCGCAGCTGGATGGTCACGGTCTTCGTTTCGCCGGGCTGCAACGCCACGCGGGTGAAGGCAATCAGCTGCTTCACCGGGCGGATGACGCTGGCCACCAGGTCGTGCATGTAGACCTGCACCACCTCGTCGCCCGTCACGTCGCCGGCGTTGGTCACGTCCACCGTGGCCACGAAGGACGCGGGGTCAAAGGCCAGGTTGGCGTAGGTGAAGGGCGCATAGCCGATGCCCTCGCCAAAGGCGTACAGGGGCGTGCGGGGCATGTCCATGTAGCGGCCGCCGTGCCAGCCGGGCAGCGTGTTGTAATATGCGGGCAGCTGGCCGGAATGGTGGGGGAAGGAGATGGGCAGCCTGCCGCTGGGGTTGAAGCAGCCGAACATGGCCTCGGCCACGGCCTGGCCGCCGTACTGGCCGGGGTTGAAGGCCACGACCACCGCATCGGCCGTCTCGGCGATCTCGCCCAGGCACAGGGGCTTCGAGGACACCAGCACCACGGAAATCGGGATGTCCAGCGCGCGCAGGGCACGGTAGAGCTCCATCTGCTTGCCGGAGAGGGTCAGATCGGCGCGATCCTTGTACTCACCGTGCTGGTCGATGGTGTCGCCCACGACGAGCACGATGGCGTCGGCGCCCTTCGCGGCTTCCACCGCGCCGGGGATGTCGTCCGCGGGGGTGTTGCGCTTCATGGCAATTTGACGGATGGCCTCGGCCACGGGATCCTTCAGGGTGGGGCCTTCGATCATCGCGATGACCTCCGGCGGCAGCGGGCGGATGGCGCAGCCGACGTGGTACACGCACTGGGCGCCCTTCTCCGCGCACAGCTTCTCAAAGCCCTCCTTCACCGTTACATAGGGGCGGTGCGGCGGACGGAAATCCGTGGCGTTGGGGTGGGTGAGGTAGGTCCAGTCGCCGTATTGTCCCTGGATATCGTCGGCGTTCTGGCCGATGACGGCGACCTTCCTGACGCCCTTGAGGGGCAGCATACCGTTGTTCTTGAGCAGGGTGATGGAGCGCTTGCCGGCGCGGTAGGTGGCGTCGCGGTGCTCCTGGCAGCCGATGCAGCCGGGCACGCCGGTCTTCTCGGGCTTCTCAAAGAGGTTCATGCGCAGCTTCATCGTCAGGATGTGGCGCACGGCGTCGTCCAGCACCTTCTCCTCCAGCCTGCCCTCGCGCACGGCCTTGATGGCGGCCTCGTAGTAGCCCATGGTGCTCATGATCATATCGTTGCCGGCGTTGGCGGAGAGCACGGCGGCCTCCTCCATATCGACGGCGACGAACTGCTGCTGCATGAGGGAGCCGCAGTTGTTCCAGTCGGTGACGACGAAGCCGTCAAAGCCCATTTCGTCCCGCAGGATGGTCTTCATGGTCTTGGGGTCGACCGTGAAGGGCGTGCCGTCGATGGAGCCGTAAGCGGTCATGAAGGTGGCGCAGCCGGCGTCCACCGCGCGCTGGAAGGGCGGGATGAAGACCTCCTTCATCTTGCGGTAGGTCATCTGGGTATCCATGGCGTCGCGGGCGCCCATGGCCTCGCCGTAGCCGATGTAGTGCTTCGCGCAGGCGAGGATGGAATCCGGCGCGTCCAGGCTTTCGCCCTGGTAGCCCTTGACGATGCCGTAGGTCATCTCGCCGGAGAGGTAGGGGTCCTCGCCGAAGGTCTCGTCAATGCGGCCCCAGCGGGTGTCGCGGCCCAGGCAGCACACGGGGGAGAAGGTCCAGTGCAGACCGTCGGTGGCGACCTCGCGGGCGGTCACACGGCCCATTTCCTCCGCCACGGCGGGATCCCAGGTGCAGGCCGTGGCCAGCTGGGAGGGGAAGATGGCCGCGTCCGTGTTCAGGCCGTGGCCGTGGATGGCGTCGATGCCGAAGATGACCGGGATGCCCAGGCGGCTCTCCCGGATGGCGGTCTGCTGCACCTCGCGGGCGTCATCGCCCAGCACATGCAGGAAGGAGCCCGCGCCCAGCTTCGCCCAGCGCAGCGCTTCCTCCCGGCCCACGACGGAGTAGGGCACCTGCACCATCTGCGCGGCTTTCTCCTCCAGGGTCATCTGCCCGAGCAGCTCCTCCACGCGGCGCTGAATGGCTTCGTTTGTCATCGTTTTTATACCTCCATTGCATGATGGGGTTTCCGTTGTGCACATCATACCCTATTCGGGAAAGAATTTCAACCACTTGAAAAATTTCATATGATTTTGTCAAAAATATGGCAGGGGAAAAGGGGAATTGCGTCGTATCTATCAAGCAGAAATATCTATATTCTCCTATATGCTGAAAGGAGTAAAAATGGACAGACAACTGTATCTGGCTCAGATCGACCGCGTCAACCGGGAGGGAAAGTATCACCCGGACTGGGACTCCCTGGCCAAGCACCCCGTGCCTGCGTGGTACCGTGAAAAGCGGCTGGGCATCTTCCTGCATTGGGGCGTGTTTTCTGTGCCCGCGTATCATGACTGGTACGCCCGCAACATGTATATCAAGGATTCCGAGGAATACAAGTGGCACCTGGAGCACTACGGCGACCCGAAGGATTTTGGCTTCAAGGACTTTATCCCGGACTTCAAGATGGACAAGTTTGACCCGCAGCTGTGGGCAAAGCTCTTCCGGGAGGCCGGTGCGGATTATATCGTCCCCGTGGCGGAGCATCACGACGGCTTCCAGAATTATGCCAGCGAGCTGAGCCACTGGAACGCCGCGGAAAAGGGCCCCCACCGGGATATCACCGGCGACCTGCTGCGGGAGTGTGAGCGCGAGGGCATGACCCTGGGCCTGTCCACCCACCGGGTGGAGCACTGGTTCTTCCTGGGCTTTGGCCGGGAGACGGCGGGCTTCGGGGATGAACTGAAGCTGGGCGACTATGAGTGGCCCGCTGCGCCGGAAAAGGATCAGCAGGATCTGTTCTCTGAGCCTGCGCCGTCGGAGGAGTTCCTCACCGACTGGCTGCTGCGCTGCTGCGAGCTGGTGGATCGCTACCACCCCCGCATCGTCTACTTCGACTGGTGGATCCAGCACAATGCGGTGAAGCCCTACCTCAAGCGCTTTGCGGCCTACTACTTCAACCGCATGGAGGAGTACGGCGGCTGCGTCATCAACTACAAGCACGACGCCATGCCCTTCGGCATCGGTGTGCCGGATATCGAGCGCGGCCAGTTTGCCGAGGCCAAGCCCTTCCTGTGGCAGAGCGATACCTCCGTCATGCGCTGGAGCTGGTGCTATTCCGAGCAGCCCGGCAAGGCGGTGTTCAAGACCCCGAGCGAGATCATCTGCGATCTGGTGGACGTGGTGTGCAAGAACGGCCGCCTGCTGCTGAACTTCGGCCCCAAGCCCGACGGCGAGCTGCGCGAGAAGGAGATCGAGATCCTGCAGGCCATGGCCGCCTGGATGAAGGTCAACGACGAGGCCATCCATGGCACCACCGTCTGGCGCATCGCCCAGGAGGGCCCCACGAAGATCCAGGAGGGTCAATTTGCCGACAGCGCGGCCCGCGGCTTCACCTCGGAGGACTTCCGCTTCACCTGCAACGGCAGCCGTGTCTACGCCACCTGCCTGGTCTGCCCGGAGGACGGGCAGCTGCACATCAAGTCCCTGCGCGAGGCGGACGCGTCCCACCTGCCCCTGTGGCACGGCGTGATCAAGTCCGTAGAGGTGCTGGGCTGCGGCGAATGCCCCTGGACGCGCGACGAGGAAGCTCTCCACGTGGATATGGGCTCCTTCCGCAGCGACATGCCCGTGGTGGTGAAAATCGTAACGGACTGACGATTTTCACAATTCAGAATTCGGAATTCAGAATTCGGAATGAATCATGTGAAGACAGCGCTGCGCTTTTCTTCCGTCCGAACAGCATACGAAATTCCGAATTCATAATTCCGAATTCAACAAAAGGAGTAGATTCCCATGAAATTCACCCAGGGTTATTGGATGATCAAGCAGAACTACGTTATGTCCTACGCCACCCATGCGGTGCGCGTGAACAAGACCGACAAGGCGATGAGCGTGCTGTCTGCGTGCCGTCCCATCGGGCACCGCGGCGATATCCTGGATGGCGGCGCCATGACCGTCACCTTCACCGCGCCCCGCAAGAACATCATCCGCGTGAAGGTCACCCACTTCGCCGGCACCAAGGTGCGCGACCCGAAGTTCGAGACCTATGAGGAGGATTACACCCCCGAGATCCGCGAGGACGACCAGTTTGCCTACTTCACCTCCGGCGACCTGACCGCCCGCGTGTTCAAGGGTCACGGCTCCTGGCGCGTGGATTACATGGTGGGCGAGGATATCATCACCACCACCGGCTGGCGCGGCATGGGCCGTGCCCTGGCCAAGGACGGTACCGACGTGTCCCTGCTGCCCCACGGCAAGTCCTACATGTCCGACTCCCTTCAGCTGGACGTGGGCGAGTGCGTGTACGGCCTGGGCGAGCGCTTCGGTGCCTACGTCAAGAACGGCCAGACGGTCGATATGTGGAATGCCGACGGCGGCACGGCCTCTGACCTGGCGTACAAGAACATCCCCTTCTACATGACCAACCGCGGCTACGGCGTGCTGGTGGAGGACGCGGGCGACGTGAGCTTCGAGGTTGCCAGCGAAAAGGTCGAGCGCGTGCAGTTCTCCCACGAGGGCGAGACGCTGGTGTACGACATCATCTGGGGCGGCGAACCCAAGAACACCCTGGATCTCTACACCGCCCTGACCGGCCGTCCGGCGCTGCTGCCGCCGTGGTCCTTCGGCCTGTGGCTGTCCACCTCCTTCACCACCAACTATGACGAGGAGACCACCTCCTCTTTCATCAACGGCATGGCCGAGCGCGACATCCCGCTGTCCGTCTTCCACTTCGACTGCTACTGGATGAAGGGCTTCAACTGGTGCGACTTCGAGTGGGACAAGGACGTCTTCCCGGATCCCGAGGGGATGCTCAAGCGCTACCACGAGAAGGGCCTGCACCTGTGCTGCTGGATCAACCCCTATATCGGCCAGGCCAGCCCCCTCTTCGAGGAAGGCATGAAGGGCGGCTACCTGGTCTGCAAGGAGAACGGCGACGTCTGGCAGACCGATATGTGGCAGGCCGGCATGGCGATCGTCGACTTCACCAACCCCGAGGCCTGCAAGTGGTATGCCTCCTACCTGTATAAGCTGATGGACATGGGCATCGACTGCTTCAAGACCGACTTCGGCGAGCGCATCCCCGTGCGCAACATCAAGTGGTTCGACGGCAGCGATCCCGTGAAGATGCACAACTACTACACCCACCTGTACAACAAGGTCGTCTTTGACGTCGTCAAGGACGTCAAGGGCGAGGGTGAGGCGATCCTCTTCGCCCGCTCTGCCACCGTGGGCGGCCAGCAGTTCCCCGTGCACTGGGGCGGCGACAACAGCGCCTCCTACATCTCCATGGCGGAAACCCTGCGCGCGGGCCTGTCGATGTCCCACTCCGGCTTCGGCTTCTGGAGCCACGACATCTCCGGCTTTGAGTCCACTGCCCCCGCCGACGTGTACAAGCGCTGGCTGCAGTTCGGCCTCATGTCCTCCCACAGCCGCCTGCATGGCTCCACCTCCTACCGCGTGCCGTGGCTCTTTGACGAGGAGAGCGTTGACGTGTGCCGCAAGTTCACCAAGCTCAAGTGCCGCATGATGCCCTACCTGTACCAGAAGGCCGTGGAGGCCCACGAGTACGGCTGGCCCATGATGCGCCCGATGATCCTGGAATTCCCGGATGATCCCGCCTGCGATACCCTCGACCGTCAGTACATGATGGGCGACGCGGTGCTGGTGGCCCCCATCTTCCGCAAGGACGGCCAGGTGCAGTACTACCTGCCCGAGGGTGTCTGGACGAGCCTCCTGGACGACGGCAAGGTCGAAGGCGGCAAGTGGCAGACCGAGATCCACGACTTCATGTCCATGCCCCTGATGGTGCGCCCCGGTACGGTGCTGCCCCTGGGCGCGGTGGACAACCGTCCCGACTACGACTACCTCGACGGCCTGGAGCTCCACGTCTACCAGCTGGAGGACGGCGAATCCCAGACTGTCATCATCCCCGACCTGAAGGGCAATGTGGCTGCCACCTTCACCGTCACCATGGAAAACGGCGAAGCAAAGGTGGAGACCGATTCCACGAAGCCCTACACCGTCGTGGTGCACTGAGCATAGGATGAAGCCGCGGCGGGGCAGCCGGAGAGTATGTCCCGCACGCGGAGAATCCCCGGGATTTTTCCCAATGACAGGAAGAAGGTTGCTTTATGACGATGCCAAGGATCACCGTGCAGGATGTGCTGCAAGCCATCGCTCGCCGTGAGATCAAGGTATACTACCAGCCGCAGTATGACGTGCTGACCAACCGGATGAAGAGCGTGGAAGCGCTGGCCCGGTGGATCATGCCTGATGGCGAGATCATCCCGCCGGGGGCCTTTGTCCCTGTGCTGGAGCAGACCGACGCCATCTGCCAGCTGGACTGGTATATGCTCAGGGAGGTCTGTGCCTTCCTGTGCCGTCAGCCGGTGGGCCTTCGCCACCGCATCGCGGTCAACTTCTCCCGCTGGCATTTCAACGATCCGGATTTCCTGGCCCGCCTGTGCGCCGTGGTGGATGAATACGGCCTCCCGCACAAGTTGATCGGCGTGGAGATCACCGAGTCCGCCGCCGTGGCCCACGGCCCCGATGTGGTGGACTGGGTCAACAGCGTCAAGGCGGCGGGCTTCCGCGTGGCGATGGACGATTTCGGCTCCAGCCTGTCTTCCCTGGCCTTTCTCAAGGACGTGCCGGTGGATGTGCTCAAGCTGGATCGCAACCTGCTTTCCAGCAACTGTGAAAGCGAGCGCGAGCGCGTGATGCTGGAGAGCATCATCAGCTTTGCCCATCGGCTGAACATGGTCACCATCGCCGAGGGCGTGGAGACGGAGGAGCAGCTGAACTTCCTGCGCACCAGCGGCTGCAAGCGGGTGCAGGGTTTCCTGATGGCCCGCCCCATGCCGGAGGAGGAATATGCGGCCTACTGCCATGAGCCCAGCCCGGAAAGCGAGGACGTGCTGCTGATGCAGTCCTACACCAGCGCGATGAACCTGCTGATGGAGGCGGTGTTCCAGCGCTTCCCGCTGCTGATCCTGGCCAATATCACCCGCAACAGCTACTATATGATAGCGTATGAGAACTTCACCACCCGCCAGTGCCCCGCAGCCGGCGTGTTTGACGAGCTGATCCAGGGCGGCGCGGCAACGATGCACCCCGGCGACCGGGAGATCTTTGCCAAGGCCTTCTCCCGGGAGAACCTGCTGGCCGCCCGTGAGCGCGGCGATAAGACCGTGCGCGTCGTGACCCGTCAGATGGGCGACGACGGCCTGTACCGCATGGTGGAGACGGTGGACTACTTTGTGGAGAATCCCTCCACGGAGGACGTGCTGATCATCGCCATGAGCCAGAACCTGGAGTGAAATACGAATGAAGCTGTACATCAAGCAGAAGCTATGGTCCTGGAAGGACAAATTCACCGTCAAGGATGAATACGGTGAGGATCGCTACACGGTGGAGGGAGAGTTCTTTTCCCTTGGCCGCAAGCTGCATGTGTGCGACATGGCGGGCCGCGAGGTCGTCTTTATCGAGCAGGAGCTGATGTCCTGGATGCCCCGCTACAACGTGCAGGTCAACGGCCAGGACGCCGCGCAGATCGCCCAGAAGTTCGCCTGGTTCCATCCCAAATATGAGATCATCGGCCCGGACTGGACGGTGGAGGGCGACTGGTGGGCCCACGACTACGAGGTGACCAGCGACCAGCGTGGCTGCGTGGTGCGCATCTCCAAGGAGTGGATGACCTGGGGCGACAGCTACGAGCTGGACATCGCCGATCCCGCCGACGAGCTGCTGGCCCTGGCCATCGTGCTGACCATCGATTGCGTGAAGGCCAGTCAGAGTAATTGAAAAACGCGAGCCTGTATCAGAACGGATACGGACTCGCGTTTTTATATGCGGATGATTATTGCTGGGATTCTGTAAGGGCTGCGCCCTGCTGTTGGGACTTTTCCTGTGCGTAGGCGATGAAATCCTCGGCGCCAGGTAAGCTGTAGTTTACATAGAATTTGTGTCCGCATGCAATGATGTGGCCGTCCCTGCGCTGTCGGGTTTCGGGCTGGTAGGGAGCCCCGGCTTTTACAGAGGAAATGTCTTCCCAGCGAAAGGCGTACACCCGTCCCCAATAGGTACGGATAGTCAGTCCGCTTTCTCCGTAACGGATGCGGCTGATGAAGCCGAAGGGCGCAATCAGGGATGTCAGCAGAGTTATGGCTGCGAGGTAGGGGGAATACTCGGTTTCACCGGTGGTCAGCGGCAGGCCGATGGCAACTGCAGCAAAGCCAAGCACGCCAAAGAGGAACGCGCCCTGTACAAAGCGGGGCTGCCGGAGTTCCAGCGGCTGATCCTCCGGTGCCTCAAAGCGGCGGCTGCACCAGCATAGCAGCAGGATCAGCAGGGCAGGGATCAGGAGAATAAAAGTAAGTGTCATGGGTACCTCCGGGGGACTCCCTCAGTCAGCCGCAGGCGGCTGCCAGCTCCCTCGGGGAGGGAGCCTTTTAGTTACGTGCGCCCTGTGTTCTCTCAAGCAACATGCACGCGTTCCTGCAAGAGTAAAACCGAGAAAGATCGCATAGTGGGTGTCGAGAGGGTCGAAGACCCTTCGCAGGGTTCAGGGACAGAGTCCCTGGCGGGTTGTCAGGGCAAAGCCCTGACCGGGGTCCAGGGGCAGAGCCTCTGGTTACTCGTACACCGCCCGGCTGCCGCCGATATAGGGCAGACGGCTGTAGGCCATCACCAGGTTGGCGTGGCCGACGTGGTCATACCCGATGCGCAGGGGCACGGCCACGGGGCGGATGTGCATCCCCACCAGCGTGTCACCGACGTCGATGGCGGCGTCGGCCTGCACAAAGGGGGTGAGGACGGGGGCGGTCAGGCGCTTCCATGCCGCAGCGGGGACGCTGCCGCCGGCCTTGGGCTGGGGGATAGCCTTGACCTGCATCAGCCCCCGGGCCATCAGCGCTGCCTGCTCCATCACGATGGCGCGGTTGAGATGCTCGCAGCACTGGAAGGCTGCGTACAGGCCGTGCTTGCCGCAGGCGGTCAGCATGGCTTCGGCGATCACGTCGCCCAGCTCGGGTACGCTGCCCTTGCCGATGCGCGCGCCGGCCACCTCGCTCGTGGAGCAGCCCAGGACGATCATCCCGCTGGGCTGGATGCCGCCGGCCTCGACCAGCGCGTCCACCGCAGCGGTCAGGGCGGCAAAGATCTCTTGCTTCAGTTCATTCTGCTCATTCATGGGGAGCATCTCCTTCCGTGGTTTCAAGTAGGGGCAGGGGCTTTTCCTCCAGGATGCGGGTGCGCAGCAGCCCCAATACGTTCTGCGCGCCGATGGACATGAACTGGGCCAGCAGGGTCACGATCATGCGGGCGGTCTCAAAATCGACCTTTTGCAGGGCCTTGAGCAGCCCGGCGGCCCGGCCGGGTACGTCGGTCAGCAGCTCCTTCATGGTGGAAGCGCCGGTGGCCTCCAGCAGGTCAAAGAGGGTTTCCACAAAGCGGCGGCGCTTGTCGGGGGTCACCTGGGAGAGCCAGGTGTGCACGGTCTGGTTGACCAGCTGGCTGCCCACGTCCACCTCCGGGGCTTCGATGAAGCGGGTGCCCAGCACCTGCCAGGTGAAGGTGTCGTGCTGCAGCAGCCCCAGGGAATCGGATTTGACCACCGTGTACTCCGGGTGATAGGCCAGCAGCAGCCCCACCACGCTGGACTGGGGGATGAAGGAACGGATGCGGCCGGCGATGGCGGCATAGCCGTCGGAGACCATGGTGGCGTCATCCAGGCCGGGGCCGTCAAAGGAGTAAACGGTACGGATGCGGGCCTGAATGCCGGGAGCGGCATGGGCGGCGGCGTAGACGGCCAGGTTGCCGCCCTTGCTGTGGCCGCCGACGATGAAGGGCCCGGCGACCTCTCCGGCAACGCGGGTAAGATAGTCGATGGCGGCGGCCTGGGCGGGGATGGGGCTCTCGAAGGCCATGTTGAAGTCCTCGCGCCAGCCGACGATGGTGTTGTCCGTGCCGCGGAAGGCGATATAGTGCGTGCCGTCGGGGATATCAAAGGTCACGGCGGCGAACTGCATATCCCTGTCCGGGTCGGTATGGGAGACGAAGTGGTGCAGGCGCAGCTCCGCAAAGCGCTCGGTCATGCCGGCGGCGCTCAGGAGGGCGCGGCTGTCCTTGACGAAGTTGATCTCCGCATCCGGCGGGTGGGGCAGCAGCATGGCGGCCTCCCGCAGCAGAAGCGGCTCCGGCGGGTAATTCTGGTAGCTGAGGGTGGCGGCGATGAGGCTGTCCACCTCGTTCCACGGGGCGTAGGCAACGCTCACGTCACCGCGCCAGACGTGGTAATCCATCATGTTGGCCATGCGATCACCTCCGGGAAGGGTGCATCAGAAGAAGTCGGGGTCAAGGCGGACCCACAGGGCGGGGCGGATGCCGCAGGGGGTGGTCACCGCATCTTCCGTCTGCAGATCGCCGTTCCTGTCAATGTAGGGGACGGCCGTTCCGGCGTCGCCGACGGGGCGGAGCAGCCAGTTGTAGAAGGCCTCGTAGTCGTCAATAATGTCTATATGGTACTGATACTTCACATAGTCTGATATGCGGCGGATCCGGGCGGATGCGTCGGGGAGGTACTGGGATACCTCGGCGTAGCTCAGCAGGAACAGCCGATCCTCCACAACGGTGGCGCTTTCGTCGCCGATGCTGACTTTGGTGGGCACGATCAGCGCCTGCTCCTCGGGGGTGAAGAGGGCCTGGAGAAGCTCGCCGTTCATCCACTGCCGCAGCGAGCAGTCCGCCCAGGTGACGGGCTGATCTGCATCGTGGAGGGGCTGGAACTCCAGGAGTCCGGAGAAGTCGAGCAGCGCCAGGTCGCCGTCGCGGGCGATGATCCTCCAGGACATGGGGGAGGTTGAGAGCGAGGTGTTCCAGTAATACCTGCCGAGGGGAACCGAGCCTCCGACTTCAAGCGCTTTTACGCGGGCTTCCTGCATGGCGGGGCTGGCGAGAACCTTGTCAGCCGGCTCGAAGCCCTTCAGCTTGCGCAGGCGCCAGTAGGTGCTCGTCATCGAGCCGGCGTTCATCCGCTCCATGGCGCTTTCGAACTCGATGTAGTTTTTACACTCTGCGACCTTCTCCTCGCTGTCGCGGAAGCCGGACAGGGTATCAAAGAGACCCTGCGCGTCCTCATACTCGCCTTCCTGCATCCATTGCAGCGCCAGCTCGTAATCGCCGGCGGCCTCGTGATAGCCCACCAGCGTGCCCGCCAGCATCGAAAGCAGCGCAAAGAGCAGCATACACCCTGCGCCGACCGGAAAGTGCCGCACGGTTACCAGCACGGGGATGCCCACAAGGAAGCCGCCGATCAGCAGGTATTTCGTGGGGTCATCGTGGGGAAGCAGGAAGTAGGCGCCTGCCATAAACAGCGTGAAATAGCCGCCGATGCAGACGAACCACGCCTGAAACAGCCGGGCGGGCTCCCGGGTATCCATAGGCTGCACCTCCTGTATATGCGGCGGAGCAGGCGGCTATTCCTGCCCCGCCGGGGAAAGGACGCGGGTCAGTCCAGCGCGCCGGAGTCCTTCATCATTTCAAACTCCTCGCGGGAGATCAGGCACATGCGGGGCTTGGCGCCGTCCTTCTGGGAGACGATGCCGCGCTTCTCCATCTCATCCACCAGGCGGCCTGCGCGGGCGTAGCCGAGCTTCAGGCGGCGCTGGATGAGGGAGGTGGACACCTGCCCGTCGTTCACCGCCATTTCGATGCACTGGGTCAGCAGGCTGCCGTCGCCGCCCACATAGTCGTCGCTGCCGGCGTCGGTGGGCACGTTGATGGCGTCGGCGTCGTTTTGCAGCTTCTCCAGCTCCTCCAGCACCAGCGGGTCGTAGCTGGCCGGACAGGTCTCGCGGATGAAGTCGGTGATGCGGTTGACCTCGGGGTCGGAGAGGAAGCAGCCCTGCACGCGGATGGGCGTGAATTCGCCGGTGGGCATGTAGAGCATATCGCCGTAGCCCAGCAGCTGCTCGGCGCCGATGCGGTCGAGGATGGTGCGGCTGTCCACGTTCGAGGACACCTTGAAGGCGATACGGCTGGGGATGTTGGCCTTGATCAGGCCGGTGATGACATCCACGGAGGGGCGCTGGGTGGCGACGATCAGGTGGATGCCCGCCGCACGGGCCAGCTGGGCCAGGCGGCAGATGCGCTCTTCCACGTCCTTCTTGCAGGTCATCATCAGGTCGGCCAGCTCGTCGATGACGATGACGATGCGGGGCATCTTCTCGTCCTCGGGCATCTGCTCGTTGAAGCCGTCGATGGCGCGCACGCCGGCCTCCTGGAAGCGCTTGTAGCGGTCCATCATCTCGCCCACGGCCCATGCCAGCGCACCGCTGGCCTTGTGGGGATCGCTGACGACGGGCACCAGCAGGTGCGGGATGCCGTTGTAGCACTGCAGCTCGACCACCTTGGGGTCGACCAGGATCAGCCGCACCTCCTTGGGGGTGCAGCGGTAGAGCAGGCTGTTGATGATGGTGTTGATGCACACCGACTTACCGGAGCCGGTCGCGCCGGCGATGAGCAGGTGGGGCATCTTGGCCAGGTCGCACACGATGGGCGTGCCGGCGATGTCCTTGCCCAGGGCGACGACAAGCGGCTTGTTGGCCTTGCGCATGGGCTCGGATTCCAGCACCTCGCGCAGCGTCACGGTGGCGCGCTCGCGGTTGGGCACCTCCACGCCCACCAGGGACTTGCCGGGGATGGGCGCCTCGATACGGACGGACTTGACCTCCATGTTCATGGCGATGTTGCGGTTGAGGTCGGTGACCTTGGACACCTTCACGCCCGGGGCCAGCTCCAGCTCAAAGCGGCTGATCGCCGGACCGTGGGTGATGTGACGCACCTTCGCCGGCACGCGGAAGGACTGCAGCGTGCTTTCCAGACGGCGGGAGCGCAGTTCGTCCTCTTCCGGGCTGATGCCCGCCTGGGGTTCCGGGGTCTTCAGCAGGCTCATGGAGGGGAATACATAGGGCCGCTCCTGCTCGGTCTCCATCAGCGCGCCGTCGTCCATGGCGGTCATGGCGTTCTGACGGCGGGGCGCCAGCTTCACCTCAGGCTGCCACACGCCCTCGGGCATGGGATTGGCGGCCACGGGCACCACCACCTGGCTGGGCTGCTCGATGGGGTAGGATTCGGGAGAGTCCTCCCACGGGGGCGTATCCGCCCAGGAGGACGTGGGCTTCTGCTTCTTCGGGGCCGCAGCGCCGCGGGCGGAGGGTCGGGCGGCAGGCTGGGGCGTGGTCTCGGTGCGCCAGGAGGCGTTCCTGGCGGCTGCGTCGGGCTGGCTCCAGGCGGAGGGGGTATCCTTGCGGGAACGCTTTGCGGCCGGGGCCGTGGTCTCTGCCGGCGCGGTGGCCGGGGCGGGCTTGCCCTGGGCGGCAGCCTGGGCCGCCTGCAGGCGCGCCATGAAGCTGCCCTCCCGGGCGGGCTTGCTGGCCGGGGCCGGGGTGAGGAACTCCTCCTCGATCACCAGCTGCTCAGGCACATCCTCTTCAGGAACGGGCTGGGCGATGGACTTGCGGGAGGCAGTGCGCGGCTGCCGGGCAGGGGTGAACTCCTGGGCAGGCAGGGTATCCGCCTCGGACTGTGGGGCAGGCGCGGGCTGCGGATCTGCCATGGGGGCCGCATACTGCTCCTGCCGGGGCGCGGCGGCCTCCTCCTGCACGGGGGTATCAAAGACGCCCTTGCGGCGGGGGGCTGCATCCGTATTCTTGCTGCGGGAGAACAGGCCGCGTCTGGCGGGCTCTGCCGGGGCGTTCTGGGCCTGGGGCATATTGCGGGGTGCGGCGTACTGGCCGCGCTCCTCCGGCGTGGGCTGGAAGCCGATGGGCTGCTGGGGCTGGGGCTGCTGCGGGTGGGGATCCACCTGTTTGACCACCGGGCCCTTCACCGGGCGCATACGGCCCTGGGTCTCATTCCACTGGGCAGCCCCGGCGGGCATCATGTTGTTCCAGGGATCGCTGGGGTCGGCGGCGGGCTGCTGCTGGGGCGCGGGCTGCACCCGCTGGCGGCCGGCGGCCTGCTGCTGGCGCAGCTGCTCCTGCTGCATACGCATCTGCTGCTGACGGTTGGCCTGCTCCTGCTGCCAGAGGAGCTCCTGCTCCTGCTGCTGCATCTGCTGCTGCTGGCGGCGGGCGCGGCTCTCGCCGCTCTTCTGCCGGATACCGGCGGCGATGCCCTTCACGTCCAGGCGGATCAGGAACAGGAAGGCGACCAGGGACAGCAGGATGGTGATCACGCCGCCGCCCACTGCGCTGAAGGCCTTCCACAGGGGCCAGGCCAGCAGCATCCCCAGGAAGCCGCCGCCCACGGATCGCCCGTCATTGCGGGCGGTGCCGCTGCCGTACTGGTACGCGCGGGTCAGGAAGGCGGACATATCCTCGCCCACGCCGTCCCCCCGCACGCCGGCCTCGATGCCGTCCATCAGGGACGAGCCGCCGGAGACGAAGGTCAGCAGCGTGACCGTCGCGCAGATCAGCACGAAAAGCACGCAGCTGAGCACAAAGGGGCGAACAGGGGGCTTGCGCTGGGCGGAAAGGATGATCAGGATGCCGCCCCAGATGGGGATCGCCGGCAAAGCGATGGCCAGCGTACCGGCCAGTCCGCGGCTGACCACGCCCAGGGCGAGGAATACGTCCCCGGTCATGTTCAGCGCAGTCGCCAGAAAGATCAGCACGCCCAGGGCGATCAGGATCAGTCCGATGATCAGGCGGACGACGATGCTGTCCACCGAATAGGACGGGGCGCGCTTTCCCTGCTTGGGTTTGTTCTTTTGAGCCATGCGGTCCTCCGTTTCATTGCTTCAAAACATCTGTTGTATGGGGTTCACTGCATCAGGAACACGCTGCGCAGCACGCCCTCTTCATCGGCGTGGAGGCGCAGGCGGTAGTTGCCAAGGGTATAATAATCGCTGACACCGGGCACGATGCGCCAGCTGTCGGCCAGCTCGGGGCCGGTCACGACGGTGGCCTCCGGCTCGCCCAGCGCGGCGCGCCAGGCGTCCATGGTGGTGTGGCCGGTGCACAGGCCCGCCAGGTTCAGCCGGTCGGCGCGGATGATGCCCACCGTGCTTTCGTTCCAGCTGTCGGTCAGCGCATCGGTGATGATGTACACCTTGCGGAAGGCGCCGTCCTCCAGGATGAACATGCGCCCGGCCTCGCACAGCTCATTGTCCGTCAGCTGCTCATGGCGCTCCGTCAGCTCCAGGACGGACTGCCCGATCACCGCCGGGATCCCGGGGAAGCCGCCCTTTTCCAGCGCAGCGGTCAGATCCTCCCGGGCGTTTTCGCCCAGCGTGATCGTATCCGTCAGGCCCAGCCGGTGCAGGATGCCGCCCTCCTTCAGGTCGAGGTGCTCCCGCAGCTCCGTCCACAGCAGCGTCACCGTACCCGCCCGGTCGGACAGGGTGCGGAAGCTTTCGATGGGGTAGTGCAGCGTCAGGCCCTCCCGGCTCAGGGAGAAGCTCTCCGGCAGGGGCGTCAGCTGTCCCGCTGCCAGATGGGCGGACTGCTCCGGCGCGACTTCCTCCGTCAGAAGGGTCTCGATATGCGCCCGCGCGGCAGCCTCATCGGTGAACAGCGCCGCCAGGGGGATGGGCTCCCCCGTGCGCAGGTCAAGGTTCACGGTGCTCCACACCTGCGTGGTGCGGGTGGTTTCCACCGCCCCCTGGGCAAGGAATGCGCAGGAGAACACGTCGCCTGTCAGCATATGGGTGTAGCTGACCTGCATCTTCACCGGCGCGGCCATCAGGGCAGTCATCCGGTTGATGCGCTGCTCGATCTGTCCCTTTTTCATAATGGCCAGATTCGCGGCGGATTGCACCTGCGCATCCGCCATGCCGGTCAGCTGCGGATAATGCAGGCTGCTGCCCAGCAGCTCCAGCGCGATATCCGTCACGGCAGGCTCCTGTCCGGGCGCTTCTGCCAGCGCGGCGCAGGCAGTCATCATCAGTACAGCCACCAGGGCAACCAGACGCTTGATCATCACAAATACCTCCGGGAACTTATATTCTACTACAATTAACGAATTAGCGCAAGCATTCCATCCCCAAGGGCGCTGCCCCTGGACCCCGCCAGAGGGACACAGCCCCTCTGGACTCCCATTATCGCGCCTGCGGCGCGGGAGCTCGTCTCCCTTTGCTGCTTTGGCGCGGCGCGACGCAGAGATTGGGGCAGGGCGGGCGACCAATGGTCGCCCCTACGGGGATGCAGGCGTCCGCACAACCAAAAGGCTCCCCCTTGGGGGGAGCTGCCGCGCGTCGAAAAAGTGCGGTTCGCACGTTTGCGCTGATTGCACTCCGTCGCTGGTCGGGCCTGAAAGGCCCTCCCGGCCGCTCCTCCGTGTAAG
>JAFQEB010000092.1 GCA_017399225.1 Clostridia bacterium | reverse complement strand
GACGATTTCGAGTACGTTGAGAACCTGTACTCCTCCATCTTCGTCGCCAGCGCCCGCAAGGAGCTGGGCATCACCTCCATCGACGCCCTGAAGGCGTACCTGGAGGCCGGCAATCAGATCATGGTCGGCACCAACGGCGCCACCGGTTCTGAGGCCTTCCTGGCTGCCGCTCTGATCGGCGCCATGGGCTATGGCGATCAGTTCTATCTGATCCCGTACGAGTCCGCTGCCGAGGCCGCTCAGGCTGTTGCCCGCGGCGAGGTTGACATCGCTGTTTCCCACCAGAGCCAGATCCTGGAGACCTGGCAGCAGGGCGGCGTCGACGTGTTCGCTGCGTTCGACGACAAGGCCATCGCTCAGGGTCCGTTCGCGGGCGTTGAGGGCGTGGGCCAGTACGGCTATCCGTACTTCCGCAATCGCTGCTTCATCTTCGCCAAGGCCGGCGCCGATGAGAAGAAGATTGCTGACATCAAGGCGATCTACGCTCAGATCCTGGCTGATAGCGAAATGGTCGATTGGCTGAACAACACCATGCTGCTCGAGTCCGATCCGATGACCGAGGAAGCCACCCTGGCGCACATCGAGAACGTCAAGAACATCGTGGGCGAGTACTACGATCTGGTTGCCGAGTAATTCACAGGGTTTAAAACCGGGCAATGCAGGCACAGTCTTGCATTGCCCTTTTTCCTACTGAGAATATGTAAAGAAATGTGAATGCGTTCACATTGGGGGAAAACGGTATGAATAACGAAAACAAGGGCTTTGTCGCAAGCATCGACGCCAAGCTCGACGCCATCGGCGACAAGCTCAAGAAGAAGGAATGGAAGGTGCCGACCGACCTGCTGGGCGGCGTGATCTTCCTGATCCTCGGCCTTGTGATGCTCTACATCATTCCGCTGCAGGTTGAGGTGAAGAAGAAGGAACTGGTCAACGGACAGGCCTTCCCGAACCTGCTGATGTACGTGATGATCGCCTGCTCCATCGTACTGATTCTGAATCAGGTGATGAAGCTTGTGCGCCGCGAGCCGGTCAAGACCACGACGATCAACCTGCTGGTTGAGGTCAAGGCGATCCTGATCTTCCTGTCCATGATCGTGTTCTGGCTGGTTGCCGAGAAGACCGGCAACTTCGCCATCGGCTCTGCGGTCTTCGGTCTGCTGATGCTCTTCTTCTTCCGCTGCAAGAAACCGCTGTACTATGCCATCGTGCTCGTCGCGGCTGTCGCCATCTGGGCGGCGTTCCGCTTCGGCCTTGGCGTGCTGTTCTGATAGGAGGGGAAAGACATGCTTGAATTTATCGTTCCTGCTCTGCAGAACCTGCTGACCATTGAAAACCTGATCTGGATCAACCTGGGCGTGTTCATCGGCAGCGTCTTCGCTGCGATTCCGGGCCTGTCCGTCATCCTGTGCATCATCCTGTTCCTGCCGTTCACCTATCAGATGACGGCGATCCCGGGCATGATGTTCCTGCTGGGCATCTACTGCGCGGGCGGCTACGGCGGCAGCGTCAGCGCCATCCTGATCAACACCCCCGGCACCCCGCACGCCGCGGCGACCATGCTGGATGGCTATCCGCTCAATCAGAAGGGCCGCACCAAGGCTGCGCTGAAGATTGCGCTGTATGCCTCCACCTTCGGCGGCGTCTTCTCCGCGCTCATGCTGCTGTTCCTCGCGCCGCAGGTGGCCAAGGTTGCCGCGATGCTGGGCACGGCGGATTACTTCATGGTCTGTATGTTCGGCCTGACGATCATCGCGGGCATCTCCGGCGACAGCATTTGCAAGGGCATCATGGCGGCCTGCGTGGGCCTGCTGGTTTCCTGCATCGGCGCTGACCCGATGACCAGCCTCGCCCGTCTGACCTTCGGCGTGGAGCGCCTGTATCTGGGTCTGGATCTGGCGATCTGCCTGATCGGTCTGTTCGCACTGGTTCAGGTGCTGACCAAGGCGGAGCAGGTAGAAGGCCGTCTGGTGATGGATACCTCCCGTCTT
>JAFQEB010000091.1 GCA_017399225.1 Clostridia bacterium | reverse complement strand
AGCACATGTTCTTCGAAGAGGGCCGTATCGGCACCTTCCGTGAGATGATCTGTGCTGATACCGTCGAAGAGCGCGAGGCTGCTCTGGCGAAGATTGAGCCCATGCAGCAAGCGGACTTCGAGGGCCTGTACGAGGCTATGGAGGAGCATCCCGTTTGCATCCGCTTCCTGGATCCCCCGCTCCATGAGTTCGTGCCCACCACCGAGGAAGACATCGCCGCGCTGGCCGAGACCCAGGGCAAGACCGTCCAGCAGATCAAGGACATCATCTCCTCTCTGCACGAGTTCAACCCCATGATGGGTCACCGTGGCTGCCGTCTGGCTGTCACCTATCCCGAAATCGCCGCCATGCAGACCAATGCCGTCATCAAGGCTGCTCTGGCTGTGAAGGGCCGTCATCCCGAGTGGAACATCGTTCCCGAGATCATGATTCCCCTGGTTGGCGATGTGAAGGAGCTCAAGTACGTCAAGTCCGTGGTTGTCAAGACCGCTGACGAGGTCATTGCCGCTTCCGGCATGGAGCTGAAGTACGAAGTCGGCACCATGATCGAGATTCCGCGTGCCTGCCTGACCGCTGACGAAGTGGCTTCCGAGGCTGAGTTCTTCTGCTTCGGCACCAACGACCTGACCCAGATGACCTTCGGCTTCTCTCGTGACGACGCGGGCAAGTTCCTCAACGCCTACTACGAGGCCAAGATCTACGAGAACGATCCCTTCGCCAAGCTGGACCAGAATGGCGTTGGCAAGCTGATGGAGATGGCCATCACCAAGTCCAAGGAGACCGGCAAGAAGCTGCACTACGGCATCTGCGGCGAGCACGGCGGCGACCCCGTTTCCGTCGAGTTCTGCCACAAGATCGGCCTGGACTACGTGTCCTGCTCTCCCTTCCGTGTGCCGATCGCCCGTCTGGCTGCTGCTCAGGCTGCGATCAAGGGCTAATTCCCTTAAATCCACACATCCGGCGGCTCCTGCGAAAGCAGGGGTCGCCTTTTTGCTTGACATTCTTCCCGCTGTGGTGTATGATGCACAAAACGAAAGGGGAGATGACCATGGAGCTGCGCAAGCTCACCATCCACGACGGCGATGATGTATACGATATGCTGCAATCGCTGCCTGCAAATGAAAACGGCTTCATGAATGGGATGGCCGGCCGATCCAAAGAGGAGTTCCGCAAATGGCTGCAGGCCAACGCCGAAAGCGCGGAGAAGAAGGGGCTGATCGACGGGTGGCGCGTTCCCCAGACAATCTACTGGCTCTATGTGGATGGGCAGCCTGTAGGTATGGGCAAGCTGCGTCATTTCCTTACGGAGAGTTTCCGACACGGCGGGGGACATATCGGTTATACCATTGTGCCGGATGCGCGAGGAAAGGGTTGTGGTACTGCGCTTCTGCAAAAGCTGCTGAATGAGGCTGCAGCCCTTGGTATTGATCGTGCATTGCTGACGGTGCATAACGATAATCCGGCGTCCATCCGGGTGGCTCTCAAATGCGGGGGTCAGATCGAGAAGGTCACGGAGGATCGGCATTATATCTGGTGTGAATGCAAATAGGCATACGAAAAGCTCCGACAGATGTCGGAGCTTTCATAAATTACAGTTTGCCTTTCATTTTGCGGGGTTTACTGGCTTCTGCAGTTGCGGAAGCGGCATTCCGTCTGACGAGCAGGCAGCCAAGGGCAGCGAAGGGAGCGCTTAGAAGCAGGCACCAAAGCGCATCCAGCCAGCGGGAAGGCGCGGCGCGCAGGCTGGCTTTGATGAAAGAAAACTCGCTCATCATACCTTGTGCCACAGAGCCAATGGCGCCGTAGTCCGAATGAAGGGGCCAGATCACGGCAAGGAGACTGCCAAGCAGGAGGGCGATCGCAGTAAGAGAGAGGATTATCGGCAGGCGCTGGGTGGCACTTTCGTTGCCTTTGCAGAGGCGATACCCTGCCGCAGCGAGGAGGGGGATCAGCAGAGCCAGCGGGGCGCAGAAGGGTGTGAGGAGATAGCCGAGCAGCCAGAGCGCCGTGCCGAGCAGTACGCCTGCAGCAGCGCCGATGATGCCGCGAATCAGGGCATTGTGTTCTTCTTTAGGGCTCTTATACTGGCTGTACACGCTGTGGTAGCAGTTGCTGTGCATGGGTACGACCGTATCAGCAGAGAGTCTGACTGTACAGCCGCAGCCCTCGGTGGGCAGCCCGCAGAGGATGCACAGCCCTGGGCGGGTCAGCTGCGCGATCTGGGGCAGCAGCTCCTCAATAAAGCGGTGCAGCCCTGCCAGACCATCGCTGCCGGGCATAAAATTTACCGTCACGACGCTGCCGGCATGGTTCAGGATCAGCGCGGGGAGCTGCTCATTGCCGGTCAGCAGGGCATATTGATTGCCTTCGCCGGAGGCAGAGGAGATCATGTGGATGATCTGCTTGGTGCAGGAGGTCGTCTGCGTGTCGGTGCAGCCGGGGAGGAGGGGCTCCTGTGGCCCCACGTAGATGGACATGCGGCGGTATGCGGCGTCCTCCGTAAGGGTCACGCAGCAGCCTGCAAGGATGCCGTAGGCTGTTCCGGACGACACCATCAGCTGATTATCCGACGCGATTTCATGCAACGCAGCGCCAATCATGATATATTCCTCCTATCAACGATAGCCTGATATGGTTATGATAACACAGCCGAGTGCATGTGTCAACCAACCTTGTGCGCCAATGCCGGGAGCTGTAAGAAGTACGCAGATCCATGTATTCTTGACAGGCTGTCTGGAAACACCTATAATGTAAGAACATACTGATCGGAGGATTCCTTCCATGTTTCCAGCCATTCCCTACAGCCGCTATATCACCGGCACCCTTCCCTGGTACAGTGTGCTGATCGTCACCGGGATTCTTTTGGCCTACCTGCTGTGTACGCACGAGGAAAAGCGTCTGGGCCTGCGGCAGGACACCGTGCTTGACCTGGCGCTATGGGTCATTCCTTTTGGGGTGATCGGCGCGAGGCTCTACTATGTCATCTTTGCCTGGGAGACCTTCCGCAGCGATCCCATGTCCATCCTGTACATATGGCAGGGAGGCCTGGCCATCTACGGCGGCGTGATCGGCGGTATCGCTGCAATCCTCCTGTTTGCCAGGCGCAGGAAGTTGTCCCCGCTGCTGCTGATGGATATGGTCGTGCCCGGTCTGGCGCTGGCGCAGGCCATCGGTCGCTGGGGCAACTACTTCAACATGGAGGCCTATGGTGCGGAGATCACGAACCCTGCATGGCAGTTTTTCCCCATCGGCGTTCAGATCCCGCAGGGCGGCGCGTATGTCTGGCACATGGCGACGTTTTTCTATGAATCCATGTGGAACCTTGCGGTATTCCTGCTGCTCTGGTTTGTTATCAGGAAGCGCTGCTCCCGCCACGGCACCGTTACGCTTTGGTATCTGCTGCTTTACGGCCTTGGCCGCCTTGTGATCGAAGGCTTCCGCACGGACAGCCTCATGCTGGGGCCGATCCGCATCAGCCAGCTGCTGAGCGCCGGTCTGGTGCTGTTTGCTGGTACGCTGCTGCTCATGCGTGCCATCCATTCACGAAAGGAAATAACGAAGGAGGCAAAGTGAGATGCCATCTTCACCAATGAAGAACCTCATCTACCGGGCTGCATTGCCCTTCATGGCCCCAAGCCCGCGCAATCAGATGCAGCATAACGCTGAGGGCCAGCCGCTCAACACGCTGTCAGAATATGAGCATCTGCTGGTGAAGCACCACGTTCTTGGCGCATCCCTGCTGCTTGACGATGGACAGCGCCGCACGCAGGTTTATACTACCGTCACAGAACCCAGGCATGTTGCTGCGCCGGATACCCTGTTCCGTGTGGCGTCCATCACCAAGATGGCAACGGCGCTGATGACGCTCATGTGTGTGGATGAAGGACTGTTTTCGATGGACGCCCCCATCCGTCCGCTGCTGCCGGATACAGAGAATGCCTCCACCCTTGACGGCATTACCATCCGCCATCTGCTGAGCCATACCTCCGGACTGTGCGACACGCCGGAGGTCGACCACGCGCTGCGAAACGGATATTCTTATGATCAGGTGCTCAACACCAACGGGATCACCTGTGCCAGACCCGGGGAACGCATGGAATACTGCAACTTCGGCTTTGGCCTGCTGGGCTGCATTCTGGAAAACGCTACCGGCATGTGCATCAGTGAGCTGTTTCGTGTGAAGCTCTTCGAGCCTCTGGGGATGCGCGCCACGCTGGACGCCTCCGCGCTGAACGAGGAAAGCATCATGCCCATCAGCCGCGTACTGCCCTATAGAAAGGGCAGCGACGTGACCATCACCCGACTGGGACGGGTGCCGCTGGATAAAGCCGATCCTCTGCGGCATTTCGGCCATACCGCCGGCGCCATGTATACCGATGCGCCATCCCTCGCACAGCTCCTTCAGCTGATCGGCAACCGCGGCAGAGCGAACGACGTGCAGCTCATCCCGGAACACCTGATGGATGAAATGACCCGTGTGCAGGCCTCTACGCCGACGCGTACCTATGGGTTGGGCTTGGTGCTTCTGAACCGCCCGCATATTTCCGACAAGCGCCTGTTGGGGCATCAGGGCTTTGCCTATGGCTGTGTGGACGGTGCATTCATCGAGGAAGATACGGGCAGAATGGTCATCTTCCTCAATGGCGGTGCAAGTGAGGCACGCAAGGGCAAGCTGGGCCTTGTCAATCAGGATGTGCTTCGCTGGGCACTTACAAAGGAGATGCCGTCATGGATGTGATCACCGGGATCCGCAAGGAGCGCGGCAGATACCGCGTGACCGTCAGCGAATCGGAGGATTTCCTGGTTCCCGTGAGCCTGATGCGGGAACGGCCCTTGACCGAAGGTCAGGAGCTGGATGTGGAGGAGTACGACAACTGGCTGATGATCCGCCAGTACCGCCATGCCCTCGACCGGGCGGTAGGCTATCTTGCCGCCCGTGCCCGCAGTAAACGGGAGATCGAACAGAAGCTGCAGCAATGCGGCTTTCGGCCCTGCACGGTGGAAATGGTGCTGTATAAGCTGGAGCGCGAAGGCCTGCTGGATGATGCAGATTTCGCCCGGCAGTGGGTCGAATCCCGCAGCACCCATAAGCTGGGCCGAAGCCGGATCGCCCAGGAGCTCCGCCGCAAGGGCATCTCTGCCGACGAAGCCGAAGAAGCACTGTCGGCCATCGACGATGAAGATCAGCTCTCCGGCGCCGTTTCCCTCGCTGAGAAGGCCGCTGCCCGCATCAAGCCGGGCGAAGACACCCGCAAAGCCGGCAATCGCATTCTTGCCATGCTGGCCCGCAGAGGCTATAGCTGGGATGTGGCAAAAGAGGCATTGCGCCGCGTCATGGATGATGTTGGGGATGAATTGTAAAACTTTTCGCATTCAGCCTGGCAGCCTTGATTTTTTCTGCCTGTGCTGATATGATATTAGCGCATCTTTTTACAAAGGAGTGTAAGTATATGGAGAATTACAACTACTACGAGGATCAGGAGTCCAAGGGCAGCGTCGTCAAGGGCCTGATCGGTGCGCTGGTTGGCGCGATCCTCGGCGGTATCGTCTGGGGCGCTGTCGGCCTGCTGACCCAGCGCGTGTTTGCGCTGCTGGGCCTGCTGCTGGGCTTCCTTGTTGTGAAGGGCTACGAGCTCCTCAAGGGCCGTGAGGGCGCGGTGAAGTTCGTTATCGTCATCATCTGCGTGATCCTCTCCGTCGTGATCGGCGAGGCCATCTACGAGATCGGCATGATCGAGATCGAGTATGCCAAGGCGCTCGATTCAATTCGCGAAGAGCTCGCCACTATGGGCTACCCCGCATCTATGCTGACCGATGATTTCCTGAAGCCCTTCATCACGGAAAAGAGTGTTGTCTACAAGGAGATCTTCGCCGACGAAACCTTCCGCAAGGACACCCTGCTGAACCTTGGCCAGGCGCTGCTGTTTGCTGCCCTCGGCGCGGTTGGCGTGATCGTTGGCATGAGCAAGAAGAATCAGCCGCAGCCTCAGCCCGTTTCCGCCGCTGCCGGCCCTATTGAGACTGCCGAAGCGCCTGTCGTTGCGGACGAGACTGTCGCGCCTGCCATGGACTCTGAGGAGTAAGGAATATGATACCAGCAACGCCCTGTGCAGATCGCTCAGGGCGTTGTGCATACTTCTTTCAAAAACCATTGCGAAAACCCGATGAAAGGAGTATAATAACAAGAGGTATTTGCCAACCCATATTGCAAAAGGAGGCTTACCGCCATGAGCAAGGTACATGTATTTGATCATCCGCTGATCCAGCACAAGCTGTCCATCATGCGCAAGACCGAAACGGGTCCCAAGGAGTTCCGTGAGCTGCTGGAGGAGATCTCCATGCTGATGGTCTATGAGGTCACCCGCGATCTTCCCACCGAGGAAGTGGAGATCGAGACCCCCATCTGCAAGACGACCGTAAAGATGCTGGCCGGCAAGAAGCTGGGCATCGTGCCGATCCTTCGCGCGGGCCTGGGCATGGTCGACGGAATCATGAATATGATCCCCGCCTGCCGCATTGGTCATATCGGCCTGTACCGCGACCCTGAGACGCTGGAGCCTGTGGAGTATTACTGCAAGCTGCCCCACGATGCGCAGGATCGTGAACTGCTGCTGCTGGATCCCATGCTTGCCACCGGCGGCAGCGCCTCCGACGCGATCACCCTGATCAAGAAGCGCGGCTGCAATCACATCCGCCTCGTCAACCTGATCGCAGCGCCTGAGGGCATTGCGCGCGTGCAGAAGGATCATCCGGACGTGGACATCTATGTTGCCGGCCTGGACAGCCATCTGAATGATCACGGCTACATCGTTCCCGGTCTGGGCGACGCCGGTGATCGGCTCTTCGGCACCAAGTAAGGGCTGGTCATGCGAGCAGGGGAGTCTCCGCAGGGAGACTCCTCTCGATTTTGCAGAAAGGAGGGAGCTTATGGACGTGATCGCAGAGCTTCAAGCAGCCGGCTTTGACCGGGTCATCGTGCTGGATGGCGTGGAGTGTGGTTATCCGGACGTGGGCTCCATCCTTCTGGCGCTTTGGCCCTACGAGTCGGAGCAGGAACCCGCTGAAAATGAAGCGTGGATCCATCCGTACTACTACGCCTCCCAGAAGGCCTACCGCGCTGCGGATGATCTGGCCAAGGCCCATGCGGAGGAAGGTCTCGTTTGGCGGGAGGATATCCGCCTTAAGCCATTGTTTGCACGGCTGCGTGGCTTTTCCCAGGGGCGCAATACGCTTTCCTATACGCAGGAGTATGGCAGCCGCTTCCATGTGCAGATCCTCACGCTCACCCCGGGCATCCCTGCGACGGATCATCTGGAAGAGGAGAATCATCCGCTCCATTGCGGCGACTGCAGACGTTGCGAAGCAGCCTGCCCGACCAACGCGCTGGAGGGCGGCGTCTTTCATCGGGAGCGCTGCTTGCGGAATTGGCAGGTCAGCGGCCAGATCTACCCGGAGGACGTTCGGGAAAAAATGGGCAATCGGTTGATCGGCTGCGACGTCTGTCAGCGCTGCTGCCCGCATAATGCGGCTCCGGCAGGGGAGACGATGACGCCCTTTCCGCTGGTTGATATCCTGCGTTCGCCAAAGGCTTCAGCCATTGCGATGCGTGACCGGATCGGCGCGACGATCACCATGTTCAACCGAGTGCTGGGCGGTGCATGTATCGTGGCGGGCTGCAGCGGCCGAGAGGATCTTTTGCCCGAGCTGGAACGGCTGACAGAGCACCCCTCCGAGGCAGTAAGAACCCATGCGGTGTGGGCGGTTAATGAAATCCGGAAGAAACATATGTAAAGAATCGCTCTATTTCGGAGCGGTTCTTTGCTTTTTTACACAGGAAACATTGCAGTTTTACGCAAAATGCGCTATAATCAATGATGGTTTATTATGCGTATTATGCGCTTGTATATTGGAGGTATGATCATGCCCCTGAAGCCGATTTTTGATAAGGCCCCTCTGACGGCCATGAGTTGTCTGCCCCTGTGCGCAGGTATGGCCCGCAGCGAAAGCCCCCGGCTGAAGATGCTCTATCAGACTGCCTGCAAAGAGCTGCAGCCCGCAGCCCTGGAGGGTGTGTTCCGCCTTGCCTGCATCGTGACGGCTCATCCGGAAGACGAGGCAGTGTCTCTCCGGATTCGCGAAGTGCTGAGCAGCCAGCGCGAGGATGGTTCCTTTGACGCATCGCCTGCTGAGAGCGTTGCCATTCTGCGTGCCTGCTGGGCGCTCTATGAATATGAGACCCGCAAGCCGCTGCTGGAGCACATCGCACGCTGGTGCGCCTGGGCTGCACAGAACTGGGAGTGCCTGATGGCAGACGATGCAATCTGGGCCAATCCTGCGGAGCTGCTGGAGCTGCTGGAGAACCTTTACCGCGTGACCGGCAAGGCAGCGCTTCTTTCTCTGTGCGAACGTCTTTCTGAGCAGACGATGCAGTGGAGCGGTGTGCTGAACACCTTCTCCTCTCAGCGCGCTACCAGCCGCACGATGTCCCGTGAGGAGCTTGAAACCTGCCTGGCGATCGAGAAGGGCGGCCGGGAGGGCTACTATACCCATTTTTGCCGCACGCATCATGCCGAGCACCTGGCTGACGGCGCCCGTGCCTGCATGGCCCGGGGCTGGTATTCCGGCTCTGCAACGGAGCTGAATGCCCCCTGTAATGGCTGGGAGCGTATTCAGCGCTATCACGGCGCGATCTGCGGCGGCCTAACATCCGGCGAAATGCTGGAGGGCGCCTCTCCTGCGATGCCTGTTAGCGCTGCTGCGCTTGGTGCATGGGCGGAAGCGCTCTGCTGTGCCGCAGCGGGCCCGAAGTCTGCCTGGGCCTGGGAGGCTGTGGAGCGCATTGCCTTGAACGCACTGCCTGCCTGCATCCGTGAAGACGGGATCGTTGGCTTCCAGTATGTCAATACCGTTTCTGCGGAGGTCGGGGAAAGCAACTGTTTCCGTCAAGAGGCTGATCATGATGCGCGGGCGATCAATCGTCTTGCGCGCGGCTGCGCTGCGATCGTATCCGGCGCCGTGATGGCCTGCGAAAACGGCTTGACGGTGAATCTTTACCTTCCCGGCAAATATGCCGTACTGGTTGGCGATAGCCTGTTGATCGTCACCATCACCCAGCAGAACAGCGCCTACAGCATTCAGGTGCACTGCAAGCAGGAAAGCCGGGCGCTGGTGCAGCTCCGGGTGCCTTCCTGGGCAAAACACGCCGAGATCACCGTGAACGGCATGGAGAGCGATGCGGGCACGGATTGCCGCGACGGAATGCTGAAGATCGACCGCGTGTGGCATGACGGCGATGTGATCACCGTAACGCTGGAAAAGAGCCTGCGGGTGCTGGATGGTCATCACCAGGGCAAGTATGTCATGCAGGGCCCGATCCTGATGGCGATGGAATGCGAGCCCGGAACTCCTTGGGCAAAGAGCTTCGTCAGCTGCACGGTAGAGGAGGGCAAGGTCATTGCTGCCGTGGATTCTGTGAAGGATTGGAAGATGAGGAACGGCATCCCGGCGGATATTCCGGTGCTGCCCGCAGCCTCCGGGGACGAGACGGAGCGCGTAGTACTGGTTCCTTATGCGCAGACTGCAGCGCGGATTGCGCTCTTCCCCGGGAGGAAGAACGCATGATCAGCCTGCGCCTGGCCCCCCTGGCCGGGATCACCGACTGGCCTTTTCGTCTGCTGTGCTTTGAGCAGGGCTGTGATATGGCTACTACGGAGATGGTCAGCGCAATGGGCTATGTGTACGCCCCGCGCAACCATCCGGCAACGACAGCTCTGATCGAGCGCCACCCCGATGAACCCCGTCTGATCGTGCAGATCTTCGGTAAGGAAGCGGACCTGATGGCCAGAGCAGCAGAGGAGCTTTCGGCGATGGGACGCTTTGAGGGCGTCGACGTGAACATGGGTTGCCCTGCACATAAGGTAGCTTCCTCCGGAGAGGGCAGCGGTCTGATGCGTACGCCCGAGAATGCAGAAAAGATCCTGCGGGCTGTTTGCAAGGCCAGTCATTTGCCTGTATCGGTCAAAATGCGTCTGGGCTGGGATCATGAGCATATCAATGTTGTGGAAATGGCGAAAATGGCCGAGGACTGCGGCGTGTGTGAGATCGCGGTCCATGGCCGCACCCGGATGCAGCAATACTCCGGCACTGCGGACTGGGAATATGTCCGCAGGGTGAAGGAAGCGGTCAAGGTGCCCGTCATCGGCAACGGTGACATATTTACCGCGGATGACGCCCTGAAGCGGGTACAGGAAACCGGAGTTGACGGCGTCATGATCGCCCGCGGCGCAATGGGAAATCCCTGGATCTTCAGAGAAATCAAGCAGCGCCTGAATGGTGAAAGCTATGTGCCGCCTACGGTGAACGAGCGTATCGCGACCGCGATCAGGCATTATGATATGCTGCTCGGCTGGAAGACGCAGCGCGTTGCCGTCAATGAAATGAGAAAGCATATCGGCTGGTATGTCAGCGGTATGCGCGGTGCGGCGCAGCTTCGAGGAAAGATCAACCTGATCGATGATCCTGACGAGGTCAAGGAGATGCTTTATCGGTTCGCAGAAGAGGTATGCGCTGCGGAGCCGTAAATACTGTCCGGAATGAAAGGAAAGTGATGATCTGTGCGCAGATTACGCAGTATCATTGCGCTGCTGCTGGCGCTGCTGTTATGTGGCACTGCAGCGATGGCAGAAGTGCCGTTCCTGCGGATTGCACAGGACTGGACGCTGGAGGATATTCCGCTGGAAGTCATGCTCTCTGCAGACGTAAAGGCGCATATGCCCTATGATGAAGACAGGCTTGCCATGCTGAAGGCGGTGACGGATAAGCTGTCATTGCGCCTTACCGCAGGAGATAATGCGGGGAGCGTATCGATCCTTGCAGGTCAGTCCAATGCGCTGACGCTGTCCTATCGGGGCGAAGAGACGCAGCTTTCCAGTATACCACGGGTTACATTTCTCTCTGATGAGGGTGCAGCGGAAAAGCTTCTTGGCGCGGATACAGGGGATATCTCCCTGTACGGCTTGCGCGGAGATGCGGAAACGCTGCTGGACGACGGTTGGGTGCTCCTGAATGCCCTGGGGAATGAGCTGGAAAAGTATGCAGATCGTCGCAATGTGAAGACTTATATAACCGATATGGGTACTGCACGTTCCTGCACGGACTACACGATCCCCAAGGATGATGCAGATTCGCTGAAGGAGACGCTGCTGCGGCTTACTCCGGAGGGCTGGCTGAAAGAGATCATTACTTCCCTGAACTTCTCCGGCCGGCAGAATCTGCGCATGTATCGTACGGCAGAGGAGATCCCGCTGCGGATGGAGTATAACGGCACCTGCGGCCCGGAGGGCAACCTGCGTACGGTCAAGCTGGTCTGGCGTATGCGAAGGGATGACACCGCACACCGCGATGAGATCACGCTTACATCACCGGCCAAATCCGGCGGAAATAAAAACACGCTTGAGTTCAAGCGAGTGATCCAGAAAAGCAAGACCGGCGCAATTGAGCTGGAGGGCTCCTTCACCTATACCGTTACGCTGGATAAGCAGACGACGACCCGAAAAGGGGAGTTTACGCTGGAAAACGCGTTCACCGATGAGGCGGACGTGCTGACCGGCAGCCTCAAGCTGCAGCAGAAGCTGCCTGGAGAAAGCAGCTTCAGCGGCCTTCAGCTGGAGCCGCAGCTGACGCTCTCTGGCGAGCCTGATGCACCTGTGATCAGCGGCTCCGTTCTGGTGACGGGGCTGAAGGGCAAGAATGTGCTGGAGCAGGCAGATGTGCATGTCTATCTCAGCCGCTGCGATACGCCGGCCTGGCAGGAAAGCGAATGGGTGATCGACCTTGATCAGCTCTCCGAAGAGGAGCTGATGCAGCTGCGCCAGGAGGCCGCGGCATCCATTGCAACGGCGGTTGTGAAGCCGCTGATCATCCTCATGGGGGCGGATGCGGAGTGGTTCTTCCGGGATATGCCGCCGGAAGCTGTGCAAAAGATCATCGATGCGTCCAACGCCGTCGTGCTTGAGTAAAACCCAAGGAGTGATTCAACATGAAGCGATTCCTTTGTATTCTGATGTGCCTGATGCTTCTGATCCCTGCAGCTATGGCAGAGGAGATGACGCCCACCAAGCGTTTCCGTCAGCAGTTTGTGGTTGGCGGCAACGGTATGCGCGGCACCGTATCGCTGACGGCTTCCGGCGTGGCGGAATGGCTGAACATCCTGATGCCCTTTACAGCGGCGAAGCTGCAGGTGCGCGCCATCGGCGAAGCCCAGGGCGATCTGTCCGATATGGTCACGGATGATGATGACTGGCAGATCAAGCTTTACGCCGAGGACGAGCAGGGTAATCCCCAGGCGCTTACCTACATCTACGGCGGCCCTGAGGCCCTTTACATCAGCAGCGAGCTGCTTCCGGACACCCTTCTGACCCTCACGGTCAAGGATGTTCATATCCCGTATCAGCTGATCAGGGGCGATTTCTTCGCCATGCTGAATTCCTTCGATCCGCTCAATGTGACAAAGGCTGGCCGCGGGGAAAACCTGAGCGCCTATTCCGCTGTGGCAAACCTGCTGCAGATCGGCGAAGAGGAATGGAACGAAAGCTGGGAGCCGGTGCTGGAAAAGTACTATACCGAGCTGGATCTGTGGCTTTCTGCCTATGCTGCTGCGCCGGTCGTATCCGGCACGACGGGGCATACGACCATGCGTACCTCCTACAACATCCCTGCGGCTGATCTGAAGCAGGAGGCCAAGCATCTGGTGGGCCTGATGATCTATGACCATGAGCTTCAGGCGCTTATGATGCAGCACGTCACCACTGAGCAGCGTGCGCTTTATCTGAATCCCTCGCTGATGTACTTCTATGAATACTGCATTGATACACTGCCCCTGAGCGGGGACATCCTCCTTGAAAGGGAAATGACCGTCATGGGCGAAACCGTCGGTATGGGTGTGTCACTGCCGCTGCCGGAGCTTCCGGCCGAACTGACGGACTCCCTTGGCCGCCTTCTGAAAGATTCTTTCTCGTTGCCCTACGATGGGGTGCTGGCTGATCTCCAGCGAATCTCCTTCAGCCAGTCGGAGGATGATGTTTCCATCAGCGTCTCCAGCCCCGCTCGCACGATCAGCCTGATCGTGGACGAAAGCGTAGCCAATGCGGAAACGAGCCAGAAGAAGGGATTCGTCCGCATCATGCCTGCAGAGGGAAGTGCTGAACCCCAGCTTTCCGCCGCATTCACCTATAAGACCAGCAAGCGTCTTTGGGAGGATGACGAGTGGGCCAAGCATGAGGATATGACCTTCTCTGTGGCAGTGGAACCTGATGCCAGCCTGACGGATGCAGCTGATCCTCTGCAGAGCGGCTATGTTGACTTCCTGCCGATTTCCTTTGACGCGAGCGTCGGCTACACCCATGAAACGGATCGTCCGAACCGCCCGGTCAAGATCGCTGTGACGATCAACGCTGTGCTCCCAGATGCAGAGGTCGGGCTGACGGCCAACCTTCGTACTGCGGAACAGTGGGCCCATGAAACGCTGCCGACTGCCGGTGCAGAGAACATGGCGGAGCTGAGCGAGACCCGCGTGAAGGAACTGCTGGATCTGCTGACTGAAAACGCGGTAAAAACGATGCTCAGTCTTCAGCGTGAACCGGAGCAGGCAGAACAGAATGCCGAGCCTGTCACGATGACGGAAGCGCCTACGGCTGAGCCTACCGTGGTTCCGCCGATGTAAGACACATACAAAGGAAAGCCGATTCGCAGGAATGCGAATCGGCTTTTTGATGCTTGGGATTATAATCTGTCTTTTTTGCAGAGGGATGTAGCGTCAACAAAAGCAGAAAAGATACGCTTGTGGAGTGCGTAACCGCATTGATCCCAAAGCCGCTCAGGGTGCCACTGCACGCCCATGCAGAAAGGATGATGCAGCAATTCTGCTGCCTCGGTCACCCCGTCCGGCGCGGAGGCAGCGGCGATGAAGCCCTCGGGCAGGCGGCGAATGGCCTGGTGATGATGGGAGTTGACCATCACTTCCATTTGCCCAAGAATCGAATGCAGCATTGTGTTCGGAGCGATGCTTACCGGGTGGGAGGGGTGGCAGGAGCGCTGCTTTTGCTGGTGCGCCAGGGTCTTCCCGGGGAAATCAGCTTTCAGATCCTGATAAAGATCGCCGCCCAATGCAACGTTCAGCACCTGTAGTCCGCGGCAAATGCCCAGGATCGGAACCGTGCCTTTGTCCAGCACAGTCTGGCACAGCGCCAGCTCAAAGGCGTCCCGGACAGGGCTGATGGCGCCAATCTCCCAGTGTTGCGTTTCGCCGAAAAGCTGCGGATCCACATCCCCGCCGCCGGAAAGGAGCAAACCGTCGATCATTCCGGCATATTGTGCGATCAGCGTGGGTGAATCCGTAGGCGGAAGCAGGATGGGGGCTGCGCCGGCAGCTATGAGGGCGTCCGTGTAGGTGCGGTTCAGCTGCAGGACGGCCTCATCCTCGCTGACGCTGGTCGTGACGCCGATGATCGGACGCATATACGTCACCTCAGTTCTCAATGTCCCGCAGGATCTTCTGCACGCTTTCGGTCAGTCGGCGCAGTTCGCCGTTGGCAAGGCTGCGGCAATTCCTGGCGGCGTTCTCAAGGCGCTGGATCGCGTTCATCAGCGCATTGTGCGCATCCTGCTGTGCCTGCTGACCCGCGGACTGTGCCTGCTTCTTCTTTACATAGGGGATGGGCTGGGCAACGTGCGTCCACTTGCCGGCCGCAAGGTCATATTCGCTGCCGGACCAGGGACAATCCACCTGTACACCGTAACGCTGGCGCAGCGTATCAACGAAGGCGATCGCCTGATCGTGATCACCGTGATTGACGAAGATCTGCGGCGGCACAGGGGAGAAACCGTCCATCCAGCGCAGGAGACCGTTCTTGTCCGCATGGCCGCTGACGCCCTGGAGCGTGGCGATCTCTGCGCGGACGGTGATCTCTTCGCCCAGCACCTTCACTTCCTTCTTGCCCTCCTGCAGCTGGCGGCCAAGGGTGCCGTTGGCCTGATAGCCTACGAACAGAACGGTAGATTCAGGCCGCCAGAGGTTGTGCTTGAGGTGATGGCGGACACGTCCGGCGTCACACATGCCGCTGGCAGAGATGATCACACCAGGGATCTTGGAAGCATTCAGCTTCTTGGATTCGTCTGCGGTCACGACGGTCTCCAGCTCCGGGAAGGAAATGGGGTTCTCGCCGGCCGCCATAACGGCCTGTGCAGAGGGATCCAGGCATTCGGTATCGCACTGCAGGAATACCGCGGTCGCTTCATTTGCAAGCGGGCTATCCACATAAACGGGGAAGCCGTCATGCCCATGAACCAGCCCACGCATCTTGATGTCGCGGATAATGTACAGCATCTCCTGTGTGCGGCCGACAGCAAAGGAGGGAATGATCACATTGCCGCCGCGATCCAGGGTGCGCTGGATCACATCTACCATCGCGGGCGTCGGATCGATGCGATCCTCGTGCAGACGATCGCCATAAGTGGACTCGATGACCACATAATCCGCTTCGCGGACGAACTTGGGGTCATTAAGGATCGGCTGGTTCAGGTTGCCCACGTCGCCGGAAAAGACGATCTTCTTCCGGGTCGTTCCGTCATCCAGCCAGAGGGAGATGGCGGCACTGCCCATCAGATGGCCGATGTCGGTAAAGGCGACCGTCAGGCCTTCGTCGATTCTGATGGGTTCCTCATAGCCACAGGGACGGAAATTGCGCAGCAGGGCATTGACGTCATCCATATCATATGCCGGTTCTACCGCAGGCAGACCCTTGCGCTTGTTCTTCTTTGTCTGATACTCAGCGTCAGACATCTGGATGTGAGCGCTGTCCGCCAGCATGATGGCGCAAAGATTGTTGGTCTCGAGGGTCGTATAGACCTTGCCGCGGAAGCCGTCGTGCCAGAGCTTGGGCAGCATACCGGTGTGATCAATATGCGCATGGGTAATAAATACATATTCGATCTGTTTGGCGCTGACGGGCATAACGGCGTTTTCGTATTCGTTCTGTCCCTGCTCCATGCCACAATCGACCAGCAGGTAGCGGCCGTCGCGCCATTCGATCAGGGTTTGACTTCCGGTTACTTCATGATTGGCTCCCAGAAAAGTGATTTTCATACAAAAGCTCCTTTCTGAAACAAAAGCGGTGTAAGATAATTGTATACGATTCGGGAGACCGTGTCAAACAGCGTGGATAAAAAACTTTTGCGATTTTGAGGAATATGGTCTGTTTTTCACAAAAAGACCAGACGTGCGGTTTGTATCGAAACAAAAGACTGAAAGTCTGTTGTTTCGATAACAGGTTTCATGAAAGAAAGATGGAGAACGCAGGATTTTTCGCTGGAATATAGAACCTTTTACGTTGGTGATTCTTAATCCGATCTCTATCACGGAGGATGATGACATGCAGCGTCTTTTCAATAATAGATGGCAGTTCGCAAAGCTGCCGAATGGCAGCACGCTTGAGCAAGCAATGGCAGCGATATGGTCTGATGTGGATTTGCCCCATGACTATCTTATTTTCGATGAAAACCAGCTCTATGAAAATGCAGACGGCTGGTATCGCTGTGTGCTGACTGTACCGCCGGAATGGCTCGCAAAGGAAGTTATCCTTCGTTTCGACGGCGTATATATGGATTGTGATGTTCTGCTGAACGGTCAAATAATATGTACGCATCATTACGGCTATACCTGCTTTGACGCCGTGCTTACCGGTCTGCTGAACGCAGGAGAGAACGCCGTGATGGTTCATGTCCGTCATACGAGCCCGAACAGCCGCTGGTACTCTGGTGCAGGCATTTATCGGGATGTAACGCTTCATGTGCTGCCGAAGCGACATATTGTCCTGGATGGCACCTATGTGACTACCTGCCGCAGCGGTGATACCTGGACGCTGACAGTCGAGACGGAGATTACGGGCGGCGGTGCAGTACAGCCGGTGGTGCATCGCCTGCTGGACAATGGCGTGACCGTCTGTGAGACGAGCGTATGCCCTGATGCAGACCATGCGAAGGCCGATATGACCGTACCTGCGCCAAAGCTGTGGAATGTGGATGATCCCTGCTTCTACACGCTGGAAACGACTTTCGGCGATCAGGTCATTTGCGAGAATGTCGGCTTCCGTGAGATCAAGATCACAAATGATCAGGGCCTGTTTGTTAACGGCAAGCATGTCAAGCTCCATGGCGTGTGCCTGCATCAGGATCTGGGCTGTCTGGGCAGCGCATTCAACCGGCGCGCGGCAAAACGGCAGCTTCTGGCGATGAAGGAAATGGGTGTAAACAGTCTGCGTACCAGCCACAATCCGCCTGCACGGCCTGTAATGGATCTGTGCGATGAGCTGGGACTCCTGGTGGTGAACGAGGCGTTCGATATGTGGCAGCGCCCCAAAACCACTTACGATTATGCCCGCTTTTTCGATACCGATGCAGAAAGCGATGTTGCAGCCTGGGTGCGCCGCGACCGCAACCATCCGTCGGTGCTGATGTGGTCCATCGGCAACGAGATCGCAGATACCAATAACCAGCCAGAGCAGGCAGCCCGGGTGACGAAGATGCTCTGCGAATATGTGCGCCGACATGATCCGCGGGGCAACGGGGCCACGACCATCGGCAGCAACTACATGCCATGGGCAGGCGCGCAGCATTGTGCACAGTTCGTGGAGGCTGTGGGCTATAATTACGGCGAGAAGCTCTACGAAAAGCATCATGCGGAGCATCCCGACTGGGCGATCTACGGCAGCGAGACGGCCTCTTCCGTGTTCAGCCGCGGGATCTACCGGTTCCCGATGAGCGCACCGATCCTTACGGACGATGACCAGCAGTGCTCCTCCCTTGGAAACAGTACGACCTCCTGGGGCACCCAGAACATGGCGAAGATGATCGTCGACGATCTGAACTGCGAGTATTCTCTTGGTCAGTACATCTGGACGGGCATTGACTACATCGGCGAGCCCACACCTTATCACACCCGCAACAGCTATTTCGGCATGATGGATACTGCTGTGTATCCCAAGGACTGCTGGTATCTTTTCAAATCCCTTTGGACGGATCGGCCCATGGTTCATATCGGCGTAAGCTGGGACTGGAACCCCGGGCAGACCATAGACGTACCAGTGATGACGAACGGCGCAGCGGTCGAACTGTTCCTGAATGGTGAATCCATGGGCTGCAGGCAGGTCGATGGCCTCGATTGGGAAAAGTGCCGCCCCGTTTGGCAGATCCCCTACGCAGCGGGCGAGCTCCGTGCCGTGGCCTATGGGGCGGACGGAACGATCCTGTGCGAAGATATTCGCCGTACGCCCGGCGACAGCGCGCGCATCGTGCTCAGGGCTGAACGCTGCGATGGGAAAACCGGCAATGCGCCTGCACTGTATGCCACCGGAGACGAACTGCTGTTTGTTACCATCTCTATGGAGGATGATCAGGGACGCACCGTTGAAAACGCCTGCGACCGCGTCAGCGTTGCGGTAACGGGACAAGGGATGCTGCTGGGCCTTGATAACGGAGATTCCACCGATAAAGACGGATACAAGACGACCACTCGCTGCTTGTTCTCCGGAAAGCTGCTGGCGGTGATCGGTGATATCGGCGAGACCGGAAATGTGCGTATCGAAGTATCCTCTCCCGGAAAAGAATCTGCTGTGCTGGAGGTTCCGGTCTACGAGGCGGCAAGCCCATCCGGAGAGGCGCGTCACATGCCACTGTGCAAGAGTCTTCCGATGCCGGATGAGGTACCCGTGCGCAAGATCGAACTGATCCCTCTGGGGGAGAAGCGGCTGACGCCTGATGCGCCGTCTGTCGCCTTCCGCGTGAAGACCTGCCCGGTCAATGCAGCACGGCAGGATATTTCCTTCCGGATCACCAACGCCAAGGGGATCGAGAGCCCCTGCGCTGCGTACACGGTGGAGGGGGATGTGATCACCGTTACCGGTCTTGGCGACGGCGAGGTATGGCTGCGTGCCAGCTGCAATAACGGCTATGCGCATCCCCGCGTTATCAGCCAGCAGGATATCCATGTGGAGGGCATGGGACAGCCGAATCTGGATCCCTACGGATTCGTCAGCGCCGGCCTGTACGACGTGCATGAGGGTGAGATCACCAGCGGCAATGAGCAGGGCATCGCCTTTGCCAGGGATGGGCAGAGCATGGTCGGCTTCACGAATGTGGACTTTGGCGCGATCGGCTCCGATGAGATCACACTGCCCATTTTTGCGCTGGATGGGAATCTGCACAACCTGCACATGTGGGACGGCATTCCCGGTCAGGGCGGCAGACTGATCGCGGTGCTGCCGTATCAGAAGCCCTCCCGCTGGAATGTCTATCAGCCAGAAAGCTACAAGCTTCCGGAGCGTCTGACAGGGTTGCGCACCATCTGCTTCACGCTGACGGAGAAGGTACACTTGAAGGGCTTCTCCTTTGCAAGGCAGAGCCGGGCATGGCTGCAGCTTTCTGCGCTGGAAGCGGACAATGTCTACGGCGACACCTTTGTCCGGACGACGGAAGGTATCATGGGCATTGGCAACAATGTGTCCCTGATCTATGAAGGGATGGACTTCGGCGCTGCAAACAGGGCCACGCTTATCCTGGATGGCTGTACACTGCTGAATGAGAACCCCATCACGATCCGTTTCCAGAATGACGTCGGCGAGTCGCTTACAGCGCTGGCACAGTTCAAAGGAACCGAGCGTGGGAAGCAGACCTTCGAGGTGGAGGTGCTGCCGGGGATGTGCACGGTCACGTTTGTCTTCCTGCCGGGATGCCAGTTCGACTTCTATGGGTTCCGGTTCCGGCAGGAATAAACGGGTCGAAGACCCTGCCGGGATGCCAGTTTGATTTCTATGGGTTCTGGTTCCGGCAGGAATAAACGGGTCGAAGACCCTGTTGTTTGACTTTCCGTGCAATTAGTGGTATGATAAGCTGATTCTACCTCCGAAAGGATGACATATATGTTCCTTTACAATTCGCTGTCCCACAGCAAGGAGCTGTTCAAGCCCCGCTTTGGCAATGACGTGTCCATGTACACCTGCGGCCCGACGGTGTATCACTTTGCGCATATCGGCAACCTGCGCTCCTATATCATGGAGGATGTGCTGGAGAAGGCGCTGCGCTATGAGGGCTACAATGTCACGCGCGTGATGAACATCACCGACGTGGGCCATCTGGCCTCGGATGCTGATACCGGCGAGGACAAGATGCTCAAGGGCGCAAAGCGCGAGAACAAGACGGTCATGCAGATCGCTCAGTTCTATACGGACGCCTTCTTTGCGGATTGCGCCAAGCTGCACATCAAGACCCCTGACGTGGTGGAGCCCGCGACCAACTGCATTCCGGAGTACATCGAGATGATCGAGACGCTGCTGGCGAAGGGCTTTGCCTATCATGCGGGCGGCAATATCTACTTCGATACCTCGAAGCTGGAAAAGTACTACGTCTTTAATGACCATGACGAGGACGACCTGGCCGTGGGCGTCCGCGATGACGTAGAAGCAGACGATAACAAGCGCAATAAGGCCGACTTCGTGCTGTGGTTCACCAAGTCGAAGTTTGAGGATCAGGCCCTGAAGTGGGATTCTCCCTGGGGCGTCGGCTATCCTGGCTGGCATATCGAGTGCTCCTGCATCTCCAAGAAGCATCTGGGCGAGTACCTTGACCTGCATTGCGGCGGCATCGATAACGCTTTCCCGCATCACACCAATGAGATCGCCCAGTCCGAGGCTTACCTGGGCCATGAGTGGTGCAATACCTGGTTCCATGTGCATCACCTGAACACCGCCGGCGGCAAGATGTCCAAGTCCAAGGGCGAGTTCCTGACTGTTTCCCTGCTGGAAGAGAAGGGCTACAACCCGCTGGCTTATCGCCTGTTCTGCCTGCAGAGCCACTATCGTCAGAACCTTGTGTTCTCCTGGGAGAACCTGGATAACGCTGCCGGCACTTACAACAAGCTGGTCAGCCGTGTGGCGAACCTCAAGCCCGATGACACAAAGCAGCCCGATCTGGAGGCTTCCAAGCCCTATCAGGAGAAGTTCCTGAAGGCCCTGACCAATGACCTGAATACCTCCCTGGCGATCACCAGCGTTTACGACGTGCTCAAGGCCCGGGAGCTGGACAGCGTTACCAAGCTGTATCTGCTGGCGGACTTTGACCGCGTGCTTTCGCTGGGCCTTGTGGAGGCTGCGGCCAAGGTGCGTTCGGATCAGGCTGCTGCTGCGGCCAAGGCTGCCGGCACCGGCGAATACACCATTACCGGCCCCGCTGATGCGACTGAGGAAGAGGCTGCGAAAGTCAATGCGCTGCTGACGGCCCGTTATGAGGCCCGGAAGGCCAAGAATTGGGCTGAATCCGATCGCATCCGCGACGAGCTTTCTGCCATGGGCGTTGTCGTCAAGGATTCCAAGGACGGCGCCGTCTGGAGCCGTGGCTAATTCAATATCTGCAACCGCCTTGCCTTCGGGCAGGGCGGTTTTTTGCAAGTAATGAGAATAACAAGGCAAAATGCGATCAACTCAAGGACAGGAATCAGGCAAGCATTGTCGAATTTAACAAGCATAACGCGCAAAGGAGAATCGCGCATGGGTTTTGAAGCGAATCGTGTTCTTCCGGGAATTACCCATATCCGCGACTGCATGGGCGTCTGCATGACGCTGATCGAGGGCGAAAATGCCGCTTGGCTGGTAGATACCGGCTATGGCGTGGAGAATGTGGCTGATTTCATCCGCACGCTGACGGACAAGCCGCTGACGGTCATTCTGACCCATCATCATCACGATCATACCCTCGGCGCCCGCTGGTTTGACGAGGTCTTCATGCTCCCTGAAGACAAGGCTGAATGGGAGGTCTTTAACGGTCGGGAGAAACGGCGGGCTGTGCTGCAGCAGGCGATCGCCAAGGGGCTGCCGGTCACGGAATCGGAGTTCCTGGCAGGGGAGTGTCCGCTGCCTCGAGACCTCAGCACCGGCTGCTTCGATCTTGGCGGACTGACGTTGATGGTCATGGCCTGCCCTGGGCACACGCCCGGCTCCTGCGTTGTGTATATCCCGGAACGCCGTTTGCTGCTCACTGGCGACGACTGGAATCCCTGCACCTGGCTGTTCTTCGAGGCGGCGCTTCCGGTGCAGGAATACCGAGAAAACGTACGGCGGCTGCAAGCGCTTGAATTCGATCATGTGCTCTGCAGCCATCAGCCGGAGCTGTATCCCCGCAGCAAGTTTGATGACTTTATCAACCATCTGTCTGATGATGTTCTGGTCGCAGCACGGCCTGTCACGATCGGCGGCTATGAGCATATTGCAACCAGGCAGGCAAATGTTACACAAGGGCAGATCCTGGTATTTGACTGGAATAAAGCAAAACAGTCCTGAGAGGAGAGACATACCATGAAGCATCTGAACATCCGTATCGCGCCTGACAGTCACGTTTCCTTCAATAACAACGCGGCATTCTGCGTTGGCACGGGCCGTATGGGCCTTGCACTCCAAAAGGAGTACCATGACCAGCTCTTTATGGCTCAGGAGCTTTGTCATTTCAAGCACATCCGCGGCCACGGTCTGTTCAGCGATGATATGGCCATCTATCAGTATTACAAAGATCCCGAAGGAAACGAGCGGATCAGCTACAACTTCACCTACCTGGATCGGGTAATGGATGATTACCGTGCTGCCGGTCTGAAGCCCTTCCTGGAGCTGGGCTTCATGCCTGAGAAAATGGCCAGCGGTACCCAGACCATTTTCTACTGGAAGGGTAACACCACGCCGCCGGCCGATCATCAGCGCTGGGCTGAGCTGATCAAGGCGACGCTGCGGCATCTCGCGGAGCGCTACGGTGAAGAGGAAGTATCCACCTGGCCCTGCGAGGTATGGAACGAGCCGAATCTGCCCGGCTTCTGGCAGTATGCGGATGAGGCGGCTTACCACCAGCTGTACAAGACCTCCGTCCTGGCTGTGAAGGAGGCGATGCCGGAGATGCGCGTGGGCGGTCCGGCCATCTGTGGTGGATCTACCTCTCTGGACTGGGTGCGTAACTTCCTGACCTTCTGCCGGGATGAGAAGCTCCCTGTCGATTTCCTCACACGCCATGCCTATATGGGCGAGAATCCGCAGCGGAATGGCCGGTATCTCTATCACACCATGCGTACGGTGGATTCCATCATGGAGGAGATGCAGGCGACCCGCGATATCATTGATTCTTTCCCGGAATATGCAGGCATGGAGATGCATGTGACAGAATTCAACACTTCCTACCATCCCTTCTGTCCCATTCATGACACCAATTACAACGCTGCGCTGATCGCCAGCCTTCTTGCGCGTATGGGCGACGTCTGTGCTTCGTATTCCTACTGGACCTTCGGCGATGTGTTTGAGGAGCAGGGCGTTCCGAGCCGCCCCTTCCACGGCGGCTTTGGCATGATCGCCAACGGCCTGATCCCCAAGCCGACCCTGTGGACGTTCCATTTCTTCAATAACCTGAAGGGGAACTGCGTATATCGGGATGAGCATACTGTCATCGTTCAGAAGGCGGACGGCTCTTACGAGGGCGTGGCGTGGAATATCTGCAAGGATGAACGTCAGGCGCTTGATATAGCCCTTGAGCTGCCTGTAGCGGGTCAGTGCGTACTGACCACTGAAACGGTGGATGAAAACTGCTGTAACCCGCTCAAGGTATGGCATGAGATGGGGGAGCCGGCTTCTCTTACTGACGCCCAGCTGCGGTTCCTGCGGCAGGCGGGTATGCCGGCCTGCGGTGCAATGCAGTGCAGCAACGGTAAGCTCAGGCTGCAGCTCGGTGAAAATGCGGTCGTACGCTTTACGGTCAGCAAACTGAACGCAGAGCAGGACTTCGGTTACGATTACGACTGGTACGAGCAGAATCGATAAGTAGAACAAACCTCCGCAGGAAGCCGGAATACTTCCTGCGGAGGTTTTTGCAAAAAAATCCGGAGAGCACATGCCCTCCGGATCATTTTATACGTTGAAGAGAAGGTCGTCATAGGTCGGGAAGGGCCAAAAGTCCTTTCCGACAAGGGTCTCAAGGTCATCGGCGATCTCGCGAACCTTGGCCATCGCGGGAATGATGATGTACCGCTCGTACTGTGCGTTGTCCATCGCATCTGCGGTATGGCTGCCGGTGTCCTGAATGGCGCTGCGAAGATTCGCAATCGCATCAAAGAGCTTGGCGTTGCGCTCTGCAACGTCCTTGAGCAGCTTGGCTTCAGCGACAGGTTCCACACCGGCCTGACGGATATCGCGGACGATGCGGCCCATTTCTCCTGCAAAACGGGCACAGGCCGGGAAGATCTCACGCTCTGCCATCATCAGGCAGGTTTCGGCTTCGATGTTGACTGCCTTGGCATAGTATTCAAGACTGATCTCGTACCGGGAGTGGAGCTCGGCCTCGCTGAATACGCCCTGGCGGGCATAAAGTGCCACATTCTTATCATCAAGCAGATGAGGCAGGGCGTCCACAGTGCTGGCATAATTGGGCAGTCCGCGGCGAGCGGCTTCCTCCACCCAGGCATCGGCATAGCCGTTGCCGTTGAAGATCACCCGGTTGTGCCGGCGAAGGGTGCGGACGATCAGATCATGCAGCGCGGTGCGGAAGTCCTCTGCCGCTTCAAGCTCATCGGCAAAGTCCATCAGCACGTCTGCAACGATGGTGTTGAGGGTAACATTGGTATCTGCGATGGAGGCGCTGGAGCCGAGGGAACGGAACTCGAACTTGTTGCCGGTGAATGCAAAGGGAGAAGTGCGGTTGCGGTCGGTATTGTCGCGGGGGAACTTCGGCAGCACGCTTACGCCGATCTCCAGATCCTTGGTCTCGGCAGCGTGGTATTCGCTGTCGCTGATGAGGCTGTCGACGATCGCTGTCAGCTCATCGCCCAGGAAGATCGAGATGATCGCAGGTGGCGCCTCGCACGCGCCAAGGCGATGGTCGTTGCCGGCGGAAGCGGTGGAGACGCGCAGAAGATCCGCGTGTTCGTCAACAGCCTTGATCATGGCGGTCAGGAAGAGCAGGAACTGCGCGGAGGAGGCGGGATCGTCACCGGGCTCCAGCAAATTATAGCCGGTGTTGGTGGACATGGACCAGTTGTTATGCTTGCCCGAACCGTTGACGCCGGCGAAGGGCTTTTCATGAAGGAGGCATACCAGGCCGTGGCGCAGGGCGACCTTCTTCATCATCTCCATGGTGAGCTGATTGTGATCGGTCGCCAGTGTGGTGATCGTATAGATGGGCGCCATTTCATGCTGCGCAGGAGCGGCCTCGTTGTGCTCGGTCTTGGCAAGGACGCCCAGCTTCCACAGCTCCTCGTCCAGCTCCGTCATGAAAGCCTTGACCCGGGGCTTGATAGCGCCGGAGTAGTGGTCGTCCAGTTCCTGGCCCTTGGGCGGCTTGGCGCCGAAAAGCGTCCTGCCGGTGAAGATCAGATCCTTGCGCTGATCGTAAAGCTTCTTGTCGACCAGGAAGTACTCCTGTTCGGGGCCGACGGTGGAGGTCACGCGGGTCGCATCGCGGCCAAAGAGCTTCAGGATGCGGACGGCCTGCTTATTGAGCGCCTCCATGGAGCGCAAGAGGGGCGTCTTGGCGTCCAGCGCTTCGCCGCTGTAGGAGCAGAATGCAGTAGGAATGCAAAGCACGCCGTCCTTGATAAAGGCGTAGCTGGTGGGATCCCAGGCAGTGTAGCCGCGGGCCTCGAAGGTAGCGCGGAGGCCGCCGGAGGGGAAGGAGGAGGCGTCACTTTCGCCGTGTACCAGCTCCTTGCCGGAAAACTCAAGAATGATCTTGCCGCCTTCACGGGGGGTGAGGAAGCTGTCGTGCTTTTCTGCGGTGACGCCGTTCATCGGCTGGAACCAGTGGGTGTAATGGGTCACGCCCTTTTCCACGGCCCAGTCCTTCATGGCGTTGGCAACGACATTAGCGATCTCCGGCTTCAGCGGGCGGCCGTCGGCGATGGTTTTATGCAGGGCCTTATAAGTATCACGGGGCAAACGCTTCTGCATCACATCGTCATTAAATACGTTGACGCCAAAAAGCTCTTCCATACGGGACATGCTGATCGTCCTCCTTGTGCGGCCTGATGCGGCATGGTATACATACCAAAGAATAGTCTGAAACCCTTGATTTGTCAAGCAATTTTTCGATTTGCTGCTGCAGATGGAGCGCTTGTTTTTGAATAATACCATATAATACATCTGCGGCAATGAACTGCCATCTTTGTTTACAAGTCTATCAAAATCGCCCCTGTTCAAAATGAAGATTGTGTGATATAATATACTGGTATAGTAAAGTGCGAAAGTCTGCACCATGAACGCTGCGAAGGGAGCTGTCGGACATGTATGAATCCCGCATCCAGTCAGAACAGGCTGATCTGCTGATGGAGGCTGTTCTGCGCCTGAACACCGTCGAGGATGCATATCGCTTCTTTGAGGATATCTGCACCATTGCGGAGATCAAGAGCATGGCACAGCGCCTTGAGGTGGCGGTGCTCCTGCGGGAACGCGTCACCTATCAGGAGATCGCACGCAGAACGGGCGCTTCTTCGGCGACGATCAGCCGCGTGAACCGTGCGCTGCTCTACGGTGCGGACGGATACTCGCGTGTGTTGGACGCCCTGAGCATTGCTGAAAACGAAGAAGAAACAGAGTAATAGAAAAACGTGTCACCATTTATCAGAAAGCCTGAGGTAGGAAAATGGACCTGAATATGCTCAACCCCCAGCAGCGCCTGGCTGCTGAAACCCTGGAGGGCCCCGTGCTGATCCTGGCGGGCGCAGGCAGCGGCAAGACCCGCGCGCTGACGTGCCGCGTGGCAAACCTTATCGACCAAGGCGTGCCTGCGTGGAACATCCTTGCACTGACCTTTACCAATAAAGCGGCTCGAGAAATGAAGGAGCGCATTTCCGCACTGGTTGGCCCGGAAGCTGAGGAGGCGTGGATTTCCACCTTCCATTCGACCTGTGCGCGCATCCTCCGCCGAGATATCGAAAAGCTTGGTTACAGCCGCGCCTTTGTCATCTACGATGACGATGATCAGCAGGCAGTGCTTAAGGAGATCCTTAAGCGTATGAACATCGACGATAAGTTCCTGCCCATCCGGGAGTTGAAGGCGAAGATCTCTGACGCCAAGAACAAGCTCATGGGCCCTGACGAATGGTTCCGGCGCTCCGATAAGGATTTTCGCAGCCAGCGGATCCATGATGTGATGCTGGAATACGAGACCCGGCTGAAGGCCAACAACGCCCTGGATTTTGACGACCTGCTTGTCAAAACGCTGGAGCTGCTTGCCGATCATCCGCCGGTGCTGGAAAGCTACCGCCGCCGCTTCAAATATGTGATGGTGGACGAGTATCAGGATACCAACTATGCTCAGTACATGCTGATCAAGCTACTGACGGATGAAAGCCGGAACCTATGCGTCGTGGGCGATGATGACCAGTCCATCTATGGCTGGCGCGGCGCTGACATCCGCAACATTCTGGATTTTGAAAAGGACTATCCGGATGCAGTGGTCATCAAGCTGGAGCAGAATTACCGCTCCACCGCCAATATTCTGGATGCTGCGAATCAGGTGATCGCTCATAATGCGGGCCGCAAGGAAAAGTCCCTGTGGACGGAAGCTGGCGAAGGCGAGCCCATCCGCCTCTTTGCAGCCGGTGATGAACGCGATGAAGCGGCCTGGGTCGCGGATCGGATGCGCCAGCTCAACCGGCAGGGGCAGAACTATGGGAGCATGGCTGTCCTGTACCGCACCAATGCCCAGTCCCGCGTGGTGGAAGATATGCTGATGCGCTCCAACATCCCCTACAAGGTCTTTGGCGGACAGCGCTTCTATGACCGCAAGGAAGTCAGGGACGTCGTTGCCTATCTGCGCGTGATCGTCAATCCTGCGGATGACGTGAGCCTGCGCCGCATCATCAACGTGCCCAAGCGTGCTATCGGCGACAGCACCGTGCAGGAGCTGATGAATCACGCGATGGAAAACGGTATGCCCCTTTACAGCGCGCTGTCGGATATTCCGGAAACGCTCAGCTCCCGTCCCCGCAAGTGCGTAACGGATTTCTTTATGCTCATGACCATGCTGATGGCCATGAAGGAAGAGATGCCGGTAGACGAGTTTGTGAACATGCTGGTGGATAAGACCGGCCTGATCGAGCAGTACCGGAAGGAAGATACGGATGAAGCCCGCGCCAGGGTGGAGAATATCCAGGAGTTCCTGGGCGCTGTGACGGAGTACTGTAAGGCAACGGAGAAACCGACGCTGGAGGACTATCTGGAAAATGTCGCGCTGGTGACCGATCTGGATCAGGCGGAGGACAGCGGGCGGGGATATGTGACCCTGATGACGCTGCACAGCGCCAAGGGCCTGGAGTTCCCCAATGTGTTCATGACCGGCCTGGAAGAGGGGATCTTCCCATCCTCCCGCAGCCTGATGGAAGAGGATCGCATGGAGGAGGAGCGCCGCCTGTGCTATGTGGGTATCACCCGCGCGCAGAAGCGTCTGTTTATCTCCCGAGCCAAGCAGCGTATGCTGTATAACCAGATCAATCATAACGCTCCCAGTCGATTCCTGGATGAGATCCCCAAGAGGCTGCTGCAGGATGAGATGGAGGGGATGAACGCCATCTTCGGAAGCCGCCAGCAGCCGCAGCAGCGCACGCGTGGACGTGCGGCGGGAAGCTACGCCAGCAGCGGTGTGCCGGTGCTGCGCAATACCTACGGCTCTGCGGCGCCTACGCGTGCAGCCAATGGGAATCCCGCCAGCAGAGGCGCGGTCTATGGCGGCGGTGCGGCTGGGGCGCTGAATATTCCCGGCGTTCAGAAGGGCTTTGTGGCTTCGCCTGCCCGCAGCATGGCAGACGGTGCGCTGAAGGCCATGTATAAGGTCGGCGATCGCGTTCGCCATCTCAAGTTCGGCGAGGGTACTGTTGTCGCGCTCAACGGCAGCGGCACTGCAGCCCGTATTCGCATCGAGTTTACGGCTTACGGCGTAAAGGAATTCGCGCTGTCCGTTGTTCCGATCATCAAGCTGGAGGATTAAGCGCAGCCTTTTAGCGCGCTTGCCTCTCGAGCAAGTCCCAGGGAGGATCGTTATGTCCGATATCAAGCAGCAAATGCGCGGGATGATCGACCGCTTGAACGAAGCGGCTCGTGCTTACTATTTCGGTGCTGAGCCCATCATGTCCGATAAGGACTGGGATGCGCTCTATGATCAGCTATCTGTGCTGGAACGGGAATCAGGCGTCGTGCTGCCGGATTCTCCGACCCATCGCGTCGGCAGCGAGGCGCTCACTGCCTTCGAGCCGCATACGCACCGGAGCCGCCTGTGGTCGATGGACAAGGTTCAGTCCCTGGACGCGCTGGACGAGTGGCTCCGGCGCACGGAGAAACTGGCCAGCACAGATGATCTGACATACTATGTCGAGTATAAGTTTGACGGACTGACGCTGAATCTCACCTATGAAGACGGCGTGCTCGTTCAGGCGGCTACCCGCGGCAATGGCGTCACCGGCGAGGCGATCCTGCCTCAGGCACGCACCATCAAAACGGTGCCGCTGACGATCCCTTACAAGGGCTTCCTGGAGGTTCAGGGCGAATGTATCATGCGTCTGTCTGCGCTGGAAAAGTACAATGCAACGGCGGAAGAACCTCTGAAAAATGCGCGCAATGCTGCAGCGGGCGCCATCCGCAATCTTGACCCGGCCGTTACCGCTTCCCGCCAGCTGGACGCGTTCTTTTATCAGGTTGGAACCATCGAGGGACGAAGCTTTGCCTCTCAGATCGAAATGCTTGATTTCCTTCGGGAGAACGGCTTCCCGGTAAGTGAATACCTTGGTCGGCCGACCTCCCGCGAGGAGCTGGTCGCCTGCATCCGGGAGATTGAAGCAGCGCGCCCGACGCTGGACTATCTGATCGATGGCGTGCTGGTAAAGGTCGGGGATTTCTCCATCCGGGAACAGATGGGCTATACCGACCGCTTCCCCCGCTGGGCGGTGGCATATAAGTTTGAAGCCGAGGAAACAACGACCATCCTCAAGGATGTTACCTGGGAGCTGGGTCGCACCGGCAAACTGACGCCTCTGGCCCATGTGGAGCCGGTGGACTTCTATGGCGTGACGGTTCGCAAGGCGACGCTGAACAATTATGGTGATATCCTGCGCAAGCGGGTAGCTATTGGCGCGCCTGTGTGGATCCGTCGCTCCAACGACGTGATCCCCGAGATCACCGGTCGTGCAGGCGAGCCGACCGAAGGTGAGACCGAGATCGTACCGCCGACCCATTGTCCAGCGTGTGGCACAGCCCTTGTCGAAAGGGGCGCCCACATCTTCTGTATGAACAGGGCGACCTGCCGTCCGCAGGCGATTGCAAGAATGGCGCATTTTGTCAGCAGGGATGCCATGGATGTGGAGGGCCTGTCCGAAAAGACCATCGCGCAGCTTTATGATCAGATGGACGTTCGGGACTGCGCAGACCTCTATACCATCACAAAGGAACAGGCGCTGACCCTGGACGGCTTCAAGGAGCGCAAGGCGGAGAAGCTGCTGGCGGCGCTTGAAAAGAGCAAGAGCTGCCAGCTGGACGCCTTCCTTCATGCTATCGGCATCCCCAATATCGGCCGTAAAACGGCGCGGGATCTGGCTGCAGCCTTCGGCAGTCTTGATCGGGTGGCAGCTGCTTCTCTTGAGGAGCTGGTTGCACTGCCCGACGTGGGTGATATTGTCGCCCAAAGTGTCGTAGAGTTTTTCTCCTTTGATGAGAACCGCAGCATGATTGAGCGCCTTCTGGCAGCCGGCGTCAAGCCGATGGAGGCGGCCCAAAAGGCAGAGGGCGTATTCAGCGGCATGAGCATCGTTGTAACGGGCACGCTGCCGACCCTGAGCAGAAACGAAGCGGAGGAGCTGATCCGGCAGAACGGCGGAACGGCAGCCTCCTCCGTCAGCAAAAAGACCGCCTTTGTCATTGCTGGCGAAAAGGCGGGCAGCAAGCTGACAAAGGCGGAAACTCTGGGGATCGAAGTGATCGATGAGGCGGAGCTGCTCCGCCGGTCCGGAAGGTAATTACTTTCTGGGAGACAGCGGGCGCTTGGCAGCATAGGCATATGCAGCCTGTGAAGGCGTGACCGGAGCAGAAGAAGCCTGCGCAGGCGTATCGGCGGCAAAGGTGGCAGCAGCCTCCGGAGCGGGATAGGTCGTGGACGGCACCTGGCCCGGTCGGTAGCCGGGAAGCAGGAAGGTAACGAATTTTACGGAGAAAATATCACAGACGACGTAACGCGACTCAAATTCGTCGTACAGCACGAGGAACTGGGAAGCAACGCTGTACAGGATACCCTGTCTGCTGGTAAGGTTGCCGGTACCGATCAGAAATTCGACGATGACGTAATTGCCGATGTTTTCCTGCAGCACCTGCTGCATGGAGCCCTGAAAGGATACGGTGTTGAAATCCTGGTCCGGCGGAACATTGAAGCCGTTTACGGCGGTCGTTTCGCTCATATCAAGTCGCCTCCTTGCTTTGATGCTGAACACTATGCGTCCGAAATACCCATTATGAAGAAAAGAGGAACGAAATGTTCGGAAGGCTTGAAACATATCTGGAGATGCTGAAAGCAGATCCTGTCAACTTCCTGATCTATATGGTATACACCTGGGGTGTGATCCTCATCAGCCTGATTCTCCACGAGTGTGCACACGGCTGGATGGCGCTGCGCTGCGGGGATCCCACGGCCAAGATGATGGGACGACTTTCGCTCAATCCGGCTCGACATCTGGATCCGATCGGAACGATCTGCATGTTCGTTTTCGGCTTTGGCTGGGCGAAGCCGGTGCCTGTGAACCCGAGGAATTTCCAGAATTACAGGCGCGATGATTTCCTGGTCTCCATTGCCGGCGTCGTTACGAACCTGACGATTTTCATCATCTGCTGCCTGCTGGCTGTGGTGATCAATACAGCGATCTGGAATCCGGACTTTATGCCGTTGTTTGAGTACGCTTACGGGCGTTCAGACCCGGAATTCATGGTGAATATCTTTGCTCCGGCGGAGAGCGATTATGTGGCCGCTTACATTGCTTATGGCTTCTCCTTTGACTGGATGAAGGCCTTTACAAGCAATTACTGGCTTCTGTATGTACAGCGCTTCCTGCTGCTGATGGCGGATGTGAACCTTACCCTGGCGCTGTTCAACCTGCTGCCGATCCCGCCGCTGGATGGCTATCATGTGGTGAATGACACCCTGCTGAAGGGGCGTTTCAACCTCAACATGCAGGCATTCAATATTGCGCGGATTGCACTGATCTTCCTGCTGCTGACAGGCATTCTTGATACCTTCCTGATCAAGGGCGGCGAGCTTGTGGGCGGCGCTGTCATCCGCACATTCCTGCAGCTGACCGGACAGATGTAAAAAGGGAGTATACCACCGATGCCAATGACCTTTCAGCTCAAGGACTTTGATGGCCCGCTCGATCTGCTCCTTTTCCTGATTAATAAGGAAAAGATCGACATAAAGGACATTTTTGTCAGCCAGATCACCGATCAGTACATCAGCCTCGTGCGCAGCGCAGCAGATCTTGACATGGACGAGGCAACGGATTTCCTTGTCATGGCTGCCACGCTCCTGGAGATCAAATCCCGCGCGATGCTTCCCCGTCCGCCGAAGATGGAGGAAGGGGAGGAAGATCCCGAACAGGCACTGATCCGCCGCCTGGAGGAATACAAGCGGTTCCGTGAAACTGCCGACGCCATGAAGCAATTCGAGCGGGCGGCGGGCAACCTCTTTACCAAGCTGCCGGAGGAATATCCTCTTCCGCCCCAGGAAACAGAGCTTGTAGGCCTGACGTTGCAGGGCCTGACGGAGGCATTCCTGCGCATCTGGGCCAGAAAGCCCGATGCAGCGGAGGAAAAGCCGGAGGTCAATCACTATGCGCCCCGGGACATTCGCCGCGACGAGCACAATGTTCAGGAATGTATGCTGACGCTGCTCAAGGGCATTCGCCGCAGAGGGCGGCTGCGCTTTGACGAAGCCTTCAGTGATGCGCCGACAAAGGAAGAGGTCGTGACCCTTTTCCTTGCGCTGCTGGAGCTTCTCAAACTGGGAGAAACGCATATCGAACAGGAGGGCATTTATGGGGATATCGTTCTCTATCCCGGCCGCCGTCCTGATGACGCGCCGGAGCCCCAGGCGCCTGAAAAACCCCGTAAGGCCCGCAGGATCGAAGCGGCAATGGCCAAAACGGAAGCACAGGAGGAAAGCAAGTGAGCGAGAATACGATGCAGCATGAGGAGATGCGGGAGAACGGCGGCAACCTCGCCGGTCGGATCGAGGCGATTCTTTTCGTCGCAGGCGAGGCCGTCCGCATTGACGATCTCTCCAAAGCGCTGGATGTACCTGTGAAGGAGGTAGAGGCGGAGCTGATCCGCCTGCGCGATGAGTATGACTTTGGCCAGCGCGGCTTTACCCTCAAACGATTTGGCCATCAGGTGCAGCTGGCAACGCGCGCGCTGTATTCGACGGACGTCGTTCATCTGCTGCAGCCGGTTCAGAAGCAGTCCCTCAGCCAGGCTGCGATGGAAACGCTGGCGGTCGTCGCCTACAAGCAGCCTGTGACTCGTGCGGAGGTTGAGCAGATCCGTGGCGTAAAGTGCGATTACTCCCTACAGTCCCTGATGAACAAGGAGCTGATCATGGAGGTGGGGCGAAAGGAAGCGCTGGGCCGTCCGATCCTGTATGGAACGACGGAGAATTTCCTTTCCCACTTTGGACTGATGACGCTGGAGGATTTACCTCCAATGCCGGAGGTTCCCCGGGAGGAGCCGCCGGAGGATCTGTATCCCGACGGCGTGCCGGAATTGACGCCGTGATTTGAAAAGGAGTGAATTACTATGGAAAAGAAGCTGCTGATCGAAGGTATGATGTGCAACCACTGCAAGATGAGCGTTGAGAAGGAGCTGGGTGCTGTTCCCGGCGTGTCTTCTGCGGCGGTCGATCTTGAAGCAAAGACCGCGACGGTGGTCTGCGACGAAAGCGTTACGGATGATGCGCTCTTTGCTGCTGTAGAGAAGAAGGGCTTTACTCCTGTCAAAATGCTGTAAGCAGAAAATCACCCGAAGACATGGATTCGGGTGATTTTTTCTTGCGCTGATCACGCACGCTTTGGCGATTGGCACATAATCTGCCAGTGAAAGCTCCGAACATCGGCATCTAAGGCGGAGCTGAATGAACAAGGAGGCGTGATCAGATGTCCTTCTACAGCTATAAGAATGCGAATACAGCCTGCTGTCCCGGAGCTATCAGCGGGAATGCTCTGGATGGCCTGCAGGAGAAGGTATGTGTACAGGTCAAGCGCGTGTACGATAGCGCTCTGCAGCAGCAGCAGATCGACAACGCCATCGTGACCATTACCAGCTTCGCCCAGGTTTCGGGCGGCTGCAATGCCGGCTGCGGAAACTGTGGGTGCGGTTCCTGCGGCAATGGCTGCGGCTGCAGCAATCCGTGCGGTAACAGCTGCGGCTGCAACGACGGCTGCGATGGCGCTCAGCCTACTACCGCGCCGGTTCCGCCCATTACCTTTGAAAGCTGCCGCAGCAGCACGACGGCGGCAGAGATCCGCAACCTGAGTGTCGAGCGCCTTTGCGATCGCCCCTGCTTTGCCCGTGTTCGTGCAACGGTCGATGTGCCGATCGACATCCTCTTTACAGACAGCCGCTGCGTAGAATACATTGGTAAAGGCGTCGTGTCGGTCAGCCGGGATGTGCTGCTCAGCATCCCTGATGAATCCATTGTTCCTTACTGCCTTGAAGCGATGGCCAGTGCCATCTGTGTCAATGGCTGCTACATCGGCAACAACCAGTTCAAGATGACCATTTGTGTCACAACGATCCTCAAGGTGCTTGCGGACGTGGAGATCCTGATCCCGAGTTATGGCTTCTGTGCCATTCCGCCTGCCGAGGAGTTCTCTGACAGTGTTTGTGAGGAATTCTTCAGCCTGCCGCTTTATCCCCAGGCGTCTGCGTGCAACAACGGGACGCTGAGCGCTGCGAATGTCCGCTGCACCTGTGGCCATACCTCCTGTTCCGGAAACTGCTGCGGCGGTACCTGCGGCTGCAGATAAAGAAAGATAGCGTGCTGCCCCTTATGCAGGGACAGCACGCGTTTTCCTTTTACATCAGCGGCGCAAGGGCCTTCAGGGCTGCGCCTGCAAGCTTCTGATACCAGGGGAACTCTGCCAGACGCTTTTCGGACATGCGGGTGCATTTCTCCAGCGTATCCTGGAAATCATGTTCTATGGCTCCGATACAATCGGTGCCGTACATGTAGGCTGCACATTCAAAATGATGATAAAGACTGCGATAGTCGAGGTTTATGGTGCCTACAACGGCCTCCACGTCATCTGCAACAAAAACCTTTGCGTGAACGAAGCCGGGCGTATACTCGCTGATTTTGACGCCTGAAGCTATCAGGGCTGAATAATGGGTATGCGCAAGCCACCAGGCATACTTCTTATCCGGGATACCCGGTAAAATCAGATGCACTTCCACGCCGCGTTCGGCGGCGTACTTCAGGGCTGCTTCCATCGGGCCGTCAAGGATCAGGTAGGGCGTCATGATGTGCACATACTTCTTCGCCCGGTACAGGATATCCATGTAAACGCGTTCGCCAACCTGGTTGCCGTCAAGGGGAAAGTCAGCGTATGGCATGACGAAACCGGAAGAAGCGGCATGATAGGGGAGCGTGCTTTTCAGGAATTTGCCAGTTTCCACATGGGGCTCATCGATGGCCCACATCTGAAGGAACATAACTGTAAAGCTGCGAACTGCGTCGCCCTTGAGCATGATGGCCGCATCTTTCCAGTGACCGTAGAGGAGCTTCTGGTTGATGTACTCATCTGCAAGATTCACGCCGCCGGTGAAGCCGATGCAGCCGTCGATCACCACGATTTTCCGATGATCTCTGTAATTGTAGTGCGTGGAGATAAAAGGGGATGCAGGGGCAAAGAGCTTGCATTTGATCCCGAGCGAATTCAATTGGTCTACATAGTTGTGGGGGAGTTTGGTGAATTCGCAGGTGCCGTCGATCAGGACGCGAATCTCTAGCCCCTCCTTTACCTTTTTAACAAGAAGATCAAGAACCTGCCCCCACATGACGCCTTCCTCGACGATGAAATACTCCAGGAATATGAATTTCTTCGCCTTTTGCAGCTCTGCAAGCAAAGCATCAAGCTTATCTTCACCGCTTGTGAAGTAAGTGACCTCTGTATTTTCCCACACAGGATGACAGCCGCATCTGGCGGCATACTGTGTTAGTGCTGCAGCGCCTGTGTCGAGTGTCTCAAGACGCCGGACGACGTCCGGCTGCTGACGCAAATCAAACCGTGTTTCCTGTGTCAGAGTGCGAATTCGTCTTTTTAGTGCGCGATGCCCCAAATCGCTTCGTGTGTATAGATAGAGCAGCGCGCCGAACACGGGCAGGACCATGATCACGATCAGCCATGTGAGCTTTGCGGTCGGATCCGTGTTGCTGTTCAGAAGAATAATGACCATCAGCAGATTGAAAAGCATGGAGGAGCCGAAAAGGTGCGGAATGAAGGCTGCAAACCATTCGAACACACAAATCAGCAGCCAGAGCTGTACAAGCAGGAGCAGCATGATCAGTCCGAGGCGGCTGAAAAGGATGCTTTTGATACCGTGAATGCACTTCTCCAGCAGAGTGTGCAGATGTTTGCCCTTGTCGGCGCCTGGCATAGCTCGTCACCTCTCACGAATGTCGTTGACCCGTGTCATAAGCATTCTGCAATTTTGACCAAATTCCTTCAAAGAGATGGACAAAAGTTGACAGCCTGGACGGATTCTTATATAATGATTGCGATAAAAACTGCGGATATATCCGCAAAAAAGCGAGGAATTCAAAGATGTGTTGGGCAGAAAGAGCAACTGAGCTGATCGAACAGCTGCTTGCATTTTCTGAGCGGAATGAATTGACCGAAAATGTGGATCGTCCCTATTACAGGAATCTGCTGATGGACGTGCTTGACCTTGATGCGCCGGCCGATGTGGCTGCGGAGACGGCGGAGATTCCACCGACGGCTACCGGCCTTCTGAAAAGCCTTTGCGATCTGGCCGTTGAACGCGGTCTGATCGAGGACATGGGGTATGCGCGGGAGTTGTTCTCTGCCCGGCTGATGGGTATTCTGACGCCGCCGCCGAAGGCGGTTCGTGAGGCCTTCCGCCGCGATGTGGCAGAGGGAAGAGCGGAGGCAGCAACGCAGCGTTTTTACGATATGTGCCGCGCTTGCGACTACATCAAGGTGGACGCCATCGCTCAGAACGTTCGTTACTTTGCTGACAGTCCGGTAGGGGAGCTGGAGATCACGATCAACCTCTCCAAACCGGAGAAGGATCCCAAGGAAATCGCAAAGCTGAAAAATGCACCCAGCGTGGGGTATCCCAAGTGTATGCTGTGCATCGAAAACCCCGGCTATCGCGGCCGCAGCAATTTCCCGGCCAGGCAGAATCACCGCGTTGTGCCGGTAAATCTTGCCGGACAGGACTGGTATATCCAGTATTCTCCCTATGCCTATTATGAGGAGCATTGCATCGTCTTCAACGGCCAGCATGTGCCCATGAAGATCAGCCGCGGCACCTTTGAGCGCCTGTTTGATTTCGTCCGTCAGCTGCCCCACTATATGCTGGGCTCCAATGCCGATTTACCCATCGTTGGCGGCTCCATCCTCAATCATGATCATTTCCAGGGCGGGCGCTACAGCTTCCCAATGGACAAAGCTCCTGTCAAAGCCGCTCTTGTTTCGCCCTGCGACAAGGTAGAAGCGGCTATCCTCGACTGGCCGATGTCCGCCCTGCAGCTCAGCGGAACGGATGAGAATGCGCTGATCGACGAGGCGGACCGTATCCTGAATGCCTGGCGTCAGTGGTCCGATCCTGCCTGCGATATATACGCCTATACGGGCGAAACGCCCCATAACACCATTACGCCTATCCTCCGCAAGCAGGAAGGCAAATACCTGCTGACGCTGGTGCTGCGCAATAACCGTACAAGTGAAGAGCATCCGCTGGGGATCTTCCATCCCCATGCACCGCTGCACCACATCAAGAAGGAGAATATCGGCCTGATCGAAGTGATGGGCCTGTTCATCCTTCCGGGGCGTCTGAAGACGGAGTTGGCTGCCTTGCAGGATTTCCTGACCGGCAAACGCGCAATGGTGCGGCCGGAGGATACAGATCCCTCTGCAAAGCATTTTGATTGGCTCCAGGAGATCGTCGAAACGCGCGGCCTGTGCAAAGACGATACGGAGGCCGAAAAGATCCTGCGGGACGAGGTGGCCAAGGTGTGCGCGAAGGTGCTGGCGGACGCCGGCGTCTACAAGCAGGATGAAAACGGCCTGAACGGATTCAAGCGTTTCTTGGCAAGTGTAGGATATCAAGGTTAAATGAATATGAAATCGGGCAGGGGAGCCGTCGCTGCTTCCTCTGCCCGATTCGTTTGAAAATACACGTCAGAAAATGCCCTTTGACCAGTCAAGCTGCTCGGTCAGAATGTTGACGAAAGACGACAGCCCCCGGGCGTCTTCTTCATCAAAGCGAGCCAGGATCGGCGCGTCGATATCAAGCACGCCGATCAGTTTTTCATGCCAAACGATGGGGATGACGATCTCAGAGCGTGAGGCGCTGTCACAGGCAATATGCCCTGGGAACTGCTCGACGTCCGGCACAAGCTGAAGCTGACGCGTGCTGGCAGCGGTTCCGCACACGCCTCTGCCCAGCGGGATCTGCGTACAGGCGATCTTCCCCTGAAAAGGTCCAAGATGAAGAAGATCGCCCTTCAGCAGATAGAAGCCGGCCCAGTTGATGTCCGGCATGGCTTCCCAAAGCAGCGCGGCGGCATTCGCCAGCACGGATACGGGCGGGCAATCAACTGCAAGCGCAGACAGCTGCCTGGACAGCAAATCATACAGCGCCGCTTTTTCTTGCGGCCATGAAACTGACTGATGCATCGAAATGAGCTCCTTTACAGCACATAGAAATAGATGGAAAAGAAGTGCAGCAGCGTACCGATCAGGCAGAAAAAGTGGAAAACGGAATGGAAATAACGCTTTTTGGCGCCAATGCCGTAGAGAACAGCGCCAAGCGTATAGGCGATTCCGCCCGCCAGCAGGAGCATCAGGCCGGTATGGTCGAGAGAGGCGATGAGCTGCCCGCTGGCGAAAATAACGACCCAGCCAAGGGCAATATAGCAGAAGACGGACAGCTTTGCAAACTTCTTCAGGCTCACGGCGTTAAGTACAATGCCAAGGATGCCAACGACCCACACGATCCCAAAGAGGATCCAGCCGGTCAGGCCATGAAGGGTGATCAGCGTGTACGGCGTGTAGGTGCCGGCGATCAGAAGGAAGATCGTACAGTGATCGATCACACGGAATACGCGTTTGGCGCGGTTGACCTTCAGTGCATGATAAAGACAGCTCATCAGGTATAGCAGGGTGAAGGTCAGACCGAATACGATGCTGGAAGCAAGCTTATAGCCATCAAAGGGGCTGCAGCTCTTGAGGATACAGAGCACCAGTGCTGCGATACCCATGGCAGCGCCGACGCCGTGCGTGATGCTGTTGATCAGCTCCTCGCCAAGGGAATACTTTGGAATCGCGATGCGATGGGGTTTCTGATTTTTCACTTCCAAAGGAATACACCTCCATAATTTATCGGTAATATTATAGCACATACAGAAACCGATTACAAGGTATTGAAAAACCTTACATAGAATTTTGCATGAATTCTGAAAGAAGAGAAACGCGAACCTTCCAAGCTGAAGGCTCGCGTGTATATGCGGCAGGGGAGATGCTTTACCGAAGCAGACGGTAAAGAGATACGACTTTGCCCAGGATCGTTACTTCATCGGCGTAGATAGGCTCCATGCTCTGGTTTTCCGGCTGCAGACGGAAACGGCCGTCTTCCTTGAAGAAGCGCTTCACGGTGGCGGAATCATCGACCATCGCAACGACGATCTCACCGTTCAGGGCGTCCGCTGTCTTCCGAACGACGATGTAGTCTCCATCCAGTATACCGGCATCGATCATGGAATCGCCGCGGACGAGCAGGATGAAATGCTCGCCTTCGCCAAGCATCACGTCCGGGATGGCAACGTATTCATCCAGGTTTTCCTCTGCAAGGATGGGAATGCCAGCTGTGACGCGGCCAATCACCGGAATGGCGGTTGAGGTATTTCGAACGAAATTCGGATCGCCTGTGACCTCCATCGCACGGGGCTTCATAGCGTCACGGTGCAGAAGACCACGCTTTTCAAGGCGCTGCAGATGGCCGTGAACGGTCGAGGTAGACTTCAGACCGACAGCCAGGGCGATTTCGCGGACGGAGGGCGGATAGCCTTTCGTCTGTATTTCGGACTTGATAAAGTCAAGAATGCGCTGCTGATTATCACCGCGGGGCCTTTGCATGTGCGTACCACCTTTACAAATTGTATTCAAATGAATTATAACACAAGGAAAGAAAAAAATCAAACAGTTGTTCGTTATCTTGCGAAATTTATTCTGACGTGGTATAATCACAGCTGAAGAGGTGAGTGATCATGGCAAAACAGAAGCTGTGTTTGTTGGTGGATGACAAGATTTGCAACGGCTGCGGCGAATGCGACCGCTGCGACCTTGATCCTGAAAAGCTCTGTGACAATTGCATGAAGTGCATGGGAGATGCGGTGGATTTCCGGGCAATAGCGATTTCCGGGATCCGTATGAACGAGAATGACGCTGGCTGAGCGGCCGGCGTCATTCTTCTTGTTTGGGTTTGTTTCCGTTCGCAGCGTCATCGAAAGTGGGAAGCTCAACATGCTCGGCTGCCATTCGGCGGCGGGCGTCTGTCATATCAGCGTAATGCTTTCTGGTCGTATCCACGGACGAGTGGCCCAACACATCAGCGACGAGGTAGATATCGCCGGTGCTGTTATACAGATTTGTCGCAAAGGTACTGCGCAGCTTATGCGGGCTGATCTTCGGCTTCAGAGGCGCTGCAACGGCGGCGTACTTTTTGACGAGGTTCTGCACGGCTCGCTGCGTGATCCTGCGCTTCTGCATGGAGAGAAAAAGCGCTTCCTCGTGACCGGGGAGAGCCTCTATTTTTTCACGCTCGATCATGTACTCAGCCAGGGCTTCGGCAACCTCGGGTGGGAAGTACAGCACCACCTGATTGCCGCCTTTGCGGGTCACAAGGAAAGCGTTGTTTTCCAGATCCACGTCCGGGATGTTGATGCCAACGCATTCTGAAACGCGAACGCCTGTGCCCAAAAACAGGGATAACAGCGCATAATCGCGCTTAACTGTTAGCTTGTGCCATGCCTTCTGGCGGGGCGTCAGGTCTTCACCGGTGGCAGCTTGCTCCAGGATACGGCGCATCTCATCAAGCGTCAGACGGATGATTGGCTTTTCGTGGATCTTCGGCAGCGGAACGAGCGTGGTGACATTTGACGGAACACGGTTGTTCTTGAACAAATAGTCGTAAAAAGACCTGATGGAGCAAAGCTTGCGTTTGATAGCCAGATCGTGATTGACCAGTGCGCGAGGCTGGTCGGACTGCTTGTCATCATCCTTATAGTAAAAGGTGAGATACTCGACATAGGCGGTCAGATCATTTTGCGACAGGAGAGCGAGATCTGCGTCTGTGAAGGTGTACAGGGGCTTTCGTGAAAACTGAACACGCTCAGTCTGGAGAAAATGAAAGAAAGTTTTCAAGTCGATCGCATATGCGAGCCTTGTAAAAGTACCGGTTGTAACGGCAATGGCGCGCAAAAAATCACCGCACGCCTGCGGAAGCTCGCGGGAGATCTCTCGGATGCGCAAAATGCGCTCAGAATCGATTCGTTCACGATACGACAGGCTATCAGCCATTGAAACCCTCCTTCCTGTTAAAACGGTGCTATCTATTCGTAAAACTGTGGTTTAGCGAATAGATGTATCTTGCACCGTCCCCTTGTAAATGGATCAGGCTGTCCAAATGGTTTGCTTATTCTTCATCCAAGGCATTGATGCGGCGGTACTCTTTAATTGCGCCGGTTGCCAGCTCGTCGCAGCGATTGTTCTGCGGATGATCAGCGTGACCTTTCACTTTCACAAAGGTCACATTATGCTTGCGCGTTTGTGCCAGCAGAATGAACCAGAGATCCTGATTCTCGACCGGAGACCCATTGGAGGTCTTCCATCCCCTTTTCTGCCAGCCATCGATCCAGTGGTCGTTGAAGGCCTGCACCATATAATTGCTGTCGGAATACAGGGTCACATCGCAGGGCTCCTTGAGCGCTCCCAGGCCGCTGATCGCTGCAAACAGCTCCATGCGGTTATTGGTCGTTCCTGCCATATAGCCGGATAATTCCTTCGTGTGCGGCCCGAACTCAAGAATGCAGCCCCAGCCGCCAGGACCGGGGTTGCCAGAGCAAGCGCCATCCGTATATATGTTTACCTTTTTCCTTGTACGGGTTTCAGACAAAATGAACTCCCCTTTTGATTTTGTGCAACATGCACAAAATACAGATAATTACTTAGACATGTCGCGCGATTTCTGTGCACAAACCTTCATTGCATCCATGATGGAAGCGCGGAAACCTTTGCGTTCCAGCTCTTCTACAGCCTCGATCGTCGTACCGGCAGGTGAACAGACGGCGTCCTTCAGGGCCGCAGGATGGGTCCCGCTCTGAAGGACCATGAGCGCACTGCCCAGCACAGCCTGAGCGGCCATCTCATAAGCGCAGGGGCGCGAAAGACCTTCCTTTACGCCAGCGTCGGCCATGGCTTCGATCATCATATAGACATAGGCGGGGCTGCTGCCGCTGATGGCGATCACACCGTCAAACATTTTTTCAGGAAGGACGACTGTACGACCGACAGAGTTGAAAATCCCCTTCGCGAATTCAAAATCCTCTTCGGAGAAGGTCGTATCCTCGCACATTGCAGTCATTCCCTCGCCTACCATGGCAGGTGTATTGGGCATAACGCGCAGGCAGGTAGCGCCGCTGCCTTCCAGTTTATCCATCAGCTGTTCGACCGTCCACCCGGCAGCAATGCTGATCACGGCTTTGCCGTTGAGCTCGTCGCGGATATGGTCGATCGTATCACTCATGAAATGAGGCTTGACTGCCAGAATGATCATATCGCACATTTCGGCAAGCTCTGCATCCGACTCGGTACAGGTCAACCCGGGGAATTCGTTGGAAAGATCCTCGAGTTTGCGCACGCTGACATCACAGATGGCCATGTCATCTGCGGAAAGATAATCAGCAGCGATCAGACCGCGCAGAATCGCACTGCCCATGTTTCCGGCGCCGATAAAACCAAGCTTCAGCATCTTCATCATCCCTTTGTAGTATTGTACAGTCATATTATAGCATGAAAAGAGCCGCCTGCAAAGCCCCATTGCATTCCAGGCGGCACTTTTCGTGTATCAAAGGATGTACTTTTTCATATCGGCAGGCTTGTTTTCGCCGGAGAGATGGGCGCGGACGTAGTCACCGTTGATGGACAGCTCAACAGGCAGCATATCCTCATCCCCTGCGTTGAAAGCAATATCCTCCAGCAGCTGCTCAAAGACCGCGTGCAGCCGGCGGGCGCCGATGTCCTCGGCGGTCTCGTTGGCTGTGAATGCAGCGTCAGCAATGGCTTCGATGGCGCTGTCCTCAAAGGTCAGCAGTACCTTGTCAACAGCCAGCAGCGCCTTGTATTGCAGTGTCAGCGCGTTATCGGGCTGGGTCAGGATGCGCTGGAAATCCTCCCGTGTCAGGGATTTCAGGTGTACATGCACCGGGAAGCGGCCCTGCAGCTCAGGGATCAGATCGCTCACCTTCGCCACATGGAAAGCGCCGGCTGCGATGAAGAGCATGTAGTCCGTTTTGACCGGGCCATACTTGGTATTGACGGTGCTGCCCTCAACGATCGGAAGGATATCGCGCTGCACGCCTTCCCTGCTGACGTCCGGGCCGCTGCCTGCACGATGACCGGCGATCTTGTCGATCTCGTCGATGAATACGATGCCGTGCTGCTCGGCGCGCTGGATCGCCTCTTCGTGGACGTTGTCCATATCGATTAGCTTGTCGCATTCCTCATCCTCCAGGATGCGGCGTGCTTCTTTGACTTTCACGCGGCGCAGACGGGTTTTGCGGGGCATCATGTTGCCCATCATGTCACCAAGGCTGATGGCGTTGCCGCCGACGTCCAGCGTAGGCGCGGCTTCCTCCACCTCGATCTCAAGCTCCGTGTCTTCCAGCTCGCCGCGCATCAGCTGCTGGCGCACCTCGTCGCGCTTTCCGCCGACTTCGGGCGTTTCATCCTCGGCAGGAGCCGCAGGCTTGCGTCCCAGCAGGAAATCCAGGCTCATATTCTGGGACGACGGCTTTTTCGGCGGATTGACGATCAGGCTGACGAGCCGATCCTCAGCGATCACCTTGGCGCGGGGTTCGACCTGCTTGACATGCTCGTCCTTGACCATACGGATGGCATTCTCCACCAGGTCGCGGACAATGCTTTCTACGTCGCGGCCGACGTAACCAACCTCGGTAAACTTCGTCGCCTCGACCTTAACGAAGGGTGCAGCGACAAGCTTGGCCAGGCGGCGGGCGATCTCAGTCTTACCAACGCCGGTCGGGCCGATCATCAGGATATTCTTGGGGCTGATTTCCTCGCGCATCTTCTCATCCACCATGGAGCGGCGGTAGCGGTTGCGCAGGGCAATGGCGACGGATTTTTTTGCTTCGTCCTGACCGATGATATACCGGTCAAGCTCACGGACGATTTGGCGGGGCGTCAGTTCTGCCATAATTCACTGACCTCCTTACACGTCTTCGACAATAATATTGTCGTTGGTATAAACGCAGATGGAAGCGGCGATATGCAGCGCCTTCTCTGCGATCTCATGGGCGCTCAGGTCAGTATTCTCGACCAGCGCCCGCGCAGCAGACAGCGCGTAATTGCCGCCGGAGCCGATGGCGACCACGCCGCTGTCGGGCTCCATGACCTCGCCCGTGCCGGAAAGCACCAGCAGCTGATCCTTGTCAGCGACGATCATCATGCAGTTCATCTGCCGCATTCCCTGCTCGCTGCGCCAGAGCTGTGCCAGGGCGACGGCTGCACGTTCGAGGTTGCCGTTGCACTGGGTCAGCTTCTCTTCAAACTTATCAAACAGCGTGAAAGCGTCCACGACCGTGCCTGCAAAGCCTGCGACAACCTTGCCGCCGTACAGGCGGCGCACCTTGCGGGCGTTGGACTTGAAGATCACGCTTTCGCCCATGGTCACCTGACCGTCGCCGGCGATGGCGATCTTGCCGTCCTTGCATACGGCACAGATGGTCGTGCCTTTGAGTTCAATACTCATATCGTTAGTCCTCCGGATTGTTAGCTGATATTGGTACAGAAGCCTCTGCGCCTATATCAATGATAGCACAAAAGGATGAAGTCAGCATGAAACCTCGTCTGAACCATACATTTCTTTGCACCAATCCCGCATAAAGGCGAGTGAACGCTCAGAAATGACGGTATACCGCTCCTGCTTGTTGCGGATCTTCTTGTGCTGCTTGTCCACGACCAGACCGTCGATCAGGCCAAAGGCACAGTTCATGGGCTGGAAGTGCTTATTGGGCGTGGATACGTAGCGCCCCATCGCGCCGATGGCGGTGATGCCGGGAAGCTCGACCGTGCCCAGCCCGCGCAGGTCTCGGCCAAGGGAAAGACCGCAAAGCAGGCCGCTTGCCGCGCTTTCCACATAGCCTTCGACGCCGGTCATCTGGCCGGCAAAGTAGCATTGCGGCCGAGTGATCATTTCAAAATGGGCATTCAGGAAGCCAGGCGAATGCAGGAAGGTATTCCTGTGCATGACACCGTAGCGGGCATATTCTGCGTTTTCCAGACCGGGAATCATGCCGAATACGCGCTTTTGCTCCGGCCATTTCAGCCGTGTCTGGAATCCGACCAGGTTGTAAAGGGTGCCGCTATTGTTATCCTGCCGCAGCTGAACGACGGCGAATGCCTCCTTCCCGGTGCGGGGATCGACCAGGCCAACGGGCTTCATGGGGCCGAAGGCCAGCACCATGCGTCCACGGCGGGCCATCGATTCGACCGGCATACAGCCTTCAAAGACCTTGTTTTCCTCAAAACCATGGATCTGGGTAGTCTCGGCCTCCAGCAGCGCATCGACGAAGGCATTGTATTCTGCCTCGTTCATCGGACAGTTGAGGTAGTCGTCTCCCCTGCCGTAGCGGCTCTGCCGGAAAACGCGCTCCATGTTCAGTGATTCCAGCGTTACGATGGGTGCTGCAGCGTCATAGAAATTGAGGGTATCAAGACCGGGCAGCGTCGCGATATGCTCGCTCAGCGCGTCGGATGTGAGGGGGCCTGTCGCGATGATAACGGGCCCGTCGGGGATCTGTGTGACTTCCCTGCTCTGGATGGTCACAAGCGGGTGAGCGGACAGTGCCTTCGTAATATAACCGGAAAACGCGTCGCGATCCACGGCCAAAGCGCCGCCGGCCGGTACGCGTGCGGCATCTGCCGCAGCCATGATCAACGAGCGGCAAAGGCGCATTTCCTCCTTCAGGAGGCCCACGGCGTTGGTCAGACGATCTGAGCGCAAAGAGTTGGAGCATACCAGCTCTGCAAAGAGGGGGCTGTGATGCGCCGGGGACATCTTTGCGGGCTTCATTTCGATCAGGGTCACATGGATCCCCTGCAGGGCGAGCTGCCATGCGGCTTCGCAGCCGGCAAGGCCCGCGCCCACGACGGTTGCATGAAGATCAGTCATCATTTTCCTCCGTGCTGTCTGCCGGCTGCACTTCCACGCGGCAGCGGCAGGTTTCATTGGCGCACAGATGCAGAAGCTCGCCCTTCCGGCCGCGCTTCTCGACCATGTAGCCTCCGCACTGGGGGCAGGTTGCCGTCACGGGCTTCTCCCAGGAGACGAATTCACAGGTCGGATAATTCTCACAGCCGTAGAACTTACGGTTCTTCTTGCTGGTCTTTTCCATCAGTCGGGCGCCACAGGAGGGACAGGCAGCCTCAATATAATTGAGGATCGGCTTGGTGTTGCGGCAATCCGGGAAATTCGGACATGCGAGGAAGCGGCCGAAGCGGCCCATCTTGTAGACCATCATGGCGCCGCACTTATCGCAGGGCACATCCGAAGGCTCGTCCTTGATCTCCACCTTTTCGATCTGCTGCTCGGCGACGTCCAGGGCCTTTTTGAAATCGGGATAGAATTCGCGGATGATCTGCTTCCAGTTGGTGTCCCCTTCCTCTACTGCGTCAAGCTTGTCTTCAAGCTCCGCGGTAAATTCGGTATCGACGATATCCTCAAAGTATTCTTCCATCATGGCCGTTACCATGCGCCCGAGCTCGGTGGGATAAAGGCGCTTCTTCTCACGGCTCACATATCCGCGGGCGATGATGGTCGTGATCGTGGGCGCATAGGTGGAGGGGCGGCCAATCCCCTTTTCCTCCAGGGCGCGAACGAGAGAGGCTTCCGTGTAGCGGCTCGGCGGCTGGGTAAAATGCTGCTCGCTGATGACGTCGGCAACGGACACGGCGTCGCCTTCCTTGAGCTGCGGCAGTGTGGTTTCAGCCGCAGCGACATCGTCGTCAGTCCCCTCCTCGTACACGGAGGTGAAACCGGCAAAACGCTTGTGCTCGCCGTAGAAGCGCAGACCGACGCCGTTTCCTGCGATATCCATGGTCATGGTGTCATAGAGTGCAGGCATCATCTGGCTGGCAATGAAACGGTTGTAGATCAGGCGGTAAAGATTATACTGCTCCTTGGTCAGAGAAGCTTTGATCTTCTCCGGCGTGCGATGAATGTCAGTGGGGCGGATCGCCTCGTGGGCGTCCTGGGCATTTTTGCGCCCCTTGTATTCGTTGGGGTTCTCAGGCAGGTATTCTTCGCCAAAACGCTCAGGGATGTACGCACGGATAGACGCCAGCGCCTCGTCGCTGACGCGTACGCTGTCGGTACGGATGTAGGTCACGATACCCTGCGTCCCCTCGCCTTCCAGATCGATGCCTTCGTAGAGCTGCTGGACGACCTGCATCGTCTTAGCGGTCGTAAAACCAAGCTTGCGGCTGGCTTCCTGCTGAAGGCTGGAGGTCGTGAAGGGCGCCGCCGGGAGCTTGCGCTTTTCGCCAAGCTTTACGCAGGTAACGGCAAAGTGCGCCTGATTGATGCGATCGACTGCCTTCTGGGCCTCCTCGGCGTTGTTGATAGCGGCCTTGACGCCGTCAATAGAAGTCAGCCGGGCAAGAAAATTGATCTTGCGCCCGCGTGCCATCACAGCCTGCATCTTGACGCCCACGTCCCAGTATTCCTCGGGAATGAAAGCTTCGATATCCTGCTCGCGCATGACGACCATGCGGGTCGCCACAGACTGCACGCGACCTGCGGAAAGGCCCTTCTTGACCTTGGCCCACAGCAGCGGGCTGATCTTGTAGCCGACCAGACGATCCAGCACACGGCGGGCCTGCTGTGCGTCAACACGCCCCATATCAAGCTTGCGTGGGTTCTTCAGCGCTGCCTGGATGGCCTTCTTGGTGACCTCATGGAATTCAATGCGGCAGGGCTTGTCCGTTTCCATGCCGAGGATCTGCGTCAGATGCCAGGAAATCGCTTCGCCTTCGCGGTCCGGGTCGGTTGCGAGGTAGATTTGGGAAGCATTTCGGGCTTCCTTTCTGATACGGGTCAGGATGTCGCCGCGGCCGCGGATCGTGATGTATTTCAGCTCAAAGTCGTTGTCGGGATCGACGCCGATCTGGCTCTTGGGCAGATCGCGCACATGCCCCTGAGAGGCCTCCACCTTGTAGCCCTTGCCGAGGAACTTGCTGATGGTGCGCGCCTTTGCGGGCGACTCGACAATGATCAGTTTTTGCTTGCTTGATGCCATAATAAATGCCTCCAAATTAGATGAATATCAGGTTCTGCGATATGTTTTGCCAGGCATGGCCTTGACCAGACCCATCATCTGCAGCATGGTCAGGGATACCGATAGCGTCGGGATGGGCAGGCCGGATGAAGCTGCCAGCTCGTCAAAGGACATTTCACCCTGGCTGAGGAGGGTATAAAGCCTGCGCTGCTCATCGCTCAGTGGCGGTAAAGCATTGCTTTGCGTGTCGGCTGTTTGCTGTGAAGTGTATTCCCAATCCATATCCTCCAGGATATCCTGTGCGCTGGTAAAATACAGTGCGCCCTCCCGCAGAAGCTGATGCGCGCCCTCGGCCCACTCTGTTCCAGGCATACCGGGGTAGGCGTATACGTCACGGCCCTGATCAAGGGCGTGCTGAACGGTCAGCATACTGCCGGATCGTATGCGGGATTCCATCATCAATACCGCCCGGCTGAGACCGGAGAGGATCCTGTTGCGCCCTGCAAAGACGAACTTGCTTGCGTGCATATCCAGCGGATATTCCGAAAGCAGCACGCCGCCGTTATCCACGATACGCTCGCGCAGGCTGATGTTCTCCAAGGGATAATCCACATTCATACCGCAGCTGAGAACGGCGGCCGTCGGGCTTCCGCCCTCCAGGCAGCCTTCATGCGCGGCGGCGTCTATGCCCATCGCCATTCCGCTCACAATGGTAACGCCTGCCTGGCTCAGCTCGCGGCTGATTTTACGCGTTACTTCTATCCCCTGCGGCGACGCCGTACGGGAGCCGACGATTGTCACGCACTTCCCCATCAGGCAGTCCGGATTACCGCGGTAAAACAGCAGCGCCGGCGGTGAAGGAATGTTGCGCAGGTCATCCGGATAGGATTGATCCTGCTCGCTGAGAATCCCGATGTTCAGCCGCTGCATGACGACCATCATCTCGTGCATTTTCGTCGGCTCAGCTTGCTCGCGGAGCGTTGCTGCGGCGCTGCTGCTGATACCTTTTTCCTTCAGAAAACGGCTTCCATGACGCATGAAGCGGTCATATATCGCTTCTGCAGAGCCGAATTCCTTCAAAAGGCTGCTGAGAACCTCGGGCCGCAGCAGGCTGTAGGTCAGCCAAGCACGGCAGCCATCCTCCCGCGTATAGCGCATGAGAATCACCTCCTGAATTCGATGTGGCAATTATTACCACATGAATGAGGTTTGAAAAAGTCTTTAAGGAAAACAGACTCAGTCTGCGATTTACAATCCTACCACATATTAATTGAAAAATCAACGGCATTATATGAAGAATTTACAGGATGACCAGGATTGATACAGTTGTTTGCAGGCAAAAATACAGAACGGAACGCACGAAGGACTGGCTTTCGTGCGTTCCGTTTGCTTGTGTCATTCTGTGGGCAGATAAGGCTTCAGGATGTCGGCGATAACGGCATAACCCTCGCGGTTGGGGTGCAGGCCGTCGCTGAGCAGCTCGGGATATGCGTATTCTCCGGTCTTGGCAGTGAAGGCGGAATATGTGTTGACAAAGGTAACGCCGGACGTTTTGCTGGCGTAGCGCTTATATGCCATATTCAACAGGTTGATCTTCCCCTGTTGACCAGCATAGAACGCCTCGGTGGTGGGCAGCACGCTGACCAGAAGGAACTCACAGTCGGGATTCTTTTCCCGTACTGCGCCGATCATCGCGTCGAAGTTGGCGACGATCTCCTCCTTGGTATAGCCGCGGCCAATGTCGTTGATGCCGCAGACGAAAACGATCATCCTGTAATCCCGGCAGGCGAGCTCATCAATGCGCGCACGGCACTCAACGGTGGTCTGGGCGCCGATGCCAAAGTTCACACAATCGCTGCGGCCAAGGATGCTGTTCCAGTCGCCGTACATCAGCAGCGCGTTCTGGCAGATGCTGTCACCGATGAAAGCAATGCCGGTATCGGGACGATCCCAGCGTCCGTCGCTGGCGTCCACAGGCGCGCCCTCCCCTGCAAAGTATGCGATGCGATGCAGCGTGACCTCTTTGGCCGTTGCGGAGTAGACGGTCAGCTGGTCGAGCCTTGCGAAATTCTTTCCCCATACCCGGGCAAAATTGTCATAATTGAACCAGGCAGCGCAGCGGCCGTTTTCCAGCTCAACGATCTCATCTGCGTTGATACGGCTCCACTGGGTTGCGCCCGAGTGGCTGGAGAAGGCAAGGTAGACGCCCTGCCGGGGCCCGGTATATTCAACGTAGAAGCGGGAGCCTTCGTTGATCTGGGCTGCGTCAAAGCTGCCGCCAACGTGCTGGGTGAACATATACGCGAGGCTGGCGTTGAGAGAATTGGACGTGGCTGCGCCACGGAACAGCGTTTCCGTTGCGCCAAGATCATCCTGAAGAGGACGACCATGCCATACGATCCGGCGGATGGTCGTGCTGCCTGCGGTGGTCGTGGTACCGACGCAGATCTGATCAACGGCTGAAAAATCCCTGTCGCCATACTGGATGTAGCATTGATTGAAGGTGAAAGTCGCTGTGTACAGCTTTCCTTCAGCAGTGCAGGCGGAGGGGACGTTGACTGAAGCCCAGGTTCCGCTCTGCCACTCGGAAAACGCCAGGTAGACGGCTTTGTTGGAGCCCGTGTATTCAACGGTAAAATAACCGTCATCCGTGATCATGGATGGATCGAAGCTGCCGTTGGCATTGGTGGTGTTGACGCTTGCAGCAAGCTGCCAGTTACCTTCGACCGTTGCCTCGCCGTCAAAGAGTACGACCTCGATCATGGAGGCGTCCTCCGCCATGGCAAAGGCGTACAGCGACAGGAATACTGACAGGAGAATGATAAGCTTTTTCATGGGATACTTCCTTACTCGTAAACGATCGTGATATCCGGCATATGGGATGCGAACCAAGTATCGGCATAGCTGCCTTCAACAAGCTGTGCATACTGAAGGCCGGAATTCGCAAACGCATCAGCGGCAATGCTGCTCATGCTTGCAGGGAGGCGGACTGCCGTCATGGAGCTGCAGCCCCTGAAGGCGGAGGAGCCAATGGACTTGGCGCCGTCGGGAATGTAGAGAGAAGTAAGCGCGCTGTCGCCTGCAAAGGCCGAGTCGGCGATCGTCTGGATGGAACCAGGCAGCCTGGAGGAAAAGCTGAGCGTCAGCGTACCGTAGCTGAGCTTCCCGCTCTGGTAGGATACAAGCTGCTGATCGTCAATGACGCGAAGCGCGAGGACGTAAACCTCCTGCACAACATTGCCGGGCAGCTGGGCAGGGGTGAGCACGGCAGTACTCTGATCGACCTCTGCAATGCAGGATGTGCTGCCGCCGCAGGTGCGCATGACCTGGTATCCTGTTGCGCCAGGGATGCTGTTCCAGTCAAGAAGGATGCTGCCGTCAGCCTGCTCGGTAAGGGTCAGGGAGAAATCGGGCACATAGGCGGGCAGGACATAAACGGTCAGGCTATCCGTAATGCCGTCGGGAGAAGTTGCAGTGACGGTTGCTGTGCCCTGGGCGCAGCCCGTTATGACGGCATAGGGGCCCGAGTCAGCAGCGTAGCAGCCCTTGACGGTGGCAACGGAGGTATCGCTGCTGGACCAGGTGTATACGTCCTCATTGGGGGAAGCAAGCTCGGAATACAGGGTATATTCCTCGCCGATCTCGATGCGGGCTTCCGTTTCGACGATCCGCAGATAGGAGACGGGAGAAGCCCAGGACAGGTTGAGGGTAAAGAGGGGGCCATAGCAGGAGCAGCCGCTGCCGGTTACCAGCTTCCGGGCAACAAGGTCAACGTGCTTTTCGCTACGCCATTGGGTGAAAAGCGTCCACACGTCACTTGTCTCTTCGCTGCCGATGTACTTGCCCACGATCTGCTTGCGATACTCCCCTGCGGCGATCATCTCTTCCAGCTTCTGATCATACTCAGCCATCGATGTGAAGGTGAAGTCATAGTCGCCAAGTTCTGTCTCGGTTCCTTCATAGGAGCCGCCCTCTGCGTCAGGCACGAGCATTCCGTGATCATCGAAAACATCATCAGGCCTGTTCCAGCGGTGATCGGCGGAGATGGTTTCGTCATCCACACAGAAGTATTTGTGATTCTCATAGCCACCCGGGACGGGATCATCCCAGGTGCAGTCGACATGATACCAGGTGCCGTTCAGCTTGACCAGGTTCCAGCCATGATTGCCCCAGTCGTCGGGATCAGGCTCTTGACCGGCCGTACCGCTGACATACATGCACTCAAGGCCGGCAGCCGTGCACAGCATGAGGTATGCGCGGGCATAGCTGTCGCAGACGCCGCCGCCGTGGAGCAGTACGCCGGCTGCGTCGGAATGGGCGTAAGAGTAATCCGCATTGTAGATCAGCCAGTCGTGCAGGGCCAGGGCGCGGGCATAGTCGCTCATGGAATCATCGATCTCAGAGGCGATGATGCTGTTCACCTTGCCTGCTACCGTATTCTCGTTGATTTCGTCAGCAGGCGTATAGGTTTCATAGATGCGGGTCTGGAAGGTGATGCACTGTCCGGCATTGTCGACCACTTTAAATTCCCAGAAGTAACGGCCTGCCTTTTTGAACGTGTAGTCAAAGGAGGTATCCGAAAGGGTGAATTGGTCACGGACAGACCACGGGTCTCCAAAGGGATCCAGCGAAAGGTCGCCCTGATAAGCGACCTTGGCCTTGCAGGTATAGGGCGGAGTGCCGCCGCTGATGGTGACGTCCCAATGGGTCGCGGTGTTAAGAAGGATATAGGGCGTGACGCTGGTCACATAGGCCATTTCAAGGAGCGGCCCCTGTGCGGCGGCATTTGCCCCCTTCAGGTAGCCGCGCGAAACGACGCCGCCCTTGTAATACAGCGTTTGCGAGGCGTCGTTCATTTCTTCGGGGCTGATCCACTGATCCTCAGGGATCTGGACAAAGTCCTCCGCGCCGGCAACGGTAAGCACGGAAACCAGGAGCAGAAATGCAAGAAAAGCAGAGAGCAGTTTTCTGACGAACATATGGCCAGGCTCCTTTCACGGGCGTCTTGTATGGGCGCCGGTATGGAATGCTTATATCCATTATATGGTTTGCGGCAGGATAAGTCAAGCTGCTGCAAAGGAAAAGCAGGTCGGTAAAACCAACCTGCTTTCGGCAATTATTTACGTCTGCGGCCAGATTGCTTTCCCTTTGCGGGCGGAGCGGTTCTGACAGGGACGGGCGCTGCGGTTTCCTGTGGCACTGCTGGTTCCTGGGTACTGAGTACAGGCACAGTCACAGGTGCAGACGAGGTGCAGTCATCATCCATGGCTGCGATGACCTCCACCAGGGATGGCTTATCCTGACGGTTCGCCCATTCGCCAAGCAGGCGGTAGATGGCGGCGGTCAGCGGTACAAAGAGCAGCATACCGGCAATGCCCATGATGGCGCCGCCCACGGTGATGGCTGCGAGCACCCAGATACCTGGAAGATGAAGCGTGGAGCCGACGGTGCGCGGATAGATGAGATTCCCCTCGATCTGCTGCAGCACAACGAGGAACACGAGGAAAATGAGGGCCTTTATGGGATCGACGGAGAAGATCATGATCGCGCCGATTGCCGCACCGATATATGCGCCTGCAATGGGGATCAGCGCCATTACGCCGATCAGCGCGCCGATCATGACAGGATACGGCAGCTGCAGGATCCACATGCCAAGGGCGCAGAGCGTGCCCAGAATGACGGCCTCGATCAGCTGTCCGACAATGTAGGAGTGGAAGCAGCTGTCCAGTACCTTGATCACATGCAGCAGCTTTTTCATCCAGCGCTGGCCAAGGATGCGCGTGAATAGCCTGGAGAACTGCGAAGCCAGCTTTTCTTTGCTGCTCAGGATGTTGCAGGCAAAGATCAGGCTCATGAAAAGCGTCACGATCATGCCGAACAGCGAGGTCGTAAAGGAGACGGCGACATTCATCACGCCCCCTACCCCGGAGACGAACACGCTTGCATACTTTTCCAGCAGCGCACGCCAGGCAGAGGCGTTATCGGGCAGGGCAAAGTTGGGCTGCTGCTCCTGGATATACTGGCTGATATTCAGCTTCTCATCCAGCCAGCCGTATACACGCGGCGCAGCATCCACAAGGGCGGCTACCAACTTGTCGAAACATTCGATCAGCTGCGGAACGATCAGACGAACAAGGAGCACCAGTGCGATGACGACTGTCAGAAAGGCAAGCAGCATACAAAGCGGTCGGCGGGTCTTGAGCCAGAGCTTGTTTTTGCTTTTCGGTGCAATCTTGCGCTCATAAAAGCTCATCAGGATATTGACGATGTAAGCGATAACTGCGCCTGTGACGAGGGTGGAGGCAGCGGAAACAAGCACGCCAGCAAAGGCGCTGATGCCATCCCAATAATGAATGGCCAGGTAAAGCAAAAAGACAGAAACGCATACGATCAGGCACGTTTTCCAGTTGAGTTTCATATTGAGTGACGCTCCTTTGGTCAGTGAGTTGCGGTGGGCTGGATATCAGCGTTTCCAGCTGCCGTTTCGCCAGTTCTTCTTCCACATATAGCGGCGGTAGGCTTCTTTGAACTGCTTAACAAGCCCGTCCATGAAGAAGAGGAGCACGTTGATCAGCGCTGCGATCAGTGCAACGGGCTGCTGCCAGCCTCTGCTTTGCAGGAGCGGCAGGATCAGCATCACAAGCGAAAAGAGTGCCAGCCATTTGATCCGCACCTCAAACAGGCCGTTGACCCGCAGAAGCATATTGGGGCGGATGATCGCCATTGCAAGAATCAGAGACATGTTCAGATAATAAGAGGTGGCATAACCGGTGATGAAGCCGGACACGACTGAGCCCAGAATTCCTGCAGCATAGAAGAGTGTAAAGCGGAAGGTGCCCCATTCGTTCTGCAGCTGGCTCCCAACAAGCCAGTAAAAGCAGAGGCTGACGAGCAGAAGCAGTACATGCCCTTCCATCGGGACGAAGATAAATGACAAGAGCCGCCAGATCTCGCCGTGCATGATGCGGCCTCTGTCGAAACGCAGATAGCCGGAGAGGGTCGCGCCGTTTGCAATAGACGGCAGGATATAGTCGGCAAGAAATACGATCGCAGTGCCGATCACGATCATGGTCATCAGATTGCGGATCCCCTTGTGTCGGCCAACGCGTGCTTCAAGTCGGTCGAGCAGGTGTGAAAACATGATTCGGTTCCTCCTTTGTTCAGGATCGGGATGCGGAGTGCAGGGTGCGCGTGCGGAAGCGTACTACCATGCGCAAATAATAAACAAATTTACTATTCGCCGGATATGCCGGATATCCTCCCCAAGGAAAGATTAAAGCGGTGCCATAGTGATTTGTCAAACCAAGTGCAACACATTATAAAGTTCAAGATCCCAAAGGAATTGAGGTGACTGGAAATTGAGCACCTTACGAGGCCTGGCGTTGATCAACGCCAGGTTTCGTTTTAGTGTAACGGGACTGACTCT
>JAFQEB010000090.1 GCA_017399225.1 Clostridia bacterium | reverse complement strand
TATTGACTTTCTTTGACTTTTGACTATAATAAAGTCATCGTTCAGGGATGAACGAGGTGGCTAATGACCACATCACGCACGACCTGCGAAAGGCCAATATGCGACCCTACATGACTGGCAAAAGTACCAGCGGTGCAAGGCCAAAATGAATGGAGGTTTGCATTATGAGCAACTATCTTCCTACTGTTTTCGGTGAGAACCTGATGGACGTTTTCGATGACTTCGACCGGAATTTCTTCCGCGGATTCGGCAACGTTGACCGTGCGCTGTACGGCAAGCACGCACAGCACATGATGAAGACGGATGTGAAGGAAACGGATGAAGGCTATGAGGTGGACGTTGATCTGCCGGGCTTCAAGAAGGACGACATTCATCTGGAACTGAACAACGGTTATCTGACCATCTCCACGGAGAAATCTTTGGAGAAGACCAACGAGAACAAGAAGGGCAAGATGCTCCGTCAGGAGCGCTATTCGGGCGTGATGCAGCGCAGCTTCTTTGTGGGCGAGCACATGACAGAGGAGGACATCAAGGCTTCGTATGAAAGTGGTGTCCTGCATATCATCGTCCCGAAGAAGGATGCGCCGAGAGTCCCCGAAAGGAAGACCATTCTGATTGAGGGCTAACATCCAGCACCCCGGCGGGTTAAACCGACGGGGTGTTCCTTTATACAAAACAAGCGTCTGATGCATCAGGCGCTTTTTTATTTTATTGATTTTGCATCCAGAATCATTTCCTCTAATTTTTTAGCGGCGATACTTAAGGAGGTTCCTGTACGTTTGACAAGGCAAATACTTCTTGTTGGGATCATTTCTTCAAGATGCAAAATGTGGACGGAGTTGGCGTCTTTTACATTTTCCAAAAACTTCATAGGAACAAAACCAATGCCGAGATCATGCATTACCAAAGGCATAATCTGATCTGCCGTTGCAGCTTCAACACTTGGCAAAAATGCCACCCCATTGTCTTTGAAGAAATCCAAATAAAAATCGTATGTCTTTGTTGCTTCTCCCAAACAAATCAGTGGATACTCTGCAAGCTCTGAAAGAGTAAGTTTCTTATCCGCAAGGGCAGAAAATGCTGCGCCACAGATTGCAACCTCCTGAATGTTTTTGATTGGTGTACTTTTCAAGAAATCAGAGAGGTCCAATGGGGTTGTTACGACAGCAACATCTACGAGACCATTCTTAAGAGCCTCTAACGCTTGGGGTGTAGAATGGTTGGAAACACGAATCCGAACACCCGGATATAGTTGTCGATATTCTTTCAAAATCGGAAGCAACAGACAATGGAGTGCCAATTCACTTGCTCCGATCGTGATAATTCCCCGTTGCATTGTTTTCTTCAACGCAATTTCTTCTTCCCCGGCTTCGATATGTTCAAAAGCGATCCGAATATGTTCAAATAACTTTTCACCCTCGGGTGTAAGCTGCACCCCTTGCCTTGAACGAACAAACAATACACAATCCAGCTCTTTTTCAAGAGTCTTAATCGTCCTCGTTACATTGGGCTGATTATTTAGCAAAAGGGTGGATGCTTGTGTTATGCTGCGGCATTTTGCTACATAGTAAAAGACACGATAATGGTCATAACTGATGTTCATATATCCCTCCATGTATATCTTATTGACATGGTTAATATTCAAAACATACATTTTTCACATGACTACGAGTCAATTATAATCGTTAAGAGGCAAAAAATCAAGTGAAAGGTGTGTTAGTGAAGGAGGAAGAAGATGCTATTTGAAAATCTCATCATTGGCTTGTTTTGTTGTGCAGTGGGAGCAAGGTTGATACAACATATCCGTAGAAAAACCTGTGCAGACGGGTGTGAGAGATTCACACTATTTACAATCGGAGTAAGTTCTGTTATTGGTATAATCGGCAAGTGCTACTCTGAAAATCAATGGTCAGCAATGCTTTACTGTATTGGAGCCTATCTTATATACATAGCATTCCTATTTTCGTGGCCGTCAAAAATTTCTGAGCGAGACAAGGGAGTGGGCAACTATGACTAAAGACTTAACAGTTGGAAAGCCTGAAACCGTACTGTGGAAATTTTGCATTCCCCTTTTTGGCAGTGTTATCTTTCAACAGCTCTATAATCTTGCAGACAGTTTTGTTGCAGGGAAATTTATCGGTGAAAATGCACTTGCTTCTGTTGGTAACAGCTATGAGATTACCCTTGTTTTTATAGCATTCGCATTTGGGTGTAACATCGGGTGTTCGGTAATCGTATCACAATTTTTTGGAGCCAAAAATTATGGAGAAATGATAACGGCGGTATATACTGCAATGATTACTAGTGCAGTCGTGTGTACTGTCTTAATGTGTTTGGGAATTGGCTTCTGTGACACTCTGCTTCACCTGATACGAACACCGGAAGAACTGTTTGCAGACTCCAAACTCTACCTGGATATTTACATCTGGGGGCTTCCATTCGTATTCTTTTATAACATTGCGACAGGTGTTTTCTCAGCTTTAGGTGATTCTAAAACACCCTTTTTCTTCTTGGCTGCTTCATCAACAGCCAATGTAGCAGTTGACATTTTATTCGTAACTGCGTTTAATATGGGGGTTGCCGGTGTCGCATGGGCTACATTCTTATGTCAAGGCATTAGTTGTTTGCTTGCCGTTTCCGTAGTGTTCCTGAGACTGAGAAAAATTCACACAGACGTAAGAATCAGCGGTTTCTCTGTTCCGATACTAAAGAAATTTTTGAGTGTTGCTGTGCCGAGTGTTTTGCAGCAAAGCTTTATCTCGATAGGTAACATCATCATTCAAGGCATAATCAATGGATTTGGTGCAGGAGTTATTGCAGGATATTCAGCGTCTGTAAAACTCAACAATCTCGTTATCACTTCGTTTACAACGCTGGGTAACGGAATTTCCAATTATTCCGCCCAAAACATAGGTGCGGATAAATTAGCACGAGTCAAAGAAGGTTTCCGTGCTGGAATTAAACTTGTTTGGCTCCTGAGCATTCCGCTGTTCTTTGCATATTTCTTTGCAGGAAAATGGCTGCTTTCTCTTTTCATGGAAGATTCCTCCTCACTTGCACTTCAGACCGGCATTACCTTTTTGAGAATCCTTTCTCCGTTCTACTTTGTAATTTCTGCAAAGTTAGTTGCTGATGGTATCTTGCGTGGTTCAAATATGATGAATAAGTTTATGATTACTACATTTACTGATTTGATTTTGAGAGTGGGGTTAGCCATCGTACTCTCTGAAACGGCTTTAGGGACTGTTGGTATTTGGTTTGCATGGCCAATTGGATGGACAGTAGCAGCTATTCTTTCCATCATGTTTTATAAGTCGGAAAATGGAATCAGTCATTATCATGAATAGCGTAGTCGGCGATCATCCCCTTGGACACGAATTGTTTCATACAGTATTCGCGGATAAGGGCCTCATATTGCTCCGCAGGAAGCTCTCTCGGCAACGCCATAATGATACCCCTCGCCAGCTGCGCGTTCCATTGCTTTTCGGATGCTTCCACCGCATTCCAGAGCGTTTGCCGGTCGGTATATTCCCGTGGCGCGTTGGGCGGCAGCAGGATGCCCTTCGCCACGATTTCTTTTTCTTTGTAGCAGAAATTTTTTGTCTGCTGGTCGTACTCGCTGAACAGCTTTTCAGCGGCCATATAGGCAGCACCAGCCACGGCGGATTGCCCCTTGCTGCGCTGGCGGATGGACACATCAAAGTGAGGACACGCCATGGTCGTCACCCCACTTACCTTGGGTAGCCAGCTTGCTGGCGCAGGGGCCGCGCCCCTGTTGATTTTGTTCCGCAGAACAAAATCTCAGAGCGACGAACCCTGTTCGGAGCGTGCCTCGCAGAGCGCAACCCCACGTAAAACGTGTATAGTTGCGACCTGTAACCAGGTACAATTCAAGTTTCTGCATCGGCTTCTGTGTTCTCCCCAGCCTGGGTCACGGCCTGTACAGCCTCGCTGATCAGCGCCTTTTCCATCGTCTGAACAGCTTCTGTATTGAATGCCGTTTGCAGCAGCTGGTACACCTGATCGTCGTTCAACAGCAACGGGCGCTGCATGAAGCGTTCTAACATGCCGCCGCGGGTGAAAATGCGGCGGTTGCGGCGATTCCGTTCAAGCTGATTTGCTTCGTGCTGCTTGATTTTCTTCTGATGCTCCAGTCGGGCAATCTCTTTTTCAGTCCGCTGGATCTTTTGCTCAATAGTTTTATTGTTCATTATCAATTTCTCCAATCAAAAGAGCGGCAGGGAGCATATCCCTGCCGCGTGGTCGTATGGATGTGAGTGGCGGTCATTCAGTGGCTGCCTGCTGCGCTTTCCGATCTGCAATCAGCTTCTGCAGCCGCTGCTGGTTGGCTGGATAATTGAACAAGTATGCGAGATAATTCCGCACGTCCTCGTTCGTCAGGATCTCCGGCTCCTGAAGGAATTCCTCCAGCATGATTGCACGGGTTGTCAGCCGGTTCTCATAAGCTTGCTTTTCCAGCTCGCGCCGCTGTTCTTTCAGCTGCTTGCGTTTTTCCTCAGCCTTTTGCAGCTTGGCCTCGTTACGCTCAATGCTGCGCTGAAGCCTCTGTTCGGTAGTCAGTTTGGTTTCGTTGTTCATGGTCATAAGTCATCCTCTTTCTATAAGTTGCCATCGTTACCTCCGTGGTGGGTGTTGTCGTGTGCAATGCCTTACGGAATGCACGGGGAGGCGTCCGAATGATCAGCTGTGGTGTTGCTGTTTCCGGACGCAAGTTCGCGCTGGCCTTCTTCAGATTCGAAGTAAGCCAGCAACCTGGGCAGCAGGCAACGGGCGATCCGCTGAATAGCATAATCGGGAATGTCCATTGCGCCGCTGTCCGTGCGGGGATTCTCCTGCATGGGGCTCCTTTCTGTTAGCCATATATGGGAAACGATTGTGATGTTCCGAAAAACAAAACAGGCCGCATCGCTGCGACCTGTTTGTGTGGAACGGATGAAGGATTCATCTGTTTGAATATACGATTATTTTCCTGAAATCGGGTGTCCTGACGCGCTTGTTCAATGCGGCGGAGGAATCGGGGTGTTTGGTTGTAGAAATGCAACAGAATTATACTACAGTCGCTGACAAAGAATGCTATCCGATTAACCGCTCGTCTTGCCAGTCTCTTTGTTTGGGTAGAAGTCCCGAACACTTCCATGGAAAAGAAAGCTATGCCGTGGAATCTGATGAGATAGCAATAATGCTGTATAATGCATCGTTGGCTTTGGTGTGAAGAGCGGCGGAAACTTTTCATGGTGACGATCTCATCTCCGCCATGCTCCTTTTTTGATAGTATTGACAAACGTTGCAGTATCAGGATCATCAAGAACCTCTCCCTAACAGGTAGAAACTTGTCTCAACTTAGCAATTGACTATTCTGTTTCTATATGGTGCCTTTTTGCTTGAAAGTATAGGCAACTGTAATACCTTGACTTATACACAACAAAGGTGCTGATAGCATAGTTTTTGAGATTTGTCAATACTTTTTTTGAGAAAATTCGAAAAAAGTATTGACGAAAATTCCTCCAGCATATTATAATATAGGTGCTCTCCTAAGACAGCAGGCAACAGCATGGCGCTAACAAGTCCAGCCGAGGAGTAATCAATTAGCAGATTATTGCGCATGCTTGTTCAGAAGGAGAAGTATGCGCAGTTTTATTTTGTGAAGGAGGTGCAACGTTTTGTGAAGAAGTTTTTTGCGCAGCGCTTGTCGTTAGTTGCATCTTCTGAAGTGACATCTGTACAAATAGAGAAATATCGTCACCTTGTTGTTCTTGAAATGCAAAAAATGGGAGCATCCGAAAAAGATATCAAACTTTTGCAGGAAGCAACTATTTTAAACTCGATAAACAACAAGAGACGACCGGAGGATGTAGCGTGGGCGATTTTACAATAACCGAGGCACTGAAGAAAGCTTTTGAGGAGAAGAGTATTTCCTACTACCCACTTAGGATTGCTACTCCGGAAGAATTCTTCGTTGCGATAGGTCAAGCAAAAACTCATAACGCACATGGTGCGTTTGTTACTCAGCATTCTATTGAAGAGTACAAACAGATGCGACTCTTTATAACGCTTGATGGAACTGCGGGAATTGCTATTACAGAAGACAAGAATATTGTCTCAATATTTAATGGTGGTGAAAAGAGAGGAGTACTTAAAACGCTCTTGCCTGTGGCTATAGAGAACGGTGGACGAAAGCTGGACAACTATGGAAGCGAGCGCCTATCAGCTATGTATGAGCTCTATGGGTTCAATCCTATTTCTAAGGTGAAATTCAATAGCAAGTTCGCACCAGATGATTGGAACTATGAGCGTGATGGTGAACCGGACATTGTGTTTTGGATTCATAACGGAGATAGTGCAGACGATGTCGTTGTCAATTTTGGTCGTTATCAGGTTCCTTGGGATGCCGTACAAGAGTTCGATACATATGAACAGGCTGAAGAGTATCGCGACCAAGTTATTCGGGATATTGATGCCATGGAGGAAGAAGCAGATCCTGAGTCGACAGTCGAATAGTATGAAACTGCAGAGATGACATTTGTTTATCTCTGCGGTTTTTTACACATATTATCATTTTTCGTCTTGCGAATCAGAAAAACTGCTTTGAGTACGTCTCTGAGAGCAAGTACCGTCATTCCTGTCTTTTCAGCCAATTACCAGATATGGAAGATCCCAATATACCATTTTTGTTAACTTCGTGCCAAGCTGGCACGAAGTTCCTTTCATTTTCCCCGGCGACTTATTTGCAATCCTGCAACGAGGTGCTTTATCATATATGTGGCAGCGGAAATGTGTCCCAATTTGAGACACATTTTACTTCCATAACAAATTGGGCTCCGTGAAGTCTCCGTTACTCTAAAAACGTCTGACCAACTCGGGCAGAAGTAACGTTCCCGGTCCGAAACTAGCCAATCGGCAAAATTGACAAGCTGGTCTGCATTCTGCAAAATAGTAGTGGGAGGTTATGCAGCAGACGGGCTCACAGCGAACAGCAACCGTGCACCAGGTACAAAAGATTATGTAAATATATACAAATGCAAGGAGGGACATATATGACAGAGCTGACCTACATCAAACATGGCGACTACTATTACCCGAACCTGACTGTCGGAGATCAGCCTACCACACCCTTGGGTAAGTACGGTCGCATGCGCCGCACCTACCTGATGGAGCACAGGCAGCTGCTTTTGAACCAGCTCGTTCTGAGCGGCAAGTTGTTCTGGCATCTAACGGAGATCGACCAGGCTGCTCAGCATCGGCTGGATACCATGATGCCCCAGCTGATGAAGCAGCGCGGCATCACGGAGGAGCTGAAGAGCCGCGATCCCATGCGCTGGGTAGCTGAAATGAATGCAGCAAAGGCACAGGTCGAAGAAGTCATTTTCACGGAGCTGGTGTATGCATGAATATGAATGAGTACCTGTGGAAATCCAGCGATGCAGCCGCTGAGATGCGGCTGCTGGTGGAGGGCGCAATCGCGCTGTATGAAGAGGATGCTATGTCGCTGCAGAGTCTTGCACGGGATAACCGGCAGCCCGAAGCGGCCACGGCCTTTGACACCATCGGTACAGCGCTGTACAACCTGCGGGAGCACCTGCGGAAGCTCCAGGCCATGCAGGTGGCGGTGACGGAATCAAAGGTATCAGAAAAATAGGTATATACCCCACAACAAAGAAAGGAGGCGATGATATGCCTCAAAACTGGCTTCCTGGCGACATCCGGGATAGGATCCGCGACCTGTGCCGTGCTAACAATCTGAAGCAGTCCGAGCTGGCCCATGCTATCGGCATCGACAAAAGTACCCTCAGCCGCTTCATGAGCGGTAAGACGGACAAGTTGTCTGATACCAGCCTGCAGAAGATTGCCCAGCGCCTCAACGTGTCCACCGATTTCCTGTTGGGTAACACCGACATATCGGATCGCAAGCATTATGACATCGGTGAGTTGGGACTGACGGTGCAGGCTGCACGAAATCTCTACACGCACAAGGTCGATCCGGCGATTGTGTGTGAGCTGTTGGAGCATCCCCGGTTCGGCGAGCTGACACGCCTGTTGTCCTCCTATAAGGACGAGCTGTTTGCATCCGGGATTGCCGCGCAGAACCAGATGCTGTCCTCCCTCGGCGGGTTGGTGCTGACGCAGGGCAAGGCCCACAAAGATGATATGTACGCAGCATATGACACGGCTCATATGCTGCAAGCACAGCGCCAGCCGCTGCATGTATCGGAACTGGACACGATCCAGCAGACCTTTTTGCAGATCGTCCGTGATATAAAGAAAGACGGCCCTGACAACGCCCATCAGGCAACAGCACTCACGAAGGAATCCATGCAGCAAATGACCGAAACCTTGACTAAAGGACAGGACGGCATCGACCTGCATCAGCTCTCCCCGGAGCAAATTGTCGGCGGCATCATGGGGACTATGGCCATGATGGAGGTGCCGGAAGCATACAACGAGCAGATGACCGCTGCCCATGGGCAAATCCAAACGGGACTGCTACAATACTTTTCAATTCTCAATCAGGTAAAAGACAATGAAGGAAACCAGCAAGACCAACGAAGCACTGTGCCTTGCCTTTCAGGCGGGCGACCGGCAAGCGGCTGAACAGCTGTACCTTGCCAACTATTCATTCATCCGCAGCATCGCGCTGGCCTATGCCCGGCACTATCCGGGGCTGTGGATGGATGCGGATGATTTCACACAGGAGGGAGCCATCGCGCTGCTGCGGGCGGCTGAAACTTATTCGCCAGGAACGAATGCGACCTTCCTGACCTATGCAAGGCGGATCATCCACAATGCGATCCGCGATGTCCTACGCAAAGTGTTGCCTCACGCGGAGAAGGAGACTACCCATGAGCCGCGAGAACCCTCATGGAGCGACAACAAAAAACGCTGCTCACCGGATGCCAGCAGCTATGAACACAATCCGGAATGGATTTTTCTGCAGAAGGAGAATACCCAGCGAATCCAAGCAGCCGTTGCGAAACTGCCTGTGCGGGAGAATGCCTGGATCAGCGTCCGCTACGGCTTCGGTGACGACGCGCCCCTGTCCCATGCAGAGGCTGCACGGCGTTATCATCTAACCAAACGGCGAGCGCAGAAGCTGGAATCATCCGCTCTGCACAACGTCAAGACCGGCTACATGCCGAACACAGCAGATTGGAGGTGAAAACATGACTGGCGTGATTTATGCGCGCTACTCTTCGGACAGCCAGCGTGAGGAGAGTATCGAGGGCCAGCTACGCGAGTGCATGGCTTATGCTGAACGCAGCGGCATCACCATTATCGGCAACTACATCGACCGCGCAATGTCCGCACGAACGGCAGACCGCCCGGATTTCCAGCGGATGATCAACGACAGCGAAAAGCATCTGTTCGACGTGATCCTCGTCTGGAAGCTGGATCGCTTTTCTCGCGACCGCTATGACAGCGCAACCTACAAGCACATTCTCAAAAAGAACGGTGTCAAGGTGATCTCTGCCACAGAGAACATCAGCGACAGCCCTGAGGGAATCCTGTTGGAATCCCTGCTGGAGGGCTTGTCCGAATACTATTCCGCCGAGCTGTCTGTGAAAATCCAGCGCGGCCAGATGGAGAATGCTATGAAGGGAAAGAACAACGGCGGCACGGTGCCGCTGGGCTTGCGGAAGGGCCCGGACGGCGTCATGGAGCTTGACCCGATTACCGCGCCCATCGTTCAGGAGATCTTCCAGCGATATGACAAAGGGGAGAGCATGACGGATATCGTGGCTTCCCTCAATGAGCGGGGTATCCGCACAGCAAAGGGACTGCCGTTCCGGATCGGCAGCCTTGGCACGGTGTTGAAGAACCGGAAGTACATCGGCGAATACCGTTACGGCAAAATCGTCATTCCGGACAAGCTGCCTGTCATTATCGACGTGGAGCTGTTTGACCGAGTTCAGCGGCGCATGGAAGTCAACCGCCATGCGCCTGCTCGTGCAAAGGCGGACGAGGAATACCTACTGACCACGAAGCTGTTCTGCGGCCATTGTGGGCGGATGCTGGCAGGCGAGAGCGGCAGGAGCCGCAATGGCGAGGTGCATTACTACTACAAGTGCGGCGGCGCAAAGCGGAAGCAGGGCTGCACGCTGAAGGCCGTCAAGAAGCGCTGGATCGAGCGTACCGTGGTCACAGCGACCATCGCACGTGTGCTGCGTGATGACGTGATCGATCGCATTGCCGACGCGCTGATTGCTTATCAGGACAAGGAAAGCACCCTGCTTCCATCGCTGAAGCAGCAGCTGAGAGAATGTGAGAAATCCATCCAGAACATGCTCAACGCCATCGAGGCTGGTATTATCACGCCCTCAACAAAGCAGCGTCTGCAGGCTCTGGAAGCGCGTCGCGAGGAGTTGAACGTCAGCATCCTGCAGGAGCAGCTGCAGAAGCCCAGGTTCACGAAGGAGCAGATCGTGACGTGGATCAGCCGCTTCAAGTATGGCGATCCCGACGATCTGGAATATCAGAAACAAATCATTGACACTTTCGTCAACAGCGTGTATGTTTATGATGACCGGTTGGTGATGACTTACAACTATAAGGACGGCACCGAGACGATTTCGCTCGATGCCGTCTATCAGGCCTTTGGTTCGGATTTGTCAAGTGATGCTCCACTTCACAAAAGAACTCCGAACCTGATTCCGATTGAAAACAGGTTCGGAGTTATTTGCTTCAGAGATAACCCCAGTCTGTCAATTTGCCCGACACGCTGATTTAGTTGTGCGCCTGGCATCGACAGGCGCTTTTTTGTGTCAACATCTATATGAGCCGTTTGCTTGTTTTGTCTGTCAGTGTTATAATGTATTGAACGAGTGTATGCAAATGAGCGAGTATCAAAGGGAGAAAAAACCATGATGGAAAGACAAAACCAGCTCTATATCGGCAGCGTTCTTGCGAAACGACCGCTGCCCGCGCACTCCTATCTCAATGACTTGCCGGTCGTGCGCTGGTTGATGGAACGCAAGGAGCTGAAGTTTGACTCGCCTGTGACCTTCCTTGTTGGCGAAAACGGGGCGGGTAAGTCAACGCTGCTGGAGGCGATCGCCGTCAACTTTGGCTTCAATCCTGAAGGAGGCACTCGGAACTTCAACTTTACGACATTCGCCTCCCACTCGGAGCTTCATTCCTGCATTGCCTTGGCGAAGTACCGGTATCCAAGGGATGGGTTCTATCTCCGCGCTGAAAGCTTCTACAACATGGCGTCCAACATCGAAAAGATGGATGCAGAGCCCGGCCTGGGAAACAGGGTGATCGACAGCTATGGCGGCGTCTCTTTGCACAAGCAATCCCATGGGGAAAGCTTTATGGCGGCGCTGACCAATCGCTTTGGGGGACGCGGGCTGTATATCCTGGATGAACCGGAGGCAGCGCTGTCGCCCATGCGCCTGATGGACATGATCGTCGAAATCGACAGACTCGTGCGGGATGATTCCCAGTTTATTATTTCTACCCATTCGCCCATTCTGATGGCCTTTCCGGGCGCGACCATACTGGAGCTGAGCGGCAATGGGATCCGTGCGGTTGATTACCGGCAGACTGAGCATTACGAGTGTACCCGGCGCTTCCTGGAGAACCCGGAGCGTATGCTGCGGCTGCTGCTGGAGGATTGACCCGCATGAAGACGACTTGCATGTGTATTCGGAGGTGCATATGGGCTACACATTTTCTGCCGCGCTGGTGAAGAAGACCGGTACGGCGCCCGCGACCCGCAAGGCGATCCGCGAAGGACTTGAAAACCTCGGCTACCGCAAGGTATGCAATGCAGCGGACGCCTCTCTGGTGCTGCCCCTGCACCATGACAAAAAGAGCGCGTGGATGACCATCGCGCTGGAAATGCCGGAGAGCCTCGACGGGCAGATGGAGTTTCTGCGCAAGCTGGCGGAGGAAATGCACACGGCCATCCTGTATTTCATGAACTTCGATAGCGACTTCCTGTACATCGGCGCGACGGACGGAAAAGCCGTGCAGCATGTCCATGTGGGCTTCATTGACGAAGAGGATGAGGCAATGACGGACAGCGATGATCTGTCCGTGTTCGACGCGCTGCTGCCGGACGAGGCGGCCCGGGCGGAGTTCCGTCGCATCCTCGCGGTGGATGATGAGGAGCGTGTCTTCTCCGAGGAGGCCGCGCAGGAGATGGCCGCGCTCTTCGGCTACACGCCGGAGGCACTGTTCGTGGACGAGGACGCAGAGCCCTTTGCGGTGCTGGCGTTTGACCCGCCGGGGCAGGAGCGTGTTCCCTTCCTGATGCCGGAGGATGCGCCGCCGGCGTTTAGCGGCGACAGACATACGGTCACCTCGTACAATCCATCAAGCATTGTAGTGGATACAATCGGAGGCGCTGGACGGGGAATCCGTGTTGAACTGCGAGCAGATGGTTATGACGCCGAGGATTGGGAAGCGTGCTGCATCTGGCTAAGGAACTCCGTTACTGATACTGCACCTGAAGCTTACGAGTGTAAAGTTGTACCGAAACGTGTGGTCTTTGACGATGGGAAAAAAGGCTGGGTTGCCAATTTCCCGGATGCACCTATATTCAGAGGCGCGAACCTGGAATCGCCAGCGGCGCAGTCCATGCGGGCTTTCGGCCATTATTCTTCCACAAGCTACATATTGACCCTTGCCTTTGCTGGCGGCAGAATCAAAGAATTACCCCCGGCGATGCCAGTTGTTGATGGGCCTGAGAATTTCAGCCGCATTCTGGACTATTTTGAGGAACTGCGTCAATTCAGCAGACATCGAACTGAAATAACCGAGGTCTATGTCCTTCCCATGGAGAATCCGGATGGTGGTATCATGTGCAAGCTGCCGCGGGTTCCCCTGCAGCTGAATGAGTATAGCAGCTGGCTCGACGGCTATCTGCGTGACGAGACATTCGAACAGCCCGAATAAAGGAGGCCCATACCATGCAGATCGGCGCACAATTCTTCACCGTCCGTAACCAGTGCCAGATGCTCGATGACTTCGCCCTGACCCTGCGCAAGGTGGCGGACATCGGCTACAAGACCGTGCAGATCTCCGGCACCTGCCCTTACGACGCCATGTGGCTCAAGGAGCAGCTGGACATGAACGGCCTGAACTGCGTGCTGACCCACATCCCTGTGCCCCGCCTGACGGGCGAGCTGGAGCAGGTCATCGCCGACCACCATACCTTTGGCTGCGAGAACATCGGCCTGGGCTGGTATGCCTTCAATGAGACGGATACTTATGAGGCCTTCATGGCGACCTACCCGGCCATCGCCCGGCAGATCCGCGAGGGCGGACGGTACTTCATGTACCACAACCACGACCAGGAATTCAAGCGTACCCCTGACGGCAAGCAGATCATCCTCGAGCGGCTGGCGGAGGTCATCCCGGCGGAGGATATGGGCTTCACCCTGGATACCTTCTGGATCCAGGCGGGCGGCGGCGATCCGGCCCGGTGGATCGAAAGGCTGGCGGGCCGGGTACCGGTCATCCACCTCAAGGACTTTGCCTATGGCCGGAAGATGGCTGTCGTCGGCGAGGGCAATATCAACTTCGACCGGGTGTTTGAGAAAGCAGAAACCGCCGGCACGAAGTTCCTGCTGGTGGAGCAGGACGACTGCAACGGCGAAGACCCCATTGAGTGCTTCCGCCGCAGCTATCGGTACCTGACCAGCTGCGGGTTCGAGTAAACAAAATGAGCGCCGTGGACGTGTGCGTCCACGGCACTCAGACCATCGACAACCCCCGGGAGGTGTCAGAGGGCTCGCAAGCCCTTCGACTTTAGTTCGAAAATCGGCGACATGCGCGGCGCTTTGCATATTCAGCTGTCCAGCAGTCTGCTGTCCCAGTCGGGGGAGGAGGGGAGTGCTGCATAGGCGGGCCGTCCGGCCAGGCGCAGCTCGCCCTGGGCGGTGACGGCAGCAGCAACGCCGCCGCTGGCCCCGATGGCGCGCAGCTGGTTCCAGCCCTCTACGGCAGCGGCCAGGTTGCCGCCGAAGCGGGAGCGGGCACGGGTCTTGCCTGCGATCAGCAGCGTGCCGCCGGCGGTCAGCCCCAGGGCGTGATCCTTCGCCGCGGCGATACTGACGATGGGCTCTTTCCAGTCCAGAGAGAGGGGCTCTCCGCTGCTTTCGCCCAGGGCCAGCGCCCGGCCGTCCCGGGTCAGGCCGAGAATGTAGTTATCCCCGGCTTCAAGGGCGATCACGTCCCGCCAGGTATCCGGCGCCCGGTAGGTGCGGATGTAGTCCCCCTGCGGTGCGGACAGCGGGTGTGCCCGCAGGGCCTGGGGGGCACTGTCGGCGGCGGCGATGATGACGCTGCCGTCCTTTTTGAGACCCGCGGCGTGCTTTTCGCCCATGACGACCTGAACGATGTCCGTCCAGGCGCTCAGGGCCTTCTCAAAGATGCAGTAGCCGCGCACGATCACCCGGCCCGCCTGTACCAGCAGGGTGCAGGCGTCCGCTGCATGGACGAAGCTCACCTCCGCCAGATCCTTCACGGCACATTGCTGATAGGTGTCGTCCCCCTCGGCATCCACATGGCCATCCAGCATCAGCGCGGCCCAGTGGGCGGCTGACATGCTGAACTGACGCACGCCGTCCATCGTCAGCATACGCTCAAACTGGTTAAAGAGCGTCAGCGCATGGGTGCGCGGGTTGAGCACTGCCAGCTTGCTCTGGCTGAGGATCAGCAGCTTGTCCGCCGTGGGCTTGGGCGGAACGTAGATCGCCTTCCAGAGGGCCAGGGCGGTCTGATCGGCAAAGCAGGCGATCTCCGCAGGGGAAAGGCCGCAGCTTCCGCAGCGCTCAGGATCCTTCATAGCGGCGCCGCAGGCCGGGCAGATGACACGCTTTTCCACAGGGGAGCCTCCTTCAGGTCAGCATTGCATGAGGGTCAGGCGGTTTCCTCCGCGAGGAAGACTTCGGCCTTCTTGATCACCGGGCCATCCTCGCCGGCCATGCGCACGCCGGGCACGCTGCAGCTGCGGATGATGTTGGTGCTGGTGTCGTCGTTCAGCAGCTCCTCGTTGAGGGCGCGGTGCATGGTGTCGTCAAAGCCTTCATCCGCCTGGGGGATGAACACCACCATGCCCAGGTCGCGCATGGCAGCCTCCATGCTGACCAGCAGGCTGGCGCACTTCTGCTGCATTCCCTTGAGGACGGAGACGATCTTCTCGTCCTTCTGCGGATCCAGGCTGATCAGCAGCTGGGTCACGTCCTGCGCCAGCTTGCGGTTGGCGTAGGTGTACAGGCTGGCATAGACGTTGGTCAGGCGGCCAGCGTCCTGCTTGAAGAGGCGGCTGCGCCACTGCTGCATATCCTGCATCATCTCGCCCTTGGTGGCGCTGACGGCGGCAGCGGATTCATCCATGCTGCGGGCCACGTCAATGCGAAGCATGTTGAAGCGGCCGATGAAATCGTCCAGCTGCTGGGCGATCGCACCCTTGACGCTCTCCAGCTCCCGGAGCATCGAGTCCTTCGTCTGTCCGAAGGCGCCCACGGACTGCTCCAGCTTCATCGTCATGGCGCTCTGCATCCGGTTGGCGGTTTCGCACATGGCGTTGCGGACGTTGATGTACTCCTCCGCGTCGGTGCAGCTGTCCAGCTCCCTGCGGAGCTCCTCCTGCACCAGCGCGCTCTCACGGCGCACGTCCTCGGTCAGGCGGCGGCGCATGGCGGCTTCCTCGTCGCCCAGCCGCTTCTGATGGGCGGCCATTTCGGTCTGAAGGCTCTGGGCGTGCTGGTGGCGCATGGCCTCCAGTTCATCGGCCAGGGCGGCGCGCTCCCGGGCTGCGACGGCACGGTCAGCCTCGGCTTCGGCCTTGGCGGCGCTGGCGCTGTCCAGGAGTGCCTGAGCCTCCTGCTGTGCGGCCTGGAGCAGCCGCTGCCGCTCCGCTTCAAAGGCGGCGCTGGCCTGGTTGGTCAGGGCGGCCCGGGCAGCCTGCAGCTCATGCTGCAGCCCCAGCGCCTCGTCCTTGAGGTGGTTGATCTGGCTGTTCAGGGTGTTGCGCTCATGCTCAAAGGCGGTCAGCTGATGCTGCAGGCTGCGGCTCTGGGCATAGGCCAGCAGGCTGGTGCAGATGACGCCCAGCGAGCTGCCGGTGCGGTTGTCCAGCGAGAACTCGAAGGTACGGGGGTCGCGGTACAGCAGGCCGCCGGGCGTGCCGGTCAGGGAAGCCGTGTAGGGCACGGAGCGGGTATCCAGCCGGGGCCGCTGGGAGGGGTTGAAGATGCTGTCGTACACATACATGATGGCGCTGTAATCCAGCACATGCACGGTGGGCAGCAGCCTGTCCGCAGCTGCGCGAAGCAGCCAGCAGTCGCCCAGGCTGTTGATGTCCTTGATGATATCCTCGATCATGCTCTTGATGTAGCTGATCAGCACCTCAGTGGGGTTGAGGCCGGCGCGGGCCACATTGCCGAAGTGCATGTAGGTCTGATTATCCCGGGTGTTGTAGACCAGCTTGTGATAGCGCTGGTACAGCTGATAGGTGCGGAATTCCTGATCCTGTGCCATGTTGGGGTTCTCCTTTCCTGCGGCTTACAGCTTCAGCAGCAATTCGCCGTTCATCCGGCGGCATTCGATGTGCAGCATGTATTCCTCATCCATGGTGAAGACAGCCTTGAACTGCTCTCCGGGGAGGATGTTGACCTTCATCTTCCGCAGCACGCGGTAGTTCCACAGGGGCGTGCCGTTGATCAGGTCAGCCTTGTCCAGCGTGCGGCAGATCCAGTAGACGCCCATATGCTGATAGCTGAGCGTGATGGGCGGGGTGGTGAAGGGCAGCTTGGAGTTGAAGGGGATCACCGGCAGCAGGCGGCCATGGAGATTGCCGGCCTCCTCCAGGCGGATGCTGTAGTCATAGCCGGTGTACTTTTCCAGCGTTTCGGGCTTCCAGGCATGGCGCGCCGCACCGAAGGAGACTGCCTGGCTGGGGCGGTAGCGATCGATGCGCAGGCCGTATTCATCCGCCAGCTCCCGTACCATATCCACCACGAAGGGGATCTGGCTGCAGCCGCCGGAGAGGACGATGCAGTCCACCTTCACGCCCTTGTCTTCGGCGTAATCCAGCAGCTCCTGCACCATTTCCAGCGTCTGCTCGATGTAGCTGGCGATCATCTGCTCAAAGGCCTCGCGGGTCACTGTCAGGGAGACGGAATCGCCGGTGGGCAGCAGGTATTCGCGCTCCACCTCGTCCGTGGCGCTCAGCTCGCTCTTGACCTCGTTGGCGGTGACGTACAGGCGGTCGCTGCTCTGTACGTTCTGGAAGGTCTGGGGATCGTCCTGCAGCTCCCGGCGGAGCTGGGCGAGGAAGTACTCCCGCAGCGTGTTGTCCAGATCCTTGCCGCCGATGGGCGCGCCCACATGGCGCAGCAGCTCATAGGAACCCTGGGCGGTGTTGATGCGGGTCAGCGAGGTGTCGAAGGTGCCCTGGCCGATATCGTAGACGGCGACGGTGAATTCGTCTCCGGCGGGGCGCTCAGCCGGGGGCACCATGAACTTGCGGTAGTGCAGGTAGTCCAGCGCCACGGCGGCGGGCTCGGGGATGGTGCCGTGCAGGGTCAGGCGGCGTCCGTCGAGCTCGATGCTCTCCACGCAGGCGTGTACCTTGGAGATGAGCTGCTTGCTCGTCTCGGGATCCGCAAAGGTGGAGGGCACGGCCAGCATGATATCATAAATGGGCATGAGGCCGATCTCGCGGCGATGCTCGTTGGCGACAGTCACGGTCTCCCGGATGATGGCGGCGTAGATATCGCCTGTTTTGACTGTGACCTGGAGCTTGCGGGGCAGGCGGCAGACGACCTCATCCTGCAGGAGGATGGTTTTCACCGCGCGCACCACGCCGCACAGGCCCTTCTTGAAGGGCGGCGCACCCGCCGGGCGGGAACGACCCTGACCGATGGTGATGACGCCCTCGGGGGAGATGTAAGCGTCGGTGGGGATGCCGGTGTTGCTCAGCGCGCCCGGCAGCATGGGCAGGGGATCCTTGTGCTCGTCCCCGGGGTTGCGGGGATCCACCTCAAGGACGGAGGCATAGGCAAAGGCGTTGCCGATATCCAGACCGTAGATGGTCACGCTGGCTCAGCCTCCTTTCGTACTCATTGCAGGTTCTGCAGCTGGAAGGTCGCGTGCTCGGAGAGGGAATGGTTCCTGCTGTCGCGGACGATGGCGTGCAGGATGCCCTTTTCGTCCACATAGATGCTCAGCTCGATCCGGTAGCCCGCGGGCTTTTGCTCCTTGAAGTTCAGCACCAGGTTCATCGTGCGCTGGAAGTCCGTATCCTGGTTGTACAGGTTCGGGCTTTTTTTGACCGCCTCGACGATCTGCGTGCTGTCGGTCATGCGGGGGCGGGCCAGGGCGTACACCTGCCATGCGGACTGCGGGGTGGGCAGCTCCGTCCCGGCAGGGATGAGGATATCCACATGCTTGCGGTTGCTGGCGTCCAGGATATCGCACACGCCGATGGCAAAGCGGGTCTTCTGTTTGACGCGGGGCGCGGGGGCGAAGCCGACGCCGGCGGGCCTTGCCGGGGCGGCAGGGTCCTTTTCCAGCACGCCGTAGCGCGCTGCGCCGCAGGCGATGGCCTGCTGGGGCTTGTAGATGATGATCTTGTCCTGGGGGAAATTGGGGAAGGACTTGGTGATCAGCTGGCGGATCAGCGGCATCTGGCTCTGGCCGCCGGTGAGGAGGATCAGGTCGGGGGTGGGCACGCCCGGCTGGGTCAGCAGGCCCACGGTACAGTTGACCGTGCGCTGCACCAGATCGCGCACCCGATCCTCATATTCGGCGCGGGTGATCTCGATCTCGATCGGCTCGCCGTTTTCGTCAATGATCTGCGGGTAGGCGACCTCCTGCTCGGACAGCTCGATCTTGACGTGCTCGGCCTCCGTCATCCACTGATCCTTGCGGCCGCCGGTGGGGGTCATCTCCGCCTTTTCGATAAACAGGTCGTACATGGCCTGGTTGAACTCGTGGCCGCCAATTTTGAGACCGTCCATATTGACCACGTCGTAGTATTCCACATTGCCGTTGATGGGATTGCCGCGCAGGTGAGCGGTGACGCTGGCCACGTCAAAGGTGCCGCCGCCCAGGTCATAGACCAGCACGTTGTAATTGTCCTTGGGGGCCTTGATGCTGCACAGATAAGCCAGGGCAGCAGCAGCGGGCTCGCGGATGGTGCCGGCGACCTTCACATGCCGGCCGTCCTCCAGCGTGGCGGCCTCGGCCAGGCGCACCAGATGCATCAGCTGCGCATGGGTGAACTCCACCGGGTAGGCGAGGGAGATCAGGTTGGTGGTCTGCAGGTAGGTCTTCTGCATCGTGTCGTTGGCCAGGCGGACAATGTGCTCGATCATCTTCGTGATGACCTCGTCGTACAGGATCTCCTTGCCGTCGATCACTTCCTTCGTGTCGAAGCGGCGCTTGAGGAGATTCCGCTGATTGGCCCTGGGCGGCACGGTGGTCGCGGCATGGCCGAACTTCTCACCCTTCTTGGCGGAGTAGAAATACGTCGTGGGGATGCCGCTGTTGAACTTCATATCCGCAGGCAGCAAAGAGAGCTCCGTGCCGCCGGTGCGCGTTCTTTCGTCCATATCCTTGACGAAGGCGGGGAAGGAGTTCACATTGCCGAAGTCGATACCGATGACTGCCATGGATTTCACCTCATGTATCATGTTGTAACTGCCGGCGGGGTAGGGAAGGGGCTCATGCAGTGCCGGACAGGCTGCGATCCATCTGCTGGACAGAATGCTATACATAAAATTATATCATAGGAAATTCTGTTTGAAAAGTGGAAAAGCGCGCGAAAGGCCAATTTCTGCCATGCCCTGCCCAGGTGCAAAGCGCATGTTGCCTCCGGGGGAGGTGTGTGGTATAATGCCGGTATTAAGGGAGGGGAGGAAGAAGATGAAACGCATGGGAAAGCTGCTGCGGTGTCTGACAGCCGCGATGACCGTTCTGCTGGCGCTGCTGCTGTGCTGGCACTGCGTCGGGCTTCTCCTTGCGGGACGCGCACCGGAGAATCTGGATGCTGCGGGGCTCCCGCTGACGCCGGCCTTCACTGCGGAGAAGGTGGGCACGCGCCTGATGCAGCTGCGCATTCCGGCTGCTCTGTGGGCGGTGCTGATCCTCGTGACGGCGCTGCAGCAGTGCCTTGCGGGGCGTGAAGACCGTGCAGCAGAGGCGTCGCGGTCACTCTACGTTTCCCCGAAGCGGGAAGAGGCGGGCGAGGCGTTCCCGGCCTCGGCTCTCCGCATCGGATTGTATCTTCTGGCTGCCATGCTCATCGTGCTGGGTGTGATGAACGGCGGCCTCTACGACGTGCTGGTCAAGGCGGTCAATATCTGTACGGAGTGTATCGGCCTTGGGTAAGGTGCTCCGCTGGCTGAAGGATCGTCTGCCCACCCAGCGCAGACTCATCCAGCTCTATGCGGCGCTGCTGCATAACGCCCATGTGAAGGGCTTCATCACCGGCGATATCTACACCGGCAATGCCAAGGCGCTGTGTGTGCCGGGCCTCAACTGCTACTCCTGTCCCGGGGCGGCGGGCGCGTGCCCGTTGGGGGCGCTGCAGAATGCCATCGCTTCCTCCGGTGCCAGGACGCCCGCTTATGTGCTGGGCATCCTGCTGCTCTTCGGGCTGACGCTGGGGCGCACCATCTGCGGCTTCCTGTGCCCCGCAGGGCTTATGCAGGAGCTGCTGCACAAGCTGCCCACCCCCAAGGTGAAAAAGGGCCGCCTGACCCGGGCGCTGACCTGGGTGAAGTATGGGATCCTCGCGGTGTTCGTCATCGCTCTGCCCCTTTGGTATGCACAGAAAAGCCTGCCGCTGCCGGCCTTCTGCAAGTATATCTGCCCTGCCGGAACGGTGGAGGGCGCGGTGGGGCTCCTGTCCCATCCGGCAAATGCGGATAAGGTGCCCATGCTGGGACAGCTGTTTACAAGCAAGTTCCTGATCCTGGTCATCATCGCGGCGGCCTGTGTGTTCATCTACCGGGCCTTCTGCCGCTTTTTGTGCCCGCTGGGGGCCATCTACGGCCTGTTTGCAAAGGTCGCGGTCATCGGCGTGAAGGTCGATATGCCCAAATGCGTGGATTGCGGGCGCTGCGTTTCCCATTGCAGAATGGACGTCCGCCATGTGGGCGACCATGAGTGCATCCACTGCGGCGAGTGCATCGGCGTGTGCCCCACCAAGGCGATCTCCTTCAAGGCGGGGAAGATCGTCCTGCATGGCCCGCAGATCGACGCCGCACCGGCGCAGACGCGGGCCCGTGTCCGCAGCCGGCGGCGCATCGCCTGGGGGATCGCCCTGGCAGCGCTGGCGCTGGTGCTGGTCATCTGCAACCTGCCCTCCGGGGAGGAGCCGACTGCCATCGCGCCTGCGGTGGAGGATGGTCTGCCCGTGGGCTCCCGGGTCGGGATGCGTGCGCCGGATTTCACCGTCCCTCTCTATGGCCCGGAGGGCGGAACCTTCACCCTCAGCGAGCATCGGGACAAGACGGTCATCCTCAATTTCTGGGCGACCTGGTGCAATCCCTGCGTGGCAGAGCTGCCGCATTTTGCCGAGCTGCAGCGCAGTCACCTGCAGGAGGTAACGGTCATATGCGTTCACTCCGAGCTGGTGACGGATGATGTGGAGCGCTTCCTGTCCGGCCATGACTACGGCATGTATTTTGCCCTGGACGCGGAGGGAACGGTATTCCCGGCCTACGACGGCTCGACCATGCTGCCCCAGACCATCGTCATCAGTCCCGACGGGATCATCACCCACAATGCGGTCGGCTCGGTGACATATCCCCTGTTGGAGGCGCTGCTGGCTGCCTCCCAAGAGGGGGCGCAGCCGACACCGACCACCGCGCCCCAGCCGACCGCCGCGCCGCTGCGGCAGCCGCTGCCCGGCTTTGGCCGGTAAGACATCACCTGATCCAGGAGGAGAAACCATGGCGCTGTATACCGCCGTCATCGACCGCCCCATGGGGACGGCCCATCCCAGGCATCCGGACATGATCTATCCGGTCAACTACGGCTATATCCCCGGCCTGAAGGCCGCCGACGGGGACGATCAGGACGTGTATGTGCTTGGCGTAACGGAGCCCCTGACGGCCTTCACGGGGGAGCTGATCGCGGTGATCCGCCGCCGGAACGACGTGGAGGACAAGTGGGTGCTGGCGCCCCAGGGCACGTCTCTGATGGCGGAGGAGATCATGGCGCAGGTGCATTTCCAGGAGCAGTACTTCGACTCCTGCTGTGTGCCGGGCGACGTGCCGGTGATCTGCTGCCGTGCCGGCGAGGCGGAGGAGGAAGCCGCGCTTGCCATCCGCATGGAATGCCTGCGGGCGGTGTGCGGATATCCGGAGAGCTATCGTTTCCCGGACAGCTTTGTTGCCGCCACCCGGGAATTCCTGCGCACGGCGGATCAGACGACCCTGCTGGCCATGGCGGAGGGCCGGCCGGTGGCCTGCGCCACACTGTGCTACAAGACATACATCCCCACGCCGGGGCACCCAACGGGCCGCCGTGCACACCTGATGAATGTGTATACCGATCCAGGATACCGCCGCAGAGGGCTGGCCAGTCGGCTGCTGACGATGCTGCACCGGGAGGCGGAAACGCGCGGCGTGACGGAGATCACCCTCGACGCCACCGAGGAAGGCCGCCGGCTCTACGAAAGCATGGGCTATGCAGCCAGTGACGAAGCGATGTACAAGGATATGGGCAAATAAATGGCTACGGATATGTATTTGTGGATGCTGGCCGTGCTGGTCGGCTATTTTGTCAAGGGCGTGGCGGGCATCGGCAATACGCTGGTGGTGACCTCCGCCATGGCATATACCCGCTCCAATGCGGAGATCACGCCGGTGGAGCTGCTGCTGTGCGTGCCCACCAACCTGCTTCTGGCCTGGCGGCACCGCCGCAGCATCGACTGGAAGCTCTCTCTGCCGCCGCTTATGATGGTGCTGGCCGGGGATATCGTGGGCGTGCTGCTGCTCAAGCATGTGGATGTGGGCGCGCTGAAGATCGTCTTTGGCGCGGCGCTGATCGCCCTGGGCCTGGAGATGCTCTGGCGGGAGCTGCGCGGCGTGCCGGAGAAGCGGCCTGCCCCCTGGCTGATGGGCAGCCTGGGCGTGGCGGCGGGCGTGCTGTGCGGCCTGTTCGGCGTGGGCGCGCTGCTGGCGGCGTATTTTGCCCGGGTGACGAAGGATGACGCGGCCTATAAGGGCAGCATGTGCATGATCTTCGCGGCGGAGAATCTGTTCCGGGTGATCACCTACAGCGTGTCCGGGCTGCTGACGGCGGCGTCCCTGCATACGGCGGCGATCCTGCTGCCCTTCATGGCGGCGGGGCTGCTGCTGGGGATGAAGCTGTCAAGCCGCATGAACGCCCGGGCGATGAAGCTGGTCATCATCGTGATGCTGATGCTCTCGGGCCTGCCGCTGCTGCTGACGAATCTGTAAGGAGGCCATATCGTGAAGCCATACGTACACCGCGTACACTACTATGAAACCGATCGTATGGGCGTGACGCACCATTCGAATTATGTCCGTATGCTGGAGGAAGCCCGCGTGGACTTCATGGAGCAGCTGGGCTGGCCCTACGCGCGGATGGAGGAGCTGGGCGTGATGTCCCCGGTGACGGCGCTGAACCTGAAATACCACGCGCCCACCACCTTTGACGACCGGGTGGAGGTCGGCGTTTTTGTCAAGGCCTTCGACGGCGTCCGGCTGACCATGCGGTATGAGCTGGTGAAACTGGGGGAGGCGCGCACGGTCGTCCTGACGGGCGAATCAGAGCATGTGTTCCTGAATGCGGCGGGGCGCTTCGTGCGCCTGAAAAGAGAGCTGCCGGAGTTCCATCAGCTGCTGACGGATATGGCGGAGGAAAACTGAAAATCGCCGGAAAGAGGGGTTTTCCTCCCGATGGCGAATCTCTATCTGTGCGGGAGAAGCGCTCCCGCGAGGACTGATTTATTGAGGGAAAATGATGAGTAATGTAAAGAGCATCGGGATCCTGGGCGCGGGCACCTGGGGCGTGGCGCTGGCAAGGCTGCTGGAGCGCAACGGGCACCGCGTCACGGTATGGTCAAAATTCCCCGAGGAAGCGCAGAAGCTGGCCTCGGAGAGGATGCATCCCAACCTCCCGGGGCTGGCGATCTCACCGGAGGTGGAGTTCACCAGCGATATCGCCCGGGCGGCTGCGGACAAGGATATCCTGCTGTTTGCGGTGCCCTCTGTCTTTGTGCGGGAAACGGCCCGGGCAGCGGCGCCCCATGTGCCAGACGGACAGATCATTGTGGACGTGGCCAAGGGTATCGAAGCGGACACGCTGTTGACGATGACGGAGGTTATCCGGGACGAAATGAACCGGGATGGCCGGCATGAAAATGTGAAGCTCGTGGCGCTCTCCGGCCCCACCCATGCCGAGGAGGTCGCACTGGATATGCCTGCCTCCATCGTTTCCGCCTGCAGGGAGCTGGAGGTCGCGGAAACGGTGCAGGATGTGTTCATGAACACCTGTATGCGCACCTACACCAACCAGGATGTGCTGGGGGTGGAGCTGTGCGGCGCGCTGAAGAATATCGTGGCGCTGGCGGCGGGCATCTCCGCCGGGCTGGGCTATGGCGACAATGCGAAGGCGGCCCTGATCACCCGCGGCATGGCGGAGATCACGCGGCTGGGCCTGGCGATGGGCTGCTCGGAGCAGACCTTCTACGGCCTGGCCGGTATCGGCGACCTGATCGTCACTGCGACCTCCGCCCACAGCCGCAACAACCGCTGCGGCGAACTGATGGGCCAGGGCATGACGGCGAAGGAGGCCATCCGCGCCGTCGGCATGGTGGTGGAGGGCGTCAACGCCCTGCCTGCCGCGATGCAGCTGGCGCAGCGCCACGGCGTTGATATGCCCATCGTTACCGGCGTGAATGCAGTGGTGCAGGGCCGGATGACCCCGGCGGAAATGGGCTATGCGCTGATGACCCGCGACAAGACCAGCGAGGTCAAGCAGAGCGAGATGAACGTGCGCTTTGAAAGCGCGCTGCAGAGACGGCGTATGCACGGCGAGACCCGGCGCGTGCTGGTGGGCGGAACCTTCCCGATGCTGACGGCGAAGGAGATCGCCTGGCTGAAGGAGGCGAAGAACCGTGGCACCTGGCTGGCGGTGGCGCTGGTGGATGACGGCGCCCCGGAGGCATTTGAGGAGCGGCGGGAGGCGCTGAGGGCGCTGCGCTGTGTGGATCGGGTGCTGCCTGTGACGGACTGGGCCGACGTGCGGGATGCGGTGCAGAACCTGCGCATCGACCTGATCGTTGCAAAGCCGGAGCAGGCGGAGCAGCTGGCCGGGCAGGGCAGGCTGGGCGCAGAGGTCGTTGTAGGATGAGCCGGAACGGAAGCGATGCGATCTCCCTTGCGGCATACCGGGCCGACCCCTGCGGTCTGCTGTCGATCCCATACTGGAAAAACAAGCATGTCCGCGTGCCCGGCAATATGAAGATCGTGCATGACCGGGATTATTCGCCGGACAGCGGCTTTGAGGATGAGCCGTATTTTCGCCTGCTGCATGACCTGAAGTGCATTGGCCGGCAGGAGGGAGCCTTCCGCTGCCAAACGGCGGAAGAAGCGGATCTTCCGCTGATGGCAGAGATCATCAACCGGTGCTATGAGGATCTGTCCGTCACCGTAGAGCAGCTGCAGCACTATCGGCAGACGGAGGCTTTTGCACCGGAATTGTGGATCATTGCCTATGCCGAAGGCTCGCAGGAACCTGCAGGCTGCGGCATTGCGGATTTTGATGCGGAAGCAGGGGAGGGCGTGCTTGAGTGGATCCAGGTGCTCCCCCAGCATCGCAGACGGGGCGCAGGAAGGCGCATCGTGAATGAACTGCTGCGGCGCATGGTTCCCTGGGCGGATTTTGCTACCGTCTCCGGCCGGATCAACAACCCGGCACGACCTGAAATGCTGTACCGGAATTGTGGCTTTACCGGCAGCGACATATGGCATATCCTGACAAAGAAATAAGCAAAGGCCCGGGAGCAGTGCTGCTTTCGGGCCTTGCTGCGTGTCGAAAAAGCGGCTGTGGCTATAGAGAGGTTCTTTTTGAAGCGAAGGGGCGGAAGTGCAACATCTGTCGGCATACCGGATATTGGTCGTGGCTTGAACCCTTGACAGGCCTCCTAAACCATGCTACACTTACTGCGACAAGGCGAAATCAACCAAAGGATGTGATGTTGCCGATTCTCCCCAGGCCGCAGGTCGGTGCAGGGAGAATTCGGAAAGAGCGGGAAATCCAAGTGCATACACAAAAAGCTGTGCTTGTAAACAGCTTGGTTTGTGTTGCCACTGAGATTTTCGCTCTGCATCGAACTGTATTTTCGACCGCAGAGGATTCTGCGGTTTTTTGTTTCCCCTTGCCATCGGTTATCTGCAACAAATGCTATTTCGCCCTGTCACACAATGCAAAGAAAACAACTGCTTACAGGAGGAATCCGCTATGTGTACTATGAAGAAAATGACCTTGCTGGACGAACAGGTTTTTGAACAAAGAAATTGTAGAACGGTTGAAAGGATCAGAGATACAGCTCTGAAAAGAACGATTGCAAGGAGAATCCTTGAAAACCTTCACGATTGGTTTGAGATTGATGAGAGCAGGGAACAATATATCCGTGAGTGTTCCGAATGGATGTTCTTTGTCGCCAAGGAAAAAGACGATTACGCTGGATTCCTCTGTCTGAAGGAAACAGGCTGGCAGACTGTGGAACTCGCAGTTATGGGCGTTCTCCGGGAGTACCACAGGAATGGTTTGGGGAGAACCTTGTTTCATGAAGCTCAGAAGGCCGCTGCAAAAGAAGGCTATTCTTTTATGCAGGTCAAAACTGTGAAGATGGGGGTCTACAAAGACTATGATGTTACAAACCGCTTCTATCTGTCTCTGGGCTTTGCGGAGTTTGAAGTTATCGAGGAACTCTGGGGCACGGAAAATCCTTGCCAGATATATGTCATGTCGCTAAAGTGAAGCTGATATCTTTAGGAGGAAATATGAAGAAATGGTATGATGAGGAATATGAATTCAGCGTTGAAGTGACCGGATTTCTACATGGAGATCACACCGAGAGATATTGCCGCAATGGCGAAGAGATTGGCGATCGCTATACCTGCACTTACGGTTGCCCTGTCAATCAGGACGGATATGGGATTTGCTCAAAAACAATGATGCTGTTGTATCCCTTAATGGAAGCCGTCAGAAGCGGAGGAGATCTTGAAAACCTTGGTGGTGATGGTAAATGCTCCAAAACGGTTGTGTGTCCGGATGGATGTGTGATTTTCAGACTGACTGCAACACCGCTGGGAAATAAAAACTTCCACAAGGGCGGGTTCTATGATTATCCAGATCAGACATAAAGCCATCCTTAACCCCCCCGCTACTTTTTCGAATGGAGGTTTGAATAGTCTGAAGGCCCGGGAGCAGTGCTGCTTCCGGGCCTTGTTGGTATCTGTGTTATTTTGCTTCCAGCTGGAGATCCACCTTGCGCAGGATCTCCCGGGTGCTGCCGTAGGTCAGGGTCTTGAGGGCTGCGTCGACGGGCAGCACCAGCACCCCCAGCACCTGCGAGCGGTCGGCGACGGGGGTCTGGTTCTCATAATGGGCGATGAACCAGCTCACCCGCTTTGTGTCGCCGCCTGCGATGGGGTACTCGTCCACCATCACTGGCTCCGCAGAGTGCAGGATGGCCGTTACGCCGGTCTCCTCCCGCATTTCGCGCAGGGCGGTTTCCGCCAGGGTCTCCCCGGGCTCCACATGGCCCTTGGGCAGGCCGTAGCTGCCGTTCTTCTCGCGCACAAGCACGTATTTGCGCTGGCCGTCCTCCACGGTGTAGAGCACAGCGCCCGCGGAATGGATCATGCTCATGCTCAGCCCTCCAATGCTTTCTTCAGCCGGCGAATTCCCTCGGTGATGTAGCGGCGGGGGCAGCCGATGTTGATGCGTAGGAAGCCGTTGCCGTTCTCGCCGAAGAATTTGCCGCCGGTGAACTGCACGCCCGCCGCGATGGTGCGGCGCATCAGCTCCTCCTCGTCGTAGCCGTAGGCCGTCAGATCCAGCCAGCCCAGGTAAGTGGCGGTCATGGGCGTCATGACGGCCTTGGGCAGGTGCTCTTTCACCAGTGCGGCCAGGTGATCGCGGTTGCCGGCGAGGTAGGCCATCAGGCCGTCCAGCCAGGCGTCGCCCTGCTCGTAGGCAGCGCGGGTGGCCTCCAGGGCAAAGATGTTGCCGCTGCGTACGCCGGCCTTATCCATTTCCCGGCAGAAGGCCGCGCGGATCGTTTCGTCCGGGCAGATACATTCCGCCTGCATCAGGCCCGCCAGGTTGAAGGTCTTGCTCGCCGCGCAGAAGGACAGTACCTTCTCCTGCGTGATGGACAGCACCGGCACGAACTTGCCCGGCGCGTAGACGAAGTCCGCATGGATCTCATCCGAGGCCAGATACGCATCGTAGCGGCGGAGCAGCTCCACCAATGAGGTCAGCTCCTCCCGCGTCCAGGCCCGGGAGGCCGGGTTGTGGGGGCTGCACAGCAGCATCAGCTTCGCGCCCTGCTTCAGGTGTTCTTCGACGGCTGCCAGGTTCATGTCGTAGCTGCCGTCGGCGTTGCGGGTCAGGGGAGCGTCCAGCACCCTGCGGCCCGTGGCCTCCACGCTCATGCGGAAGGGGCCGTACACCGGGGACTGGATGATCACGCCGTCGCCGGGCTGGGTCAGCGCCAGGATGGCCAGCTTGAGGCCGGTCACCACGCAGGGCATCATCACGAGGCTTTCCGGCGCGATGGTCAGGCCGTGGCGCCGCTGCCAGTAGTCGATCAGCGCCTGCTTGTCGTCCGCCAGTTCGGCGGTGTAGCCAAAGGTGGGGTGGCCGGCGCGGCGGAGGATGGCCTCCTGCACGGCGGGCGGGCTGGGGAAATCCATATCCGCCACCCAAAGGGGCAGCACGTCCTCGCCGTGCTCCTTGCGGGCCTCATCCCACTTTTCGCAGCGGGTGCCCATGCGGTGCAGGCCGGCGTCAAAGTATTCCTGATCAAACTTCATCGTCTGCTTCCTCCTTTGGATCACTGGCCCTGAGCACCCAGAAGCCGCCGGACTTATCCAGCTTCTCCACCTCGCCATAAAGGGTTTTGAGGTACTTCACGCAGCTCTCCGCGCCCTGCTGCTTGCGGATCACCAGATACAGCGCGCCGCCGGGATTGAGGCTGCGGGCTGCGTCGGCGAACATCCGGTAGATGACCTGCTTGCCCGCGCGGATGGGCGGGTTGGTGACCACCGCGTCAAAGCGGCGGCCCATGACCTCCGCCATGCCGTCGGACTCGATGACCTCTGCCGACACGCCGTTGCGCTGGCAGTTTTCCCGGCACAGGGACAAGGCGCGGCGGTTGACGTCCGCCATCACCACGCGGGCCTGCTTATTGGCCTTGGCGATAGCCACGCCGATGGCGCCCCAGCCGCAGCCCAGGTCCAGCACGTCGCCGGTCAGGGCGGGCAGCGCGTCCAGCAGCAGCCGGGAACCCACGTCCAGCTCGCCCTTGGAGAACACGCCCGCGTCGGTCATGAAGTTCAGCCCATAGCCGCGATAAGGAAAGGCGCAGGGCACGGGCTTGGACTCGCTGTGCGGGTCGGCGGTGTAATACTGATCATTCATGAGGGTTTCTCCTCTTGTGTCAATTGATTCAGCGCATCTGCGCATCGGCGTAGAGGGCGGCGATCTCCTCTTCCGTCAGCTCACGCCAGGCGCCCTCGGGCAGATCCGCATCCAACTGAAGGCTTCCGAAGGTCAGCCGGTGCAGCCGGATCACCTCGCGCCCGACGACCCGGAACATCCGTTTTACCTGGTGGAACTTGCCCTCGTGGATGGTCAGCACGCCCGTGTCCGGCGCGGCCAGCTCCATATGGGCGGGCTGGGCGTCGAAGGCCGGCTCCTTGCCGTCCTCCGGCACGTGCATCCCGGCGGCAAAGGCGGCCACATGGCTTTCGTTCAGCTCGTCGTCCACCTGCGCCCGGTAGGTCTTGTCCACATGCCGGCCCGGGGCCAGCAGGCGGTGGTTCAGCTCGCCGTCCGTAGTCAGGAGGAGCAGTCCGGTGGTGTCCTTGTCCAGGCGCCCCACCGGCATACAGCCGATGGACGCATATACCTCCGGCAGCAGATCCATCACGGTGGGCTGCTTCTTATCCCTGGCGGCGGTCAGCAGCCCCGCAGGCTTGTGGAGCATCACATGTCGGGTCAGCCGCCCGTCCAGGGGCTGGCCCAGCACAGTCAGCTGCGCGGTGGTTTCATCCACCTGCTTGCCGGGGTCGGAAACCGGCGCGCCGTTCACGCGAACAGCGCCTTTGCGCACCAGCTTCTGCACCTCGCTCCGGCTGCCCACACCCAGGGTCACCAGCCAGCGATCAAGCCTCAACATCCGTCTCGATCTCCTTATAGGTGCTGAGCATCTGCTGATGCACCGCCACCGCAGGGATCAGCTGCTTGAGGGGCACCAGGGGGATGAACAGCAGCACGATGGCGCCGCCGATCACATAGAGGCGCTCGCCCAGCTCGGGGATGGTGATGCTCTGGCTCAGGAACATCTGCACAAAGCCGCTGACGAACAGCTTCAGGTTGCTGCCCAGGGTGAAGAGCACCACCGCCGCACAGGGCAGGAAGATGCAAAAGCCCAGCACCCACAGCGCCGCCAGCTTCAGCCGCTGACCCTTGAGAAGCTTTTTATCCTCCAGCGCCAGGGCGTGACGCACGCCGCAGTGGGCCGCGCAGCCGATCACCGGCAGAATGCACAGCGCGCCCACGGCCAGTATGACGTTCTTCACGCCGTCCACCGTGTCGCTGCCAAAGAGCTTGAACCACCGCATCACGGAGAAGCCGTCCTGCTCCATGATGCCGAAGGCCCGCATGACCGTACCGCTCAGCACGCCCTCGCCCAGATAGAACTGCACCAGCGTGGCCACAGCCAGGAGGGGCAGCGCGGCCCATACCGCCATTTTCAGCGTGCCCTTCACGCCCCGCCACAGCTTGCGGAAATACTCGTCAAAGCTGATCAGCCGCGGGCTCAGCACCCGGCCGCCCTGCAGCATGTCCTGCATCGCCAGCGCATAGTTCTGCCTTGCCGGCAGCGCGATGAGCAGATACATCGGCACGCACAGCCATGCCAGGTATTCATACCCTCTGGCCCACAGGAACATCAGCGGCACAAAGCACATCGCCCGCAGCACCGCCTGGATCAGATAAGCGCCCATCAGGTCGCCGAAATGGCGGGCCCAGGTCTTCATGCTTTCCCAGAGAACCGTACGGATTTTCATGGCAAAAGCCCCTTTCTCGACAATCCTTCACCCTATTATACAGGACAAGCGCCATAATTGCAAATCCTTATCCGTTTATGGTAGAATATTTCAATGGGGGGCTTCGCCCCGGTTTCGATTTCGCCCCCTTGCATCCCTGCTCAAATCCATTGCTCCGGGAGGATATCGCCATGCCCCTTCGCCTGACCCTGACCGGCCTTGCCAGTCAGTATATCCATATGCCCCTGGCCCCCTTCTGCCTGAAGAAAGCCGTGGAGGCCTCCGGGCTGCCGGTCAGCACCACTGTCTGCGACCTGAACATCAACGACACCCAGGAGGATCTCCTTGCCCGCATCATGGCCACGGCGCCGGATGTGCTGGGCGTCTCTCTGTATATCTGGAACCGGGACTGCGCCGCGCGGCTCATCCGGCGGGTCAAGGCGCTCCGGCCGGAGATCACCGTGATCGTCGGGGGCCCGGAGGCCACCTTCTCCGTGCCGGAGACCTTCCGGGAGATGCCCGCTGACTACCTCCTGCGCGGCGCGGGCGAGGAAAGCCTGCCGACCCTTTTGCGCATCCTGCTGGAGGGCGGCGATCCGGCAGACGTGCCCGGCTGCTGCTTCCGTACGGCTGACGGGCTGCACACTGCCCCGCCGGCCCCGGCCCCTGCGCCCCGCAGCGACCTCTACGATGACGAATGGTATACCGCGCTGAACGGCCGCATGGCCTATGTGGAAACCTCGCGGGGCTGCCCGTTCCGGTGCGCCTTCTGCCTCTCCGGCCATCACCATGAAACGGCGCCGGATACGCTCGGCGATGGCAAGCGATCGTTCTCGCCAGGCGGGCAAAAGTCCGACCTCCGATGCGGGAACAAAGAGGCTCCCGAAGCCCGGCCGGTGGCGTTCATGCCCGTGGACGAGGCCCTTGCCCTGCTTATCCGCATCGGCAATTCCGGCTGTGATACGGTGAAACTCATCGACCGCACCTTCAACTGCCACAAGGCCCGCACGATGGCGCTGCTGCGGGGGCTCATCGACGCCAAGGCCCAGGGGCTGATCGGCGAGGTGTGCTACCACTTTGAGGTCGCCGCCGACCTGTTTGACGACGAAGCCCTGGCCCTGCTGGCCACAGCGCCTGTGGGCCTGTTCCAGATGGAGGCCGGGCTGCAGTCCTTCCATGGCCCTACGCTGGACGCCTGCGACCGCTATACTGACATGGCATGGCTGACGAATCGCATCCAGCGCATCCTTGCACCGGGCAACATCCATCTGCACATCGACCTGATCGCAGGATTGCCGCAGGAGGATTTTGCCACCTTTGGCCGCAGCTTTGACAGGGCTTTTGCCCTGGGGCCGCATCAGCTGCAGCTGGGCTTCCTGAAGTTCATCCACGGCAGCCGGCTTCGCAGGGAGGAGTGGGGCGCGCGCTTTGCCCCAGACCCGCCCTATGAGGTGCTTTCGACCCCGTGGATCTCCTACGCCGAGCTCCGCCGGCTGCACGACGCCGCCGAGGCGGTGGAGCGCATCCACAACAGCGGCCGCTTCACTCTTGCGGAGCAGCTGGCGCTGGACACGGGAATCCGTCCCTTCGAGCTGTATCTGCTGCTGGGTGAAAGGATGGCAGCCCGCCAGGGCCGCTGGAGCCTGGATGCGCTGACCCGGCTGGTGTACGAGACCTTCCTTTCCCTGGGCGCAGACGGTGACGTCCTGCGGGACGCGATGATCCTTGACCGCCTCGCTACGGACAACACCGGCTACCTGCCGCCCTTCCTGCAGGGGGAGCCCGCCGCCGTGAAGGATGCTGCCAGGGCCTGCCGGGCAGCCAACCCGGATGTACGCCATCCCCGGGTGGCCCTGCTGTCGGACGGCTCCGCTGCCTTTGCGGTATGGACGCACAAGCACCCCGTCACGCAGCGCGGCGCGGTGGAGCGGCTGTCTTGCTGAGCGGGCGGAGATTCGGGAATGCCAAATAAAAACCGCCCGGAGAACCGGACGGTCGCTCCCCCTCCGACTGGAGGGGGATTTTTGCAGGCTGGTGAATTATACTATCAAGTGCAACACTATAGGAAATAAAAGAAGTTCATACAGATCTCTGGTATAATAGAGTTACCACACACCAGAATACCGAAAGGAGAACTGTATGAACTACCATCATCTTACCATAGAAGAGCGCTG